>JBQTGW010000112.1:0-9436 GCA_052390495.1 Pseudonocardiales bacterium
CGTGCTCAACCCCGACCGCCGCTACCAAGGCCAGCTCCACCAACTCCCCGCAGCATGACCACCCACCCCCAACAAGATCACACACCGCGACACATCACCTGAGACGAACCCTTGACACATCACCAGAGACATGACAGTCGCCCTAGCCACCATCGCCACTCACAGGGCGCGAAGCGCCAACAACGCGTCCGGGTTACGCAAAGCCCCCGGGTTAACAACCGTCGCCGGATCCGCCCCCGCCAGGATCTTCTTAACCGGCACTTCGCACTTCTTGCCGTTGAGGGTGCGGGGTACCTCGTCGATGACGAGGAAGCGGTTGGGCACGTGCCGGGGGGAGAGCTGGGCGCGTAGCGCGGCGCGCAGCCGCGGTTCCACGTCGGGCAGGGATGAGCCGGGGGCCAGGACCAGGAAGCAGAGCAGCTCGCCCTCCTGCCCGGCGCCGGAGGTGTCGATCACTAGCGAGTCGAGTACCTCGTCGAGGGCCTCGACCACGGCGTAGAACTCTGCTGTGCCCATCCGCACGCCGCCCCGGTTCAGCGTGGCGTCGGAGCGGCCGTAGATGACGCATGAGCCGCGAGGGGTGATCCGGATCCAGTCACCGTGGCGCCACCGGCCCGGGTACATGTCGAAGTAAGCTTCGCGCAGCCGCGCGCCGTCCTGGTCGTTCCAGAAGAACAGCGGCATCGACGGCATTGGCTGGGTGATCACCAGCTCGCCCACCTCGTCGATCAGCTCCGCGCCCGAATCGTCCAGGGCGACTACGGCGGCGCCCAGCGCGCGGCAGGAGATCTCGCCCTCCCAGACCGGAACGTCCGGTGCGGCGCAGACGAAGGCGGTGCACAGGTCGGTCCCCCCGGACACCGAGCAGATCTGCACCTCGGGGCTCACCTCCTCAGCGATCCACCGGAAGCCCTCGGGCGACAGCGGCGCTCCCGTCGAGCCGATCGCCCGCAGCGCGGCGAGGTCGTGATCTTGGCCTGGGTGCAGGCCGGCCTTCAGACACGACTGGACGAACGGCGCGGACGTGCCGAGGTAGCTGAGGCGCTCCTGCTCGGCCAGCCGCCACAGGGCGCCGAGATCCGGGTGCGCCGGACTGCCGTCGTAGAGCACGATCGTTGCACCGACCAGCAGGCCGCTGACCAGGTAATTCCACATCATCCAGCCGGTGGTGGTGAACCAGAAGAACCGATCACCCGGCCCTAGGTCGGACTGCAACGCCAGCATCTTCAGGTGCTCCACCACGATCCCGCCGTGGCCCTGCACGATGGCCTTGGGCGCTCCGGTGGTGCCCGAGGAGTAGAGCACCCACAGGGGATGGCCGAAGTCGACGGCCTCGAAGGTCAACGCCGCGCCCGCGTGCTCAGCGAGCAGGTCCCGCCACCGCGTCGGCGGCACGACCGGGAGCTGTGCCCGCAGGGAATCCACCGTCGAACGGATGTCGTAGGGCTTGCCGCCGTAGACGTAGTCGTCCACCGTGAGCAGCACGGTGGGCGCGATCTGGATGAACCGGTCGGCGATGGCGCGCGGCCCGAAGTCCGGCGAACAGGACGACCAGATCGCCCCCAGGCTCGCCGTCGCGAGGAAGGCCACCAGGGCGTCCGGCGAGTTCGGGGCCAGTGCGGCCACCCGGTCCCCCCGGCGGACCCCCAGCGCCATCAGCGCCGACCGGGCCGCGGCCACCCGCTGCCGCAACCGGCCGTAGCTGAGCTGTTCCCGCAGGCCATCCTCGCGGCGATAGATCACCGCCAGGTCGTTGTCACCCTTGCCGGGCCCTACCAGCAGGGCATGCTCGGCGTAGTTCAGCGTCGAGCCGGGGAACCATTGCGGCGTAGCCGGGTCGGTCGGCATTGAGGCGTGCGCGAGTACCCGCTGCGGCTTCGCGTCGAACCGGACCCCGGCGAACTGCGCGAACGCCCCCCAGAACCGCTCCACATCGGTCACTGACCAGCGCCACAGCGCGTCGTAGTCGGCCAGCTGCACCCCTCGTGCCGAGGCCAGCCACTCCCGGAAAGCGGCTATCCGGGATCGGGCGATGGTCGCGGGGTCCGGTTGCCACAGGATCCGAGGCTGGCTCATATCCCGTTCCTATCCCATGCTGGGACTCTTGGCGCAGGTGCCGGTGCACCGTAAATGCCGGTTCACCGTAAGTGCGAGTCGAACCAGTTCAGTGTGCGGGTCCAGGCCTCGATGGCGGTGGCCTGATCGGTCCGCCGGTCGGTGAAATGCACCAGATCGGTAGCCACCTGGGCGGAGGAGACCGCATGTTGGAGCTTGTGCACCTCATCGCGCGGCAGATCGTCCGCGCCGTAGACCCCCAGCCACGGGCAGCGCAGCTCGGGAGCCACTTCGACCAACGCGGGAAGCGCCGGTGACGCCGGCGCCATGATGCCGATCCCGGCGATGGTCACCGCAGCCCCGACATCGCGGCGGGCCGCGACAATGAGTGCCACCGTGCCCCCCAGCCCGAAACCCGCCAGGCCCGTCCGATCCCCAGCCACCCCCCGAGCCGCGAGCCAGCGCAGGGCGACGTCGGTGTCGGTGAGTATGGCGGCGGTGGACAGCCGCGCAAGGTGTCTGGAGGCGTCTTCGGGCAGTTCGTCGGCCGTGCTCCGGTGGTAGAGGTGGGGGACCACGGCCAGCCAACCCTCGCGGGCCAGCCCTTCGGCCAGCTGCCGGACCGCAGCGGTGACGCCGCGGGCCTCATGAAAGACGACGATGCCACCCAGGATTACCGATTCCGGTTCAGCGACGGTGCACCGGAATTCGCTATCGTCGAAGATCGGGATCTGCTGCGGGGAACTGCCTGTCATGGGCACACCCAACCACCAGACGACGCCCAACGTGCTACCACAAAGCATGCTTAGTCACCCAAACGGCCCAGAACGGCGCCGAGCGGGTGATCAGATGCTGCGGGTGCCGGTGGTTAGGGTAGGAGTCCACCCAAGGAGCAAGCACGACACGGCGAGGAGGGGCCGCGATGCCCGCGCGCATCAGGGCCGACCTTGAGTCGTTGCCCGTCTACATCCCCGGTCGCAGCCTCCCGGGAGCGATCAAGCTGGCCAGCAACGAAGTATCCGCGGGTCCGTTGCCCAGCGTCGTCGCGGCGATCGCCGCCGCCGCTGCCGAGATCAACCGCTACCCGGACAACGGCGTGACCGCGCTGCTGGAGCGGCTCGCAGATCGGTTGGACGTGCCGCAGGCGCAGCTTGCGGTCGGCGCCGGGTCGGTGATGCTGTGTCAGCAGCTGGTGGCGGCCACCTGCGGGCGCGACGACGAGGTGCTCTTCGCCTGGCGCTCGTTCGAGGCATACCCGCTGCTCGCCCAGGTAGCCGGGATGCGCCACCGGATGGTGCCGCTGCGCCCGGACCACACCCACGACCTGCCCGCCATGCTCGACGCGATCACCCCGGCGACCCGGCTGGTGTTCGTCTGCAACCCCAACAACCCCACCGGCACGACTGTGTCACGTGCCGAGTTGGTCGCGTTCCTTGACGCGGTCCCCGACGGTGTCCTGGTCGCCCTCGACGAGGCATACCACGAGTTCGTCACCGATCCCGAGGTGCCCGACGGAGTGGCGCTGGGCCGGGACAAGGCGCTGGGCCGGGACAAGGCGCTGGGCCGGGACAATCTGGTGGTGCTGCGGACGTTCTCCAAGGCTTACGGGCTGGCCGGCCTGCGGATCGGATACTGCGTGGCACCGGAGTACGTCGTCACCGCGCTGCGCAAGGTGTACGTGCCGTTCAGCGTCAACTCGCTGGCCCAGGTCGCTGCGCTGGCCAGCCTTGAGGTCGCCGATGAGCTGCTGGCCCGCTGCCGGGCGATCGCCGCCGAGCGGGGCCTGGTCCGCGCCGAGCTGCTCGCGATGGGCTACGAGGTGCCGCCGTCGCAAGCCAACTTCGTCTGGCTGCCCCTGGGCGAGCGGACCGCCGCCTTCAACGACCACTGCCTGGCGCACAAGGTCGTAGTCCGCCCGTTTGTCGGCGACGGTGCCCGGGTCACCATCGGGGACCCAGCCGAAAACACCGCGTTCCTCGCCACCGCCTGCAGCTTCCCGCCCTGACCGCCCCAAATCGCTGAGGTCAGCCAGTGGTGCCATACTGGCACCATGAAACGTGTGAATCTCCGTGAGGTGCCTGACGACGTGTACGAAGCGCTCGCGGAAGCCGCCGAGACGAACCGCCAGTCGTTGAACGCCTTTGTGGTGGACCGACTTTCCGAGGTCGCGCGGGTGCTCACGCTCGGCGAGTACCTGTCGTCCTACGAGCGGCCACGTGGCACGGGAGTCACTCTCGACGATGCCGTGGCCGCGATCCGCGAGGTTCGTGAAGCGTCGTGAGTCTGACGGTGGTGGACGCGTCCGCTCTCGCCGTGTTCTACGCGGCCGACGATCCGAGATGGCCGCGCGTCACGGCTCAGTTATCGGCGGGATACACTTTCTTCGCGCCTGCTCATCTTGACGTCGAGGTGGTGTCAGCCCTACGCAATATGGCACGCGGCAATCCGGTGCTCACGCTGGTAGTGCCGGACGCGCTTCGCCATCTGGCTGGCTTTCCAATCCGGCGCATTCCGCTGGCGCCCCTGCTGGACCGGATCTGGCAGTTACGCGACAACGTCACTGCCTATGACGCCGCCTACGTAGCGCTCGCCGAACGTCTCGACTGCTCGTTGATCACCTGCGATGTCAAAATGACCGAGGCTCCCGGCCCTAGGTGCACCTTCGATCTGATCGCCTGACCGGACTGCGTCGTCGTTTGGCCCGCTTCCTGCCGATCGTCACCGAGCGCGTGCGGGTCCGTGCCGAGCTGCTCACGATGGGCTACGAGAACGAGACGTTCTCGGCCGCAGCGAAGAGCTTCCCGTCCTGAGCGAGGTCGCCAACCTCGGTGACGTTTGGGCCGTCGCGATTCCGGGGATGCGGGAGGTAGATGCTCTCGCATGGAGGAGGCGGCATGAAGGCAGTGACCTGGCACGGCAAGCGCGACGTCCGCGTTGACACGGTGCCCGATCCGAAGATCAAGGATCCGACTGACGTGATCGTGCGCATCACCTCGACCGGGATCTGCGGGTCGGACCTGCACCTCTACGAGGTGATGGCCCCGTTCCTGGAAGAGGGCGACATTCTCGGTCACGAACCGATGGGGGTGGTCGAGGAGGTCGGCAGCGACGTGACCGAGATCCGCGCTGGGCAGCGGGTGGTGATCCCGTTCAACATTTCCTGCGGTAGCTGTTTCATGTGCGGGCAGGGGCTGCATTCACAGTGCGAGACGACCCAGGTCCGCGACCAGGGCATGGGGGCCGCACTTTTCGGCTACACCAAGCTCTACGGGCAGGTACCGGGCGGGCAGGCCGAGTATCTGCGGGTTCCCTTCGGCAACACGCTACCGATTCCGGTGCCCGATGGCCCACCTGATGAGCGCTTTGTTTACCTGTCCGATGTGCTGCCCACCGCATGGCAGGCGGTGGAGTATGCCGGGATTCCAAAGGGCGGGAGCGTCGTCGTACTCGGCCTGGGTCCGATCGGGGACATGGCAGCACGAATCGCGCGCCACCACGGCGCCGGGCAGGTGATCGGCGTCGACCTGGTACCCGAGCGCCTGGCACGGGCTCGGCTTTTCGGTGTGGAGACACTCGACCTACGCGATCACGAGAAGAACCTTGGCGACGTCATCCGTGGGATGACCGAGGGGCGGGGGCCGGACGCGGTGATCGACGCCGTCGGCATGGAAGCGCATGGATCATCCGGTGCGAAGATCGCTCAGCAGGTGACCACCGTGCTCCCGAAGTCGTTGGCTGCCGCGCTGATGCAGCGGGCAGGTGTGGACCGGCTGAACGCGCTATACCACGCGATCGACATCGTGCGTCGGGGCGGCACGATCTCGGTGATCGGGGTGTACGGCGGGATGACCGATCCGCTGCCGCTGCTGACCATGTTCGATAAGCAGATCCAGCTGCGGATGGGGCAGGCCAACGTCAAGCGCTGGGTGGATGACATCATGCCGTTACTCACCGATGGTGACCCGCTCGGCGTGGAGGGCTTCGCGACCCACAAACTACCGTTGCACCAAGCGCCCGAAGGCTACGAGATGTTCCAGAAAAAGCGAAACGGCGCCGTCAAGGTCCTCCTCCAACCCTGAGCCGAGCACCGCGTTAGCTAGCCCACCCAGATGACCGGTGATCTCCGCGCCAGGTGCAACTTCGATCTGATCGCTTGACCTCAGGAGCCGGGTGTAGACCTGTTGACTCTCGCCCCCCGGCGACGTCACCGGGGGGCGAGAGTTCCTTTCGCCGTTTCGGGTCGGCGAAAGGCACGGCCGACCGCCAGGAGCTGGTAGCGCTGAGGGGCGCTCGACTAACGGCCGCCCGGGTCAGGGATCGGCGAACTGGTTGCAGCAGCGCCGTTCGCGCAAAGTCGTATACCGGGTTTGCCCAGTGTGTGTGATGGTGATCCGCTGCGCCAGCGAGCGGCGGCTCACGCCGTCTCCCACGTGAGCACCGCGTTGAGGACGTTGAGGGCGTCTCCGGTGGCGCGGCGTTCCACCAGAGCATTGCTCGGGACGACTAATGAGGTAGTGCGCTCCCGCAGCGCGTAGCAGTTGCAGCTGAACCCGTCGATGTAGAGCGTGTCGGTCCAGTAGCCCGTGTGTCGAGTGCCCAGCAGTGCGCCGTCCGGGCCTTTGGCAACGCGCTGGAACTGGAAACCGCGCAGCTTGGCATAGTCGAGCAGGCGCATGGCGATCACGAGGTCGGGGCTCTCGTTCACCGGGATCACCGGGTTGCCATCCGCTGCCAGCACAACGAGCAGGACCGGTTGGTGTCCTCTTTGAGGCTGCCGGGCAGTACTACGGCCCCGCATAGTCCGACATAACGCCCGGCACGGCGACCAGCGGCCATCGCTTCATCGGTGACCAGGTGCGCGACCACCGTGCAGGTGTCGATCATCTTTATGACGTGTGGTGCGGCAACGGCAAGCCCGGTCTTCGGGTGCCTGCGGCCGGTGCCGGCCGGACGGGTACGGTCCCGCCGGTGCTTAGCGGGCTTTCGGTGGTGGCGTAACCACGGCCACCCGAGCGAGACACCGCCCATCACAACCCCCTCCTATTCAGTCACGCTCCTCCCGTTCTCGGGGGTGCGGACGAACGATCTGCGGAGTGGGCGTTGCGGCGCAACGGCGCTGGTGTCACATCCAAAATTTCCGTTCTTCGCCCTGTTGCTTCTGTGTCTCTTCTTCCGTAGGGTCGTACCTCGACAGACCAATGAGAGGGGGTCGCCGTGGCCGAGCCGGTCGCGCTCAAGAACCTGCTCCGGCAGAAGCACTGGCAGACGTACAGCACGTTCTGCATGCAGTACAACAAGGCCGCCCAAGCGATCGACGAGAGTCTGGTCGGAAGCTATCCGAGCCGCGCGCAACTGCACCGCTGGCAAGCAGGCGACCTGAAGGGCCTGCCATACCCACGCCACTGCCAAGTACTCGAAGCAATGTTCCCCGGAATCACCGTGGCCCAGATGTTCGCCCCCGCCGAGCACGACGCAGAGTCGGCCACCGATACTTCTGGACATATCGCCCGACCGGTCGTGATTCTCGGTAGCAGTACGGGCTTGTCCGAGGCTGAGATCGCTGAACTGGGAAAGCTCGCTGGCAATCTCGTGGACTTCAAGATGGAGTGTTCGATCGACATCGACACCGACGGCTGGGCGTCGGTGACCTACTGTCACCAGGTCGTGAACCTGACCAACCGGCCCATGAAACGCATGACGCGTGAACAGTGGTTCGAGACGACGTCCGGTCCCCTGAAGATCGAACCCTGCCCCAGCAGTGACCGCAAAGTCTATATCCAGCGGATTCACGATACGGCGAACATGTCCAAGTTCGCGTGTCAGTTCTCGCCAGCGATCGAGCCAGGAGAGGTCGCGACGATTTCCTACGCCTCACGGGGTGGCCGCTTCGTTCACGACCACTACTGGCGCCAGTCCATACCTCGCCATACCCGGCATTTCATTTTGAATATTCGGCACCGCGGGGTCACTATGTTGTTCAATTGCACTGCAATCGAAGAGCGGATCGACGGTTCCGAGATTTCGGCCATCGAGGATCTGGTCTGTAGCGACGAAGACGGCGGCGCCCTCATCACAGTCATCCGGAAGCACCTCCAGCCGGGCCAGGCCGTCACAGTGCGCTGGGAGGTGAGTCATGCAGTTTCGTGACCACGTTGAGCACGCCATCCGGCGCTGGCACGCATTCGAAGAGGCTCAGGGTGCCGCTCCGGTCATCGACTACGACTGTGCACCGCCCAATCAGCCAGTAGATCCCTATCCCGACCGGTTCATCGCCCTGGACGAGTTAGTCGAGCTCCGTAGTCAAGCCGACGACGACACTGCGCTCGCAGACCAACTTGACGCGCACACGACATACCTTCGCGCGCTGCTCGGCGAGCAGACTACCTTGGACGATTACGTCCAGCGCACCCAGCGATGCAGCGCCCGTGGCTGGTCACCCGATTACGTCTACCATCGCGGTGACCTAGCCCGCTCGGCGCTCGGCTCTCTCAGTATTGCTTGGGATACTGATACCTGGCGCCACCTCCGCGAACTTGAAGAGAACTCTTCTCCCGTAGCAGACTCCAGTGCAGAAGACCCCAGCGCGGCAATCCGTGAGTTCGCCGACAAGTTCGAACCCACAGTTCGTAAACTGACCGGCACAAGCGCTAAATTCAATCTGTCGATCGAAAATGTCAAAGTCGACGCCTACTGGTCGTACTGGCTAGACGGTGCTGGCCGTGATGCGCGCCTGCGAATCAACCTGGCTAACGCATCATTCACCTCAAACGACGCCTACCGTTTTGCGCTCCACGAGGTCCTCGGCCACGCGCTCCAGTACGCCAGCCTCGCAGATTATGCGGAGTCGCACGAGGTCGACTGGCCGCGGTTGCTCTGCGTTCATTGTCCTCACCAGGTTCTCTTCGAAGGGCTAGGCCAAATCCTCCCGCTCATTGCCGATCCGGACAACGAGCTGGTCCGTGCTCGTGTTCGCCTCGACCACTATCTCCAACTGGTCCGAGCCGAGTTGCACGTACTCATCAATAATGGTGAACCTGCCACTGTGTGTCGCGACCATGCGCTCCGATGGGCGCCCTTCTGGAGCGGCGCCGTCATCGCGCGTGACCTATCCGACCGCAGCCTAAATCCGCAGCTCCGCACATATCTGTGGGCATACCCCGCTGGCATTGATTGGTTCGTCAACCTTCACGAGGCCGGCGGTACACGCGCGGCGGAGGTACTTCATGAAGCCTATAAGCGCCCGCTTGACCCGAGCGAACTCCGCGCACTCTGGCCAGCCGGACCAGCCATCGGCGGCAATCGGTGACTTGTTCGTCTACGGCACCCTGATCGTCGACCACGTGATCAGAGCCCTGATCGACCGAGTCCCCACTCATGAACC
>JBQTGW010000113.1:0-10135 GCA_052390495.1 Pseudonocardiales bacterium
GGCCGCGGGTTGGACCCCAACGCGCCACAGGCCCACCAGGTCGGCCCGGCCCGCGCCCCACCCCCCCGCGCTCGCTGCGACGCCGTTATGGCGTCGCAGCTAGCGCGGCTGCGTGTCTTGTGCAGGCTGCTTGCCCTGGCCGGGAGGAAGATCTACTAGGGCGGCCAGGGTGGTGCGGTGCTGGTCGGGGGTGCCGAGGGCGATCTGGGAGGTCTTCGCGCGGGCCAGGTACAGGTGCAGGGGGTGCTCCCAGGTCATTCCGATGCCGCCGTGCAGCTGCAGGCACTCCTCGGCGGCGTGCACCGCGACGTCCGAGCAGTGCGCCCCGGCGACTGCGACGAGTAGTGCGGTGTCCTCGGCACCGGTGGCCAGGGCATCAGCCGCGGCGCGGGCCACCGCCCTGGCGCTGGTGGCTTCCGCCCACATGTCGGCCATCCGGTGCTTGAGCGCCTGGAACGAGCCGATCGGACGACCGAACTGGTAGCGGGTGCGGGTGAATTCCACCGTGGACTCCAGACACCACTGCGCCAGCCCGGCCTGTTCGGAGGCGAGCAAGCCCGCCCCGGTGCGCAGCCCGGCGTGCAGCGCCGCCACCGCGTCTGCCCCGGTCGCGACTCGTCTGCCCGGTGCGCCGTCCAGGGCCAGATCGGTGATTCGCCTAGTGAGATCCAGCGGGATCACGGGCTCGGGTCGTGCGCCGTCCGCTGGCAGATCGATCGCGTAAATCGCAGGCCCTTGGGCATCGTGCGCGGGGACAAGCACCACGTCGGCGACGTCGAGATCGACCACGCTGGTCACCCGGCCGTGCAGGGCCCCGGCCTGGGCCCGCACCGTCACGGGGAACGCAGCACCCGGGGCGGTGGACAGCGGGACTGCCAGCGTCGCGGTGCGCTCGCCCGCGGCCAGCGCACCAAGCAGGGCGCCGGGTTGGGGGCAGGCCAGCAACGTGGCGCTGGCCAGCACCGCGCTGCCCAGGAACGGCACCGGAGCCACCGAGCGGCCCAGCTCCTCGGCCACCACCGCCACTTCGCGGGCTCCGGCCCCTGCTCCGCCGAGCTCCTCAGGGATCAACAGGCCGGTCAGCCCCAGCTGGGTGGCCATGGTCTGCCACAGCGCCAGGTCGTAGGGCTCGGCGGATTCACACCGGGCCAGCACGGCCGCAGGACCGCTGCGGTCGGTGAGCAGCTTGCGGACGCTGGCCCGCAGATCGTCCTCGACGGTGCTGTAGAGCAGGTCACGCGGGGTCGTCGGTGGCGGGGTCGTCGGCTGGCTCACCTGGGCAGCTCTTTCCACGGCAGGTCCTTGTCGGTCCGGGGTTCCGGCGGCAACCCGAGCACCCGCTCGGCGATGATGTTGCGGAGTACCTCCGAGGTGCCACCCTCAATGGAGTTGCCCTTGGCTCGCAGGTACCGGTAACCAGGGCCGCGGCTGCCCACGTCACCCTCGGCGGGGCGCCGCGCCGTCCAGTCGTCGTAGCGTAGGGCTTGTTCGCCGAGCAGCTCCAGCTCCAGCCCGGAGGCGGTCTGGTTCAAGGTGGCCAAGGCCAGCTTGGAGGCCGAGCCCTCCGGGCCGGGGTTGCCTGCCGCGAGCTGCTGGCGGGACCGTTCCGCGGTGAGCCGGGCCGCTTCGCCAGCCACCCACAGCCGGAGCAACCGGTCGTGCAGGCTCGGTCTGCGCAGTTCAGGGCGCTGTCGCCAGGTCTGGGCGACGGATCCGACGATGCCGGACTCCCTGGCGGTGGTGTCGGCGCCGATGGCCACCCGCTCGTTCATCAGGGTGGTGAGCGCGACCTGCCAGCCATCCCCCACCTCGCCGAGGCGGTCGGCGTCCGGAATCCGGGCGCCGGTCAGGAAGACCTCGTTGAACTCGGCCTCACCGGTGATCTGCCGCAGCGGGCGCACCTGCACGCCCGGCTGGTGCATGTCGAGCACGAAATAGCTCAGGCCGCGGTGCTTGGGCACGTCGGGGTCGGTGCGGGCGACCAGCAGGGCCCACCGGGCCTGGTGCGCCAGGGACGTCCACACCTTCTGCCCGTCGACCACCCAGCCGTCACTTTCGCGGATCGCGCGGGTGGCCAGCGCCGCGAGATCCGATCCCGCGCCGGGTTCGCTGAACAGCTGGCACCAGATCTCCTGCCCGGTCCACAGTGGGCGCAGGAAGCGCTGCTGCTGCTCGGGCGTGCCGAACCGCAGGATCGTCGGGCCCGCCATGCCGAGGCCGATGACGTTGCGGCGCGGGTTGTTGTCCGGCGCGCCTGCCGCGTCCAGTGCGGCGTCCACCACGTCCTGCAGCGCGCGCGGCGCGCTGCACCCGCCCAGCCCGGCGGGGTAGTGCACCCAGGCCAGGCCGGCGTCGAAGCGGGCCCGGAGAAAGTCCAGCGGGGCAGTGCTGGCCGGGTCGTGCGCCGCCAGCAGGTCGTCGACCCGACGGCGCAGGTCCTCGGCCGTTACGGTGGCCGTCATCCACTCCTCCTCGTAGCGTGTCCCCCATGGCTGTGTCCCAGCCGGGGGGTCAGCGTAGGCAGGTACTCCTCTGCGGCGTGGGGTTTCGCAGTAACTGTGTCGGTCCGCCGGAATGTCAGGGTGAGGCCCGATACTGCGGGCCGACCGAGGTTGTTCGGATGACGAGGTGATGAGATGGCAAAACGGAACGGGAACCGGGAGCGGCGTGCGGCGAAGGCCCACCGGCGGGCCTCCCGCCGGGTCTTCGTAGGAACGCGGGGCACCGGATCGGGAACCACCGGTGCTGGCTGGTGGGCCGAGCAGGCCACCGAGCCGAAGTACTCCCCAGAGATGATCTCCACGATGCTGCTCAGCGCGGCCCAAGCGCAGTGGGCAGGCGATCCGGACGCCGGCTCGCGGCTCGCCCGCGAGCTGGGCGAACTGTTCGCTGACCAGCCCGGCATGCTTGCGGCGGCGGCTCGCTGCGCCGTGTTGCCGATGATTGGGGCGCTCTGGACAAATGGCTGGTCACCCGAAGACTTGTACCAGATCACCAGAAGGCGACTGGACACGTCGGCGGCCGGCTACACCGTCGATGCGATCGCCGAGGAGTCACAGCGCTACGCCGCAGCCGGATTGCACGAGCGCTGGCGCGACCAGCTGCAGCAGGTCGAGGTGACGGTGTGGTGGGAGCCAGACCAAGCTCACCTGACGCAGTGGGCCCGCCGCCACGGCCGGAGTCTCTCGGACGCGCTGGCAACGGTGATCAACGTGATTGAGCTGCTGATGTCGCTGCCCAGGGTGCCGACGATCATGCCGCCGCCCGGCTCCGCGCCTACCCATCGGCCGCGCCGGGGCGTCGACCAGAAGGTGCTGGCCCGGGTCCGGGGGTTGCTGGCGAAGGCAGAGTCGACCACCTTCCCCGAGGAGGCGGAGGCACTTTCGGCCAAGGCTCAGGAGCTGATGAGCCGCTACTCCCTGGAGCGGATCGTCGTGGATGCCGAGCCGGGTGCTGGTCCGGAGCCCGCCGCCGCCCGCAGACTGTGGCTGGACAGCCCCTATGTGGCAGCCAAGTCGATGCTGGTGGGCGCGGTGGCCGAGGCGAACCGGTGCCGGACGGTGCTTTCGGAAAAACTCGGGTTCACCACCGTGATCGGCGACGAGGTCGACTTGGAGATCGTCGAGCTGCTCAGTACCTCGCTGCTGGTCCAGGCGACCAGGGCGATGGTGTCCGCGGGCAGCCAGATCAGCCGGACCGGGCAGTCCAGGACCCGCTCGTTCCGTCAGTCGTTCCTGATTTCCTACGCGACCCGGATCCGCGAACGGTTGACCACCGCGCGGGATGAGAGCGCCGCCGCGGTGTCCGATCAGGCGCGGCTACTGCCGGTGCTGGCCGCCAGGGAGCGTGTGGTGGACGAGCTGACCGCGGCGCTGTACCCGGACTTGGTGTCCCGCTCCTACAGCGTCGGCAATGCCGCAGGCTGGCACGCCGGGCGGGTGGCCGCCGACTTCGCCGTGCTGGACGCTGGCCCTGCCGTGACCTCGGGGGAAAGCTGACGACCCCCTCGCGGCCGGCACCTAGAGCTGTAGCAGAAGAGCTACACTGCTGGGATGACTGAGATCCCCTTGCGCCAGCTGCGAAACGACACCAGCGCCGTGTTGCGCCGCGTCGAGGACGGCGAGCATTTTACTGTGACCGTCAGCGGCCGGCCGGTGGCGCAGCTCATTCCGTTTCCCCGGCGACGACGCTTTATCCCGTGGGATGAGTTCCAGGCAATGATGGCGGACTCCGCCGCCGATCCAGGCCTGCTGGATGATCTTCGCGAGATGCTGCCGGAGACAACTGATGACATCGAAGACCCGTGGGAGAGGGCGGCGCGACGGTGACTCGTGCCTCGGTCGCTGACACCTCGCTGTTCGTCGCCATCGAGCAGGAAAGGCCGCTCCGCCAGGCGCTACCCTCGTCGATCGCGGTATCGATGATAACCGTCGGTGAGCTACGCACGGGTGTCCTGGCAGCCTCGGACGATGCCGTGCGCGCGCTCAGGCTGCGCACGCTGACCCGGGCTTTGTCATTCAATCCCCTACCGGTGGACGATCCGGTGGCCATCGCGTGGGCGGAGCTGCGGATCGCGCTACGAGCGGTGGGCCGGAAGATGCCACCGAACGATTCGTGGATCGCGGCGACCGCAATCGCCCACGGGCTGTCGGTCGCCACCCAGGACGACGACTACGACGATGTGCCCGGCCTGGAGGTCATCAAACTGTAGGGCACCATCGGTCTCTCGTGAGGCCATGACGACGGCCCGGTCGCAGCACATCAGCACGATGGTGCGCGGATCCCAAACCGTCTGGGAGCTTCTCGAAGCTGACTTCGCTGGATTCTATACGCAGAGTATGCAAGCCGTCACGCCTCGACAAAGGGCTTGCAGTGTACGATTCGCCGCGTGCCGAAATCGTGTGCTGCTGAGGTGATGCGTGGCCGAATGATGGTGGTCGGCCACCTCGGCATGTCCTGACAGACCAGCGAGGAGGCCCGTGCGGAGCCTCCTCACTCAGGGGTGGTCGCCGACACGGGCGGAAAGGGTTTGCGATGAGTCGCTACACCGTGACGACGGCCATCCCCTACGTGAACGGCAGGCCGCACGTCGGGCACGCTTTGGAGTTGGTCGAGACTGATGTGCTCGCCCGGCACCGCCGCCAGCGCGGCGACGAGGTCCGGTTTCAGACCGGCACCGACGACAACGCGCTCAAGAACGTGCAGGGCGCCGAGGCCGCCGGCGTCTCACCGGCCGAGTACGTCGACCGCGTCGCCCAAGGCTTCCTGGCGCTGCGCAACGTTCTTGAGCTGTCTTTCGACGACTTCATCAAGACCAGCTCCGACCCCCGCCACAAACCCGGTGTGGACAAGTTCTGGGCGGCCTGTGCCGAGCGTGGCGACTTCTACCGCAAGTCCTACGCCGGGCTGTACTGCCTGGGGTGCGAGCTGTTCTACCCACCCGACGAGCTGACCGACGGACGTTGCCCCGAGCACGGGACCGTGCCCGAGATGGTCGAAGAGAACAACTGGTTCTTCCGGCTCAGCTCCTACCAGCAACAGCTCCATGACCTGATCGCCAGCGACACACTGCGCATCGAACCCGCGTCCCGCAAGAACGAAGTCCTGTCGTTCATCGGCAGCGGGCTGGCGGACTTCAGTTGCTCGCGCAGCATGACCCGCGCCCGCGGCTGGGGCATCCCCGTGCCGGGTGACCCCGATCAGGTCATTTACGTGTGGTTCGACGCGCTGATCAACTACATCACCGGACCCGGCTACGGCACCGACGAAGAGAGTTTCCGATACTGGTGGGACGATGCCGACGAGCGCGTGCATGTCATCGGCAAAGGCATCATCCGATTCCACGCGGTCTACTGGCCCGCCATGCTGCTCTCCGCCGGAGTCCGGCTGCCCGACACCATCTTCGTGCACGAGTACCTGACCGCTGGTGGCCAGAAGATCAGCAAGTCAGCTGGCAACGCCGAGGACCCTACCGACATCGCTGGTGCGTACGGCACCGACGCCGTGCGCTGGTGGATGCTGCGTGACGTCGCCCGCGCCGGAGACACCGACTACACCGCCGAGCGCCTCGTCGCCCGCGCTAATGAGGACCTGGCCCACAACATCGGCAACCTCGTCAACCGCAGCGTCTCCATGGTCCAGCGCTACCGCCAGGGCGTCATCCCCGACCTCGCAGCGGACAACCCCGCCGCGGACGATCTGCGCGCCGCCCGATCCAAGACCGCCCCAGCCATCGACCGTGCGCTCACGGAGTTCGACTTCCGGCGTGCCACCGAAGCAGTTCTGAGGATCGGTGACGAGGGCAACCGCTACGTCGAAGCCGCCCGCCCGTGGGAACTGGCCAAGGCCGAACGCACCGACCACGCCGACAGCAGTGCTCTGGACGCGGTGCTCGCCGAGCTGGTCACCACCTGCCGAGACCTTGCCCAACATCTCCAGCCGTTGCTGCCCACCTTCGCCAGCCGCATCGCCGAGCAATGCGGCAATGGCCGTACGACAGTGGCCGACCCCAGCCCCGTGTTCCCCCGCCTCGAAATCGTCAACGACTGATCCACGCTCGGCGCCCACGCTTCCAGCATCGTTGGCGTTATAGCCCGAACTGAACGACTCGTGGATCGCGGCGACCGCGATCGCCCACGGGCTGTCGGTCGCCACCCAGGACGACGACTACGACGACGTGCCCGGCCTGGAGGTCATCAAGCTGTAGCAGGCTGGTCACAGCGGAAGTGGCCACCGGTGCCGGGAGTCGGGGTGCGGGTAGATAGCCCTGACGGCGGCGCCGAGCTGGGCGTGAGCCGCCCCTCGCTCGGCGACAACGGAAACCGGTTGGTGAAAGGCATCAGCGGGTCAGGCATCGGCATTTTCCCGTTCTGGCCCAGAGTGTCAGGTGGGTGTGCCTGGTTCGAGTTGTGGTGGGGTGGGGGCGGGGTGGGTGATGAATCCGGCGAGGTCGTCGCGCAGGGTGGTCAGGGTTGGGGAGGTGAGGTCGGTGCGCTGAGCGAGCAGGGTGTGCAGAGAGCGAGCCCGGCCGATGATCGGGACGGTGCGGTACTCGGGGCCGATGGTGTGCAGGACTGGGGCAAGATGTTCCCTGACCGCCTCAAGATCCTCTTTGCCCAGGTAGGCATGCGCGAGAATGAATCGAGCGCAAGCGATGTACGTAGGTTTGGGCTGAGCCTCGGCACTGTGCGCATCCAGAGCGATGCGTGCCCAGTCCACGGCAGCATCCAGATGCTCGGCGCCGCCAAGACCATAGTGGGCGTCACCGGCGCTCCTGGCAGCATTGGCGGGATCGAAACCGAGGACCCCGGGCTCATCGGGAGTGCGCTCGGTGGGGGCGGTCTCGGCCAAGGCTAGGGCGCGGGTGACCTCGTCGGGCCGGTGGCGGGCGGCGTTGATACTGGCCATCCGGCTGGTCAGGAGCAGCAGGGTGGTGCCGCTGGTGGCATCGGGCCGGGCGGCTTCCATGAGTTGGGCGGCCTCGTCGTAGCGCCTGTCCGAGAAGGCGATGTTGGACTGCACGCGGCGGATGAAGACCCGAATCGGGGTGTGGCCGGACATCTCGGCGCAGTGCAGGGCGGTGCGGGCGTGGGTGTTCGCGGCATGGGAATGCCCCAGATCGTAAGTGGCCATGGCGAGCATGGCGGTGATCTGGCTGGCGATCTTGTACAGGGCGGTGGTGTGGTGGGGCTGCTGGTGCCCGCCGATCAAACGGAACACGTCGTCGCGGGCGCCGAGCAGGCGGGCGTAGGTGAGGGCGGGGGGGTCGATCTCCTGGCCTCGGGCGAGTTCGGCGACGTCGGCGGTCATTTGTTCGAGCACTGCGTCGTCGACGTTGGTGGTGGCGCTCCAGCGCTGGAACTGGGCGGATTCCTCGGCTGCCATGATGATCTCCTCGCGGATCGGCACACCCCGGGCGTCGCAGCGCACGATGCGTCGGCTGCCCCAGACCACCCCAGTCTCACCGTTTCCGCGCTGAAGTGCACTGCCGGAATCGAGGTGCTCACCCCCTGCCGTGGTGGCTCCCGTCGTGGTGGCTCCCGTCGTGGTGGCCACGGTGCCTGGCCTGGGCGCTGCGTTGCGGGTGCCCGGCGCCGCGGTGTCGTCGGCCGTGAGGCAGTGGCCGGTGGTGAGCAGGCAGCGCTCGGCGGGGGTCAGCTCGGCCAGGTCGTCGGCGTCGACGAGGTGGGCGGCGGTGCAGCCGTGGCCGAAGGTGGCGGCCAGGTTCGCCAGGTAGACCAGGCTGGGTTGGCTGCCGCCGTGCGGCCAGCTCTCGTGCTCGCTGACCCGCCGATCCGACACCCGCGCCCCGGGGTGGGCGGTGTTGTATTCCAGGGCCAGCTTCCACTGCGCCCAGCCCAGCGCGTGCCGCCAGGCCGGGCGGGGACGAAGGTTGAACCGCCGCCCCATCTCGGCCGCGATCTGGGCCACCGTGCACCCGTACCCGCGCATCCGCTCCCGCAACTGGTCACGGTGCGCCTTGGAGGACTGCGCCGGGTCCCGGGTCATCGCCCACCACCTCATCACTGTTTGCCCGTCGTGCTGGTTGCGCTGCGCACCGTAGCCCATACCCAGGACTAAAACGGCTGCTCAGCGGCTTAACCGAGCGGGGAATCCGCCTGCCTGCCGGCTGGGTGCGCAGGCCAGGCGCCTGCTGCGGAGCGGAGAAAAGTTCCCACCTGAATCCTCGCGGTTCCGGCACTGATCACCGCCAGGCTCACCGACACCACGGCGACACCACCAGCAGGCTCGGTGGATTAGGGGAAGGAAACCCAGATGAGCACCTGCAGAGCGCAGGGCGTCTTGGCGGAGGTAGCGCAGGGCATCCTGCCTGGGCATCGGTGTGGGGCATGAGTCCTTCAGGGCGTCATCGGGCAGTGCGGCGAGGGCGTGCGGTGACCGGCTCGGTCCTTGTCCAGTCGATGGTCGATGCCGTGACGTTGACCGAACACCTCATCGACCTTGACGCCATGACCACTGCCCGTTCCCGCGGGCGTTACACCGCTCTGTGTGGCGCTGAGGTGTTGGCCGCGAGCATGACCACCAAAGAACGTGATTTCTGCCAGGATTGCATGCGTCTACAGGTCGACCGATGCACCTGAGCGGTACTGAGCTCCTCGACTGGATTGCGTTGCGGCGCGTGCACGAAGGCGGTGTGGCAAGGCATGGCTTGGAGTATGTCGACTGGGGCCGGAAGGTGCCATGCTACCTGCCCGAGGTCTTCGACAGGTTGGCCGAGTCCGGGCTGACCGACCTGCTCGACGCGAATTGCTCCGCAGGGTTACGCCGAGTTGTGTGCACACCCCGCGGGCTTGATCGCTACCAGGCGCTGACCGCGAAACGCGGCATCCATGTAGCCCCCGAGGGAATTGCATGAGGAAGCGTCCCAAGAGCAAGGCGCAGCGGGGCCTGGTTACCGTGCTCATCGTGTATACAAGCCACAAGCGCCCGCATGCTCGTCATCAGGAGCTCAAAGTGGACGTCCGGCGTGGGACGATCATCGACACGGATCACGCGACGGGATTAGTGGCCGTTCGTACGTGTATGCCGTTAGATGAGGTGAGGATTGTCAAGATAGAGCCGTGTTAACACTGCAGCCACACTTTCACGCTGAGTGACTTCCGAATACTTAAAGTGATACGACGGGTGGGTGATGCGCCCAATTCATCATGAACCCCAGCCACCACCCCCCACCAAAACAATCACCCTTCCCACCAGGCGAAAAGCACCCCCACCGCAGGGCCTAAAATCGCGATTCGGCTCCGAATAGCGCTCAGCGGATGCCGAAAACAGCAATTCGGCTCCTAATAGCGGTCAGCCCCACCCCCAGGGCCAAGTCAAGATCGCTGAATGTGTCGGGCTTGTGACGCTAAGTAGCACCACGCCGGAGCGAGGTGGCAGCTGAGCGCCTCGTTCAGCACCGGACCCTCCCAGAGCGCCGTTCGGAACCGAATCGCAGCCCAGACCCGGGTCCCGACCGCCATGTGGAGCCGAATCGCGATTGTGAGCACCCTGTAGAGCGCTATGTGGAGCCGAATTGTGGTTCACGTGGTCGCCGTGTCAGGGCGGGTGATGATTATTTGCGGGGGTGGGGCCAGGGTATCGGGGCGAGGGGATGGTGGGAATGGTAGTGACT
>JBQTGW010000114.1:0-22606 GCA_052390495.1 Pseudonocardiales bacterium
GGTGAGCAGCAGCGTATTCGTTGCGCTTGTCTTCGCTCATGAAGCCGCGATATACCACGTATTGATCATCGTAGTCAAAGCTTGAATCATCTATTCTGAATCCATCACCGGGATAGGTCCAGGCCGAACCAAGACCCCCATAAGGTTTGATAAAGACATCCTGAAAGAATTCAGCTTTCTTGTCGAGAAGTACTCGGATACCTCTGCTGGGCGTAAAAACTCCTGTCTCGCCGTCACGAACAAAAATCCATGGTGACGGCGTGAGAAGGTCCGCTTTGGTCAAGACAAAAGTCAGCTTGGCCATAAGTGTCCGCTGCTCGTCAAGCGGAGAATCACTCAGGATAGCACGAAGAGCGTTCGAATCCAGCAGGGTTGAACGTGTATCAGCATGTATCGCCCAGAGCACCACGTCCGACTCTATCAACTTCTCTCTGTAGAGGGCCAAATACCTGTCATCGGCCTGCTCTGATTCACCGATTCCTGGCATATCCCAGAATATCAGTGGATGCCCGGTTGAACCCTGAACGGTGATCGGCTCCGGCTCTGTGGTGGTAGGCTTGAAGTCACCCACGGTCAAGTTCGTACAAAATAGCGAATTGAGTAATGATGATTTACCCACTCCGGTTTGGCCCATAACCACGACGGAAAGTGGTTTAATGGATTCAGTTCGCACTTCTCGCTGAATTTTTTCCCTTTGATCATGGGTTAACTGCCCTAAGTTATCTATACGGCTTTTCATGGACCCGTCGACACCTCCGATGTGGTGGTAATTTGTCCGATTCATGAGCGAGGACACGATTCCTCACCCCAGATCAAGCCGGGTGGTGCACTCAGCGCATTTGAGCATTTGACATCTAAGGTCTCTTAACCGTGACACTGGGTGGCGCCGCATTGGCCATCATTCCGGTCACCGCCCCGGCGATGATCAGAACCGACGCGGCCAAGCCGGCGCCCACCGCGGTCCGTCGAATCGAGGTCATCTGATGAGATTCCTTCCACTCTGCCGTGCCATTCAGCCGGTCGAATCGGGGTGCTTACGGTAAGCGTCACTTTTGCCGGGAGTGGATGCATCAGGGCTAGCACTGAACCGGGACGGCACGAGTCGTGCCGGGACCGGCGTCGGTACCCCAAGACGGGTCATGGCTGGCCCGGAGGTAAGGCAAGGCGAGGAGTGCGAGCATGGCTTGATGGCACCGCGAGTGTTGATCGTTGATGACCATGCGCCGTTCCGAGGGGTGGCCTGGGTGATGCTGAAGGAGGGCGGGTTCGAGGTTGTGGGCGAGGCGGCTACCGGAGCGGAGGCGTTTCGCGCCGCCGCGACGTTAAAAGCCTGATCTAGTATTGCTTGATGTGCAGCTACCCGACATCGATGGATTCGTGGTGAGTAGAACGCTGCGGCAGCCGGTGAACGCCCCGTGCGTGGTGCTCTGCTCGATCCGCGATGGCGCTGCCTACGGCTCACGGGTGGCCGACTGTGGGGCGGCCGGATTCATCGAGAAATCCCGGTTATCGGCAACTCTCGTGGCGGGTTACCTGGACTCGGGGTGAGCCCGGAGGTAGGTCAGCACGGCCAGCACCCGGCGATGGTCGTTGGGCTCGGGTGGCAAGTCGAGACGGAGCAAAATGCTGCGTACGTGAGATTCCACGGTTCGAGAAGTCAAGAACAGCTCCTGGCCGATCGCCTGGTTGGAGCGGCCCTGCGCCATCAGGGTCAGTACGTCGCGTTCCCGCTCGGTGAGCGTGGCGAGCCGGTCGTCCCGGCGTTGGGCGCGCAGCATCAGCCTGACGATCTCGGGGTCGATGGCGCAGCCACCGCCGGCGACCCGGCGCACCGAATCAAGAAAATCGGCCTGGCCGGTGACCCGTTCCTTGAGCAGATAGCCAACCCCACGCGCGTCACCACCGAGCAGAGTCGCCAGGCAGTGCGACTCCACGTAGTGCGAAAGCAGTAGGACACCGACATCCGGATGGCGGCGACGGAGTTCCACTGCGGCGTGCAGCCCTTCGAGGCGGTGCGTGGGTGGCATCCGGATGTCGACCACCGCCACGTCGGGTGGGGTAGCTTCGACCGCTGCAAGCAGGCTGTCCCCATCCCCGACCTCGGCGATCACCTCGAAGCCCTCCCGGCGCAACAGTCCCGCCAGAGCGTCGCGGATCAGGACGGCCTCGGTGAGAACCGGGGTGAATTCCCCGCGCGAGCTCCCGCAACTCCGCGAGCGCCGCGTCAAGCCCGTCGGCGCTGTCGGCGATCAACACCCGAAGCTGTGGATCGACGTCGGTGGCCAGCTTCTGCTCGGCGAGCCGGAGCCCGAGAGCCGCCGTCACCAGTCGCTGTTGCGCCCCGTCGTGCAGGTCCCGCTCCAGCCGTCGCCGAGCTGCGTCTCCGGCGGCGACGATTCGAGCCCGGGACTGGCGCACCTCCGCCAGCTGCGCGCGCACCTCGGCGGCCAGCCGCTGGTGGTCCAGGGCCAGTCCAGCCGCGTCAACGACCGCTCGCAGGACGTACGGGTCCTCCCGCAGCGCCTCGTCGTGTACCAGCGCGGCGACCCGCCGCCCCTCCCATTCCACCATGGTGACCTCCCGATCCTCCGGAAGCACCAACGGCTGCCCGTCAACATCGACAAAGTCCCGCACGTCGGGTCGCCAGTAGCCGACCAGTAGAGACGTGTCGCCGAGCGTCCTGGCTATCAGGTCCTGAAGGGCGGCCGGAGACTGCGCCCGGCCCAGCTCGCCCAACATGGTGTTCACCGCGGTCCGGCCCAGCCGTACTCGGAGCACCCCGGCGAGGAAGCCGAGCGGTAACAGAACAAACGCCACCTTGTACACCCCGAGCGCGATCCCCTCCACCAGGTGGGCCGGGTCGAAGAGCGCGACGGCAAGCGAAGCGACGCCGCCGACCAGACCGGTTACGAAAACCGGCGCCAACACCCAGCGCATCGGCGGCTTCGCCACCACCCAGCGGCGCACCAGCACCGCCACCACACCAACGGCCACAACCATACCCACCGCATCGACAAGTCTTAATTGCGCTGTCAGCAGCTGTGGATCGGAACGGATCAACAGCAGGTTGGGTGGGTGGCCCAAGCCGAGGACTCGCCGGTCGGAAAACAGCGCCCCGGACGGCACCACTGCAAACACCGTCAGATAGGTCGCCGCTGCGAGCAACCGCAGTAACCGGGATGCCAGCCGCCCGGTAGGGAAGGCCAGCACCAAGTGCACCAGGAAACCGGATGACGCCGCAGTGAGCAGCTGGCCGACGCTGAAAACGACAGGAATCCTGGAGAGCTGCAGATCCTCGGCGAACCATCCGATGCCGACCGCGACCATGAGCAGGCCCACCCGGTTGGCAGGACGCCGAAGGTGGGCGAGCGTACCGGCGGTAAGCCAGAGGAACCCGCTGGCCCCGTCGAGCACGATGTTCGCCAGTGGGTATGTCCCCTCCCACGCCTTGAACGACAGGGCAGCCACCCCGAGCAGCGCGCCACCCACCGCTGCGACCACCACCATGGCCGTCATCCGAGCTTCTGCGGAGGTCATCGCCCGGCCGCGCAGCACGATCGTGGGCCGCTTCGCCCCTCGTGTGAACACAATTATCCATCGTCGTCGATATACTTGACGTTTCGATGTGTCCCTCCCCGGTTTCCTGGGAGCAGTTCTGGCCGGGGTACGGCAGGTACCCGCGGCTCCCTCCGTCCGCGGGTACCTGCCGCAGGCTCAGCGCAGCCGCAGGACGGCAGCCCAAGGTCCTTCCGGGCCGGTCAGCCACACCGGAGGTCCGGCTTCCAGATGGGTCAGCTCAGGGATCCGTTCGGCCGGGACCGCCACCAGTCGGGCACCTGTCTCGGCGGCGACAACGACGATTTCACCTGCCGACAGCCCTGGGTTCACCGTCAGAGGCACCGCACCGCGCCGCATCACGTCGAGGAAGATCTCGGCGAAGCCGGGACCGTCCAAGATCAGGACCAGCACTCGTTCTTCTGGGCGCACCTCGAGTTCGGCCAGCGCGGCGACCACTGCGGCGACCCGGGAGTTCAGCTCGTCATCACCCATCGACTCGCCACCACGGTGGAGGGGCATCGCCTGTCTGGAACCAGTCCACCTGGGCCGATCCACCATGCGATCCTCGCCGTCTAAGCTCTGGTCAATGTCGCACCCGCGTCGTCAGAGAAACCTGCGTTCTCGGAGGGCCTTGAAGGGCGGATTATGCGCAGTGCGACTGAAGCGCGACTGAAAGTCCACTGAAGCGGGACACTCTGGGATGTCGCAGGGAAGGCGCGCAGCCTGACCGCCAGCCCGAATCCTCGCACACTCTTGCGCCGGCAGCGGCTGCCAGGCCAGGGTGAGGTACCAGGAGACGTGATGGGCGTCGCCACGGGAGCGGGAACACAGCGGGAACGCCAATCGTCTGGAACAGTGGAGGCTGGGGATCCGATCTCAGAGTTGACGGGTCGGTTACGTGAGCATCGCAGCCGCGGTGGTCGCAGCCGGTTCGACCCGGTCCGGTCACACTGACTGGGCCAGGACGGAGGGAGACGCCATGACCAGCACGCTCACCCGCCCCGAACTGACCGCATTAGACCGCTGCGATCGGTGTGGCGCGGCCGCGCGCGTTCGGGCAGTGCTGCCCTCCGGGGGAGAACTGTTGTTCTGCAACCACCACGCCCGCGAGCACGCCTCGAAGCTCAAGGAGCTCGCGGCTGATATCCAGGCCGGCGAGGCCTGACCTCGTCGGCCACACTCGGGCCTACCGGGAGCGCAGGTAAGCGATCCGTTGCTCCAGCTGGTCGGCGGTGGCCATCGCGGTGGGCGGGCCACCGCAGGCGGAGCGGACCTCCTGGTGGATCACCCCGTGCGGCGCCCCTGTCCGGTGATGTGTCATGGCGACCAGCGCGTTGAGCTCTCGGCGGAGCCCGACGAGACGTTCCCGTACCGTCTGCGGGCGGGCGGCGACAGCCGATGTGGTCGGGGTCGCGGGACGCCGGGCGGAGGCGCGAGCCAGCTGCTGCTGCTGACGTTGCCGCAGCAGTGCCCGCATCTGATCGGGCTCCAGCAGCCCGGGCAACCCCAGGTAGTCCTGCTCGTCGTCGGTGGTGGGATACCCGGCGGTGCCGAAGGAGGAGCCGTCGTAGATTACCTGATCCAGCTCCGCGTCGGCGCCGAGCGCGGTGAACGCTCGGTCCTGCTCACCGGGCTCGTCGCGCCGCACGTTGGCCTGCGCAAGCAGCGCGTCGTCCCAACCTTCCTCGGCGCGATGCGGGGCGCCGAGCACATGATCGCGCTGTTCTTCGAGCGTGCTGGCCAGCGCCAACAGCACCGGCACACTGGGCAGGAACACGGTGGCGGTCTCCCCAGGCCGCCTGGACCGGACGAACCGGCCGACCGCCTGGGCGAAGTACAGCGGGGTCGACGCCGACGTCGCGTACACCCCGACCGCCAGCCGGGGCACGTCAACGCCCTCGGAGACCATCCGGACCGCCACCATCCAGCGCTCGTCGGAGTCGGCGAACGACGCGATCCGCCCGGTCGCGCGTGGGTCGTCGGAGAGCACCAGCACCGGTTCCCGCCCGGTGATCCCGTGCAGCAGCTGCGCATATGCCTTGGCCGCCGCGTGATCGGTGGCGATCACCAGGCCGGCCGCGTCGGGCAGCGCACCCGCTCGTAGCTGGGCCAGCCGGGTGTTCGCCGCGGCGAGCACTGCGGGCATCCACTCCCCGGCCGGATCCAGCGCGGTGCGCCAGGCGCGGGCGGTGTGCTCAGCGGTGAGCGGCTCCCCCAATCGCGCCGAGTACTCCTCCCCCGCGCTGGTCCGCCAGCGGGCTTCACCGGAGTAGGCGAAGAACACCACCGGCCGCACCACACCGTCCGCCAGCGCCTCGGGGTAGCCATAGGAGTGATCAGCAGCCGAGCGAAGCGCGCCGTCGGCATCCGGTTCGTAACTGACGAACGGGATCGGGGTGTCGTCACTGCGGAACGGCGTGCCGGTCAGCGCCAGCCTGCGCACCGCAGGGGTGAATGCCTCCCGCACGCCGTCCCCCCAGCTCTTGGCATCCCCCGCATGGTGGATCTCGTCAAGCACCACCAGGGTGCGCCGACCGTCCGTGCGCACTCTGTGCAGCGTCGGATGCGCCGCGACCTGGGCGTAGGTGACCGCCACCCCGTGGTAGTCACGGGAAGTGGCGCCGGTGGTGTTGCGGAAATCGGGGTCCAAAGCCAACCCCACCTCGGCGGCAGCCGCGGCCCACTGATGCTTGAGGTGCTCCGTAGGTGTGACCACCGTCACCGCCTGCACGGTCCCGTCAGCCAGCAGTTCGGCGGCCACCCGCAACGCGAAGGTCGTCTTGCCCGCCCCGGGTGTGGCGACCGCGAGGAAGTCCTGCGGCGCGGTAGCCAGGTAGCGGGCCAGTGCCCTGCGCTGCCAGGCGCGCAGCGGCCTGCAGAAGGCGGCATCGGCCGCGGTCTCGGCGGGGCGGGACACAGCGGGCGAAGCACTCCTCATCTAGTAACGGTCTGGGGGACCCGTGAGTGGCAATGCTAGTCCTGGCTCGTAACGCCACTCACGGGTGCGCAGCACACGCCGAATGGTCCATCCTGGGGGACAACATGGACGCCGCTACCGACGCCCGCGCCACAGGCGCGTTACCCGCAGACACCAAGCCTGCCACGGGCCAGCGGGATCGGCGTGGTCCACTTCGCCTGATCTGGCGAACCATGGTCAAGGCATGGGATGACGCGTTCTTCGGCATGTCGGCCCAGGCCGCGTTCTGGATGGCGCTGTCACTGCCGCCACTGCTGCTCGGGCTGCTGGGCAGCCTGGGCTTCATGTCCAGGTGGTTCGGCCAAGGCACCATCGACCTGGTCCAGGGGGAGATCCTGCAGCTCGCTGCCACCGTATTCACCTCCGATGTGGTCGATCAGATCATCGAACCTACGGTGACCGACATCCTCACCCAGGGACGCAGCTCCATCGTCTCGGTCGGGTTCGTGATCTCGCTGTGGGCCGGTTCCACAGCCCTGGCCTCCCTGGTCGACTCGATCACCATCGCCTACGGGCAGCAGACCGTGCGCAATGCGGTTTGGCAACGCATCTTCGCACTGCTGCTCTACGTGGTCGCGCTGATCGGAGCGGTACTCCTGCTACCCCTGGTGGCGCTGGGACCCGATCTGGCCCCCAGACTGCTGCCCGATGCGGTGCGACCCACCGTGGCCCACCTCGTCGGCGTCTTCTACTACCCAGGTCTGAGCATCCTGCTGGTACTCGGCGTTGCCACGTTCTACAAGATCGTGCTACCCAACAAGCTCCCTTGGCGCCGAGGACTGCCCGGCGCCCTGCTCGCAATGGCGGTGTTCCTGGCCTCCAGCGCTGGGCTGCGGCTCTACATCGCCTGGGCGGCAGGCACCGGCCTCACCTACGGGGCGCTGGCCGCCCCGATCGCCTTCCTGCTGTTCTCCTTCTTCATCGCGATGGCCCTCGTGCTCGGCGCCGAGTTCAATCACGCTATTGAGGAGATGTGGCCCGCCGAGAACGGCCGGAACCCCACCAGCCTCGGGGTGCTGGCCCTGCCCAAGCCTGAAGCACCACCCGGACCACCGTACGGTTGAACCAGCCGGTCCGCCTGGGCGAAGGACCGATCACGGGACACCAGTGCCCCGCGAAGAGCCGGAGAAGAGGTGTTTGGAGTGTCATTCGACATCGCCACCTACAGCGTCGACGCACACCGGGTGGTCGACGACGACGTCGACTACACCGCCTTCGAACGCCAGCCGTTGTCCGAAGAGGCGCTCCGCGCGCTGCAGTACATGTCCGACGTCGAGAGCCACACCATCTGCTATCTGCGGGACTTGCTGGTCACTCCGTCACATCAGGACCCGGAGATCACGACGTTCCTCACCATGTGGGCCTTTGAGGAGTTCTGGCACGGTGTGGTCCTGGACAAGGTACTGACCGCGCACGGCCGGCCAGCGGGTCCCGAGCGGATCCGCCTCGTCCGGCGCGCACAGGGGCGGGGCGACCGGTTCTCGCCGATCTACCACGCACTGGCGGCCAATCTGGTCGGCGAGGACTTCATCGCCGTGCACATGACCTTCGGTGCGATCAACGAATGGTCCGCACACGCCGCCTACGGCCGGCTGATGGCCAGGGAGGCCCATCCCGAACTGACCAAGGTGGTCGGCCGTGTCCAGTGGCAGGAGACCCGCCACGTGGCGTTCTACGCCAGCCAGGCGCGGCACCGGCTGGAGCGCTCACGCGCGGCCCGGATGCTTACCCGATTCATGCTCAAGACCTGGTGGACCCCGGTCGGGTCGACGATCGCGCCGCGGGTGGAGACCGAGTTCCTGCTGAACTATCTGATGGGCGGCCCGGACGGCGCCCGGGCGATCCGGCAGATCGACGACAAGATCGACCGGCTGCCTGGCCTCGCCGGCCTGCGCCTGGTCAGTCGCGCCGTCGGGACCTTCGGAGTGGGACCGGACGCCGGGGCGCCCAAATCCGGTCCGGTTCGTCGGCTGGGATCCCTGCTGCGCTCCCCCACGCTCAGCCGCTGAGCGACCCGCAGTGGTAGAGCGCCAGCGCGCCGGACCCGATTGTGCCCGCCTCGGCGATCCGGGCGAGCAGCCCCGCCGCGCACACCCGGTCGAGAGCGGCCTGGTCGAGCTCCACCCGGAAACCTTCCTTGCCCAGCAGCCGGACCCGCAAGTCGCGCACCGGCACCTGGTGCTCGGCGAGGTAGCCGCGGGCGGCCAGCTCGGCGCGCTCCACCAGGGCGAGGCGCTGCGCCGACACGGGCAGCCCGACGGCGATACGGGAGGCCAGGCACGGCGTACTCGGCTTGTCCCGCACCGGCAGACCCCAATACCCGGCCAGCAGCCGAACCACGTCCTTGGTGGCACCCACCTCCACGAGCGGCTCGCGAACGCCGAGTTCCGCCGCCGCACGCAGCCCCGGGCGGTGGGCGGCGCGCCGGTCGTCAAGATGCGTACCCGTGGCCACCTGGACCAACCCACGCCGCCTTGCCAGCTCACGGACCGCACCCAGCACGGTCTGTTTGCAGAAATAGCAGCGATCCCCGGCGTTGGCCCGATAACCGGGGTCGGCGAGCTCGTCGGTGCGCAGGATGACCAGCTCCGCCCCGAGCTGGCCGGCCAACAACCGTGCCCCGGACAGCTCCGCGCGCGCCAGGCTGGGCGAGTCTGCGATCGCAGCCAACACAGCCTCGGCGCCGAGCGCGCGAACCGCCGCAGCCAGCACCACGGCCGAGTCCACCCCACCGGAGAAGGCCACCACCACACCACCCCACCCGCGCAGCAGGTCGAGCAGGGCGGCCGCAGCAGAGGGCGTGAGCGAATCCGCAGTGTGCATCGCCGACGATCCTCGCAGACCGTCGTCGCGGCCCTGGGCGCCGCGGGGTCGCGTGAGATAGTCGCCGCCGTGCCCATCCCCACTCCGGATCCCCCCACCCCGGATCCCCAGTCGACATCAGGCGGCCGGGCATACTCAGACGGCCCGACGAGTGGCCGGATCGCCGAGATCGGCGACATTGCGCGGCTGGACCTGGACCGCAGACACCGCACGGGCGTCCCCGAGGTCATCTTCGCGGAGGGCAAGACCGAGGAGCAGACGCTGCAGTTGCTGGCCGCGCAGCGGCGCGCTGATCCCGGGTTTCCCGCGCTGGCCACTCGCTGTCCCGACGGGGTGCTGCGCCAAGCCTCCGTCCGGTTTCCCACCGAGCTGGTGCTGGTCGACCCAGTCGGGCGGACCGTGATCATCGGTGCGCCACCCCCGGCGCGCGGCCTCGTCGCAGTGCTCACCGGGGGTACCTCGGACCTACCTGTTGCCAGGGAGACCATCGCCACCCTGCAGGCTCTCGGCGCTGGGCACCGATTGATCGCCGACGTCGGGGTGGCCGGGCTGCACCGATTGCTGGCGCACCTCGACGAGCTCGCCACGGCCGACTGCGTGATCGCCATCGCCGGGATGGAGGGCAGCCTGCCCGGGGTCGTGGCCGGGCTGGTCCGGGCACCCGTAATCGGGGTGCCGACCAGTGTGGGCTACGGACTCAGCGCGGGCGGGCACGTAGCGGCAGCCGCCATGCTGGCCTCCTGTGCACCCGGGTTGTCGGTGGTCAACGTCGACAACGGATTCGGCGCCGCCACCCAGGCCGTCAAGATCGTCGCGCGGGTGCATGGTGGCTGACCGCAGGGCCGGGTATCTGGACTGCACCGCGGGAGTGGCGGGCGACATGTTGCTCGGCGCGCTGCTCGACGCGGGTGCCGATGTCGCCGCGGTACGCGCCGCGGTCACGTCGCTGGGCATACCCGGCCTCGCCCTGGACGTCGAGCAGACCCGACGCTGCGGGCTGCGCGCCACCCGCGCCGTGGTCAGCACCCCGGCAGCCGAGCAACCTCCCCGCGGTCTGGCCGAGGTACTGGCCGCGATCGAGGTTGCGCAACTGAGCCCGGCCGCCGCCCGGCTGGCTATCGGGACTTTCCGGCTGCTCGCGGTCACCGAGGCCGCCGTGCACGGCATCTCCACCGACCTGGTGCATTTTCACGAGGTGGGGGCCGCTGACGCACTGGCCGATGTGGTCGGCACCGCCGTGGCTGCCGAGCATCTCGGGCTGCTCGCCGACGGTGCGGTGCTGACCTGCTCGGCGTTGGCAGCGGGCACCGGAACAGCGTGCAGCGCGCACGGCACGATCCCGGTTCCGGCCCCTGCCGTATTGCAGCTCGCTGCCGACCGTGGTCTGTCGCTGACCGGGGGAAACCTGGCCGGGGAGCGCACCACTCCCACCGGAGCGGCCCTCGTCGCAACGTTGGCCAACCCCGGTCCGATGCCGCCGATGGTCGTCGCCGCGGTGGGTTGCGGCGCGGGGAACCGGGACACCCCGGGACAGCCCAACATCACCCGACTGGTGATCGGCAGACCCCTGCCCGAGCCTGTGCCTGGCCCGATGTCCGCGGAGCCGGTCACCGTGGTGGAAGCGACCGTCGACGATCTCAACCCCGAGCTGTGGCCGGAGGTGCTGGTCGCGGTGCGGGCCGCCGGGGCATGGGACTGCTGGACCACGGCGACGGTGGGTAGGCACGGCAGACCCGGCCACGTGCTCACCGCGCTATGCACCGACCAGATGCGCCCGGCGGTGGTGGACGCGGTGTTCCGGCACAGCACCACACTGGGGGTGCGGTGGGCGCCCTGGCAACGCACTACCCTGCCCCGAACGATCGTGGGAGTACCGGTGGGCCCACCCGGGGCTGAGCAGGAAGTCAGCATCAAGGTCGCCGCCGGACCAGGAGGAGAACGGACTGCCAAGCCGGAACTCGCCGACGCCGAAAGCGCTGCGTCCACCCTCGGCTGGCCGGTGCGCCGCGTGCGCGAAGCCGCTCTGTTGGCCTACCACCGCGCTTATCCCGATGGGCAGGTCCCGTGTGATGGTTAATTCGACGATCGACGACGAGCTCGCCGGTTCGCATGTACTCCTGACCGGTGCGACCGGTTTTCTGGGCCAGGCGATTCTGGAGCGATTGCTGTCGAGCCACCCGGCCACCCAGGTCTCGGTACTGATCCGGGCCCGCGGGGGGCGCTCGGCGACCGACCGGCTCGCTGGGCTGCTGCGTAAGAATGTGTTCCGGCCGTTGCGGGAACGGCTCGGCGAAGCCGAGCTGGCGCGGCTGGTGGCGGAACGGGTCACCGCCATTGAGGGCGACCTGGGCTCGGTCACCCTGCCCGCAGACCTCGACGTCGTCATCCACGGTGCATCCACAGTGTCGTTCGACCCCCCGGTCGACGAGGCCTTCCGCACCAACGTCTCAGGCGTGGCCAACCTCTGTGCAGCGCTGTCGGCGAACGGCAGCGCACCACACGTGGTGCACATCTCGACCGCCTACGTCGCGGGAATCCGCAAGGGCGTCGTCGCCGAGGCGGAGCTGGACCACGAGGTGGACTGGCACCTCGAACTGGAGATGGCGCTGGCCGCACGGGCCGATGTGGAGCGTGCCTCCCGGCGCCCTGAGGTGCTGCGTAAGGCACTGGCCGAGGCGGGTCAAGAACATGCCAAGGCCGGTCCACAGTCCACCGCAGCGGACGCCGAGCGACTGCGTAGGAAATGGGTCGATCGCCGATTGGTGGACTACGGCCGCACCCGGGCGCAGAGCCTGGGCTGGCCGGACGTGTACACCCTGACCAAGGCGCTGGGCGAGCGAGTTGCCGAACAATTGTGGGCGCGAGCAGGCCAGGCGCTGTCGGTGGTCCGCCCGGCGATCGTGGAAAGCGCGCTTCGCCACCCGTACCCGGGGTGGATCGACGGCTTCAAGATGGCCGATCCACTGATCATCGCCTATGGCCGAGGGGTGCTGCGCGAGTTCCCCGGGTTGCCCGACAGCGTGCTCGACGTCATCCCGGTAGACCTTGTGGTCAACGCGATCCTCGCGGCCGCCGCCCGCCCACCCGCCACCGGCTCCGCCTACCTGCACGTCAGCTCCGGAGCGAGCAACCCGCTGACGTTTCGGACCATGTACGCACTGTGCCGGGAGTATTTCCAGGCCCACCCGATGCCCGACGGCGACCGCGGTCACGTGCAGCCGCCGACCTGGAGATTCCCCGGTAGTCAGCAGGTGGAGCTGACCCTGCGGGCCGGGGAGCGGGTCGCCGCGCTGACTGAGAAGGTGTTGCTGGCGCTACCGCCTTCGAAGCGTTCTCAGGACTGGCTGACCAGCCTGAGCCGGCACCAGCAGGACCTGACACAGCTAAGGGAGTACGCCGACCTCTACGGCGTCTACACCCGCGCCGAGGTGATCTACGACGACCGCAGGCTACTGGAACTGCACGCCGAACTACCCGCACAACGGGCCGCTGAGTACGGCTGCGACCCCTCCGTCATCGACTGGCGGACCTACCTGCTGGACATCCACTGTCCGGCCATCACGGCCACGGTCCGCCGAGCGGGACAGCGCCGGGGACGCTCGATCGCCGGTCGCGTCGCGCCGCTCGCGCTGTCCCCACGTGACGATGTGGCGGCAGTGTTCGACCTGGAGGGCACCATCGTGGCCTCCAACGTCATCGAGTCCTATCTGTGGGCCCGGTTGGCCACCCTGCCCCGCTCAGGTTGGCTGCGTGAACTCGCCGATCTGGCCCGCTGCGCCCCCCGCTATCTCTACGCCGAGCACCGCGACCGTGGTGAGCTGCTGCGCGCCTTCCTGCGCCGCTACGAAGGCGTGCGGGTCGAGGAACTGCGAGCGCTGATCACCGAGGTGCTCGCTGACGCGCTGCTGCACCGGGTGATGCCCGAGGCCACCAGGCAGATCCGCAGGCACCGCGCCGCCGGGCATCAGACCATACTGATCACTGGCGCGGTAGATCTCCACGTGGAACCGCTCGCAGTGCTGTTCGATGAGGTGGTGGCCAGCCGGATGCACGAGAAAGACGGCGTGCTCACCGGTTTCCTCGAGACACCGCCCCTGGTCGACGAGGCGCGCGCGGCCTGGCTTCGGCAGTACGCCCAGCGCAACGGTGTGGCGCTGGACCGCTCCTACGCCTATGCCGACAGCTACTCCGACCGGCCACTACTCGAGGCAGTCGGATATCCGCAGGTGGTCAACCCGGACGCATTGCTGTACCGGCACGCCCAGCGGCACCGGTGGGTGGTGCACCGCTGGGGTGCGCACACCGGTGGACTGCTCGAGGTAATGCTCGACGCAACCCGGGCCGACGCCGGTGGGAGCAGGCGGTGAGCCTCGCGCTGCAATACCACCGCTGCGCAGGGCGCTACTTCGCGGCCCGCGCGGTCAGTGCGACCCGGGCCGGAAGTCGGCTGGCGGGTGCGCTGGCAGGCAACGTCGCGCCACTGCGGCTGGTCGACCAGACCGATCCCCGCCCGGTTGGAGAATCCTGGTGCCGAATCGAGCCAGTGCTCTCCGGCATCTGCGGCTCCGACCTCGGACTGCTCACCGGCCGCTCGTCGCCCTATCTCGGGCCATTGACCTCGATGCCCTTCGTCCCCGGCCACGAGGTCCTCGGGCGCACCCTCGACGAGCTACCCGGCCTACCGCGGGGCAGCCGGGTAGTGATCGACCCGGTGCTGGGATGCGCTGTGCGCGGCGCGGCGTCCTGCTCCTCCTGCCTAGCCGGGCACACCAGCCGCTGCGACCACATCATCACCGGCCAGCTGGCCGCCGGGTTGCAGACCGGATTCTGCGCCGACACCGGGGGTGGCTGGAGCCGTCGGATGGTGGCGCATGCCAGCCAGCTGCACCCGGTGCCCGACACGCTGCCCGACGAGATCGCGGTGCTGGTCGAGCCCCTTGCCTGCGCGGTTCACGCGGTACGCCGGGTACCGATACCCGCCGGGGCGTCGGTGCTCGTGATCGGTGCAGGTACGGTGGGCCTGCTCACTCTGCTTGCGCTGCGCAAGCTCACCGGTGCAGGCGAAGTGCAGGTGATCGCCAAGCACAGGCACCAAGCCGACCGTGCCCGCGAGCTGGGCGCCACTGTAATCATCGGGACCGACCGCACCGCGCGGGCGTTGCGCCGCAGCACCGGCGCCTTGCTGGTCGAACCCGAGCTCGGGGCGGACTATCTGCTCGGCGGGATGGACCTGGTCTTCGAGTGCACTGGGGGCTCATCGGGCCTGGACACCGCACTGCGCTCGGTGCGGGCGGGTGGCACCGTGGTCGCCTCGGGAATGCCGTCGGGTGGGGTGGACCTCACCCCACTGTGGTACCGGGAGTTACACCTGGTCGGGGCCTACGCCTCGGCGGTAGGCGACGAGCACAGGCGAGGTGATTTCCCCGAGGCCATCGCGTTGGCGGCAGCGGCACCGCTGGACGGTTACGTTGACGCGAAGTATCCGCTGGAACGTTGGCGCGACGCACTCGATCACGCCGCCACAGCAGGTCGGTTGGGCACTGTCAAGGTCGTCTTCGCCCCAGGCCGAGGGTAAGCAGCGCCGAGAGTCAGCGCTGAAGTAAGAGCAGGAGAGAGTGTGGGCAGACCAGGTTTCGTGCTCGACGTCGACGAGCGAACCCCCCCGTTGCTGGTGCACGAGGGTGAGGGGTTCCGGCTGGAGCGCCTGCCACTGGGCAGCCGGGTGATCTACCCGCCGGACTCGCTGCCGGGCATCGTCGACCTCGACGGCGCCATCCGCCACGCCTTGGCGCACCCGCACGGCACCGACCCGCTGCCGCAGCTACTGCATCGCGGGATGCGGCTGACCATCGTGTTCGACGACCTGTCGCTGCCGCTGCCGCCGATGCGCGCTCCCGACGTCCGGCAGCGGATCATCGAGCAGGTGCTGGAGCTGGCCGCGGCAGCCGGGGTGGACGATGTGGAGCTCATCGCGGCCAACTCGCTGCACCGGCGGATGACTCCGGCCGAGCTCAAGCGCACCGTCGGCGAGCGGGTGTTCCGCGCGTTTCACCCCAACCACCTGCGCAACCACGACGCCGAGGATCCCAACAACCTCGCGCATCTGGGCACCACAGCACATGGCGAGGACGTGGAGATCAACCGCAGGGCCGCAGAGAGCGATCTGATTGTCTACGTCAACATCACGCTCAGCGCGATGAGCGGCGGCTCGAAGTCGGTCCCGGTGGGCCTGGCCAGCTACGCCAGCCTGCGCCACCACCACAACGTGCACACGCTGCGGCATTCGCGTTCGTTCAACGATCCACCGAACTCGGCGATGCACCACTCCTACAATCGGATGGCCGACCTGATCGGTGGGCACGTACCGGTTTTCACGGTCGAGACATCGCTGAACAATGACACCTTCCCCTCCTCGCTGCGCTTCCTCACCCGCCGGGAGTGGGAGTGGAACCTCACCGACCAGGCCGCCTGTCTGGCGGTCAAGCGCAGTAACGACCTGGCGACCGCCAAGCTGCGGCATCGGATCTGGCAATCCACGCAGGCGCCCTATGGTGTCACCGGCGTGCATGCGGGCGCACCGAGCCAGGTACACCCGTACACCCTGGCCGCGCTGCACCGCCAGCAGCTCACCGAGGTGGATGGGCAGGCCGACGTCGCGATCTTCGGATTGCCCTACATCTGTCCCTATAACGTCAATTCGATCATGAACCCGATCCTGGTGATGTCACTCGGACTCGGCTACTTCTTCAATCTCTATCGGAACAAGCCGATCGTGCGCCAAGGCGGCGCTGCGATCTTCTACCACCCGATGCCGCACGAGTTTCACCCGGTGCACCACCCCAGCTACATCGACTTCTATGAACTACTGGCCGAGACGACCGACCCGGTGATGCTGGAGGCCAAGTATGAGGAACAGTTCGCCACCGACCCCTGGTACACCCACCTGTACCGGACCAGCTACGCCTACCACGGCGTGCACCCCTTCTACATGTGGTACTGGGGGGCGCACGCAATGCAGCACCTCGACGACGTGATCTTCGTGGGGGGCGACCGGTCGACCACCGCCCGGCTCGGGTTCCGCGCCGCATCCAGCTTGACCGACGCGCTGGAACTGGCCCGGGACACGGTGGGCACCGACCCGAAGATCAGCTATCTGCATGCCCCGCCGATGGTACTGGCGGATGTGCGGTGAGCAGCCTGCGCGACGACGTGCGGCTGCTGCGACACGGAAGGGACTGGCGGGGGCGAGCCCGGGTACCGCGGTCGGCGCAGCAGTGGGAACTCACCGACAACGGGGACGGCTTCCCGACCGCATGGGCCCGCTGCGCCCCGGTCACAATGCTGCGCAGCGCCCTGCAACGCGGTGTGCTCAAGCCGTTGGTGTGGAGCCAGACCCGCCCGGCGGTACACGGGCGGGAGTACCTGGACGCCGTCCGGGGGCCAGCCATCTTCGTCGCCAACCACTCCAGCCATCTGGATACCCCGCTGATCCTGGGGGCGCTACCAGAACGGATCACCGAGAAGCTCGCGGTCGGAGCAGCCGCTGACTACTTCTTCGACTCCCGAACCCTGGCCGCAGCCACCACTCTGCTGTTCAATGCCTTCCCGGTGGAGCGGCGCGGATCACGAAGAGGGCGCAGCCTGGCCGCCGACCTCGTCGAGGATGGCTGGAGCCTGCTGCTCTATCCGGAGGGCGGCCGGACGGTGGACGGCTGGCTCACCGCGTTCAAGCTGGGTGCCGCCCAACTGTGCGCCATGAAAGGAATACCCGCGGTGCCGATCGCACTGCGGGGCACCTTCGCCGCCATGCCGCGGGGCCGGAGCTGGCCCCGCCCCGGGCGGCCACGGGTCACCGTCCGGATCGGACGACCACTGAGCCCCGCACCAGACGAAGGCGTGCCCGAGTTCCGCACCCGGCTGGCGCGCGCCGTGGCCACCCTGTGGGCTGAGGACGATCTCGGCTGGTACGGCGCCCTGCGAGCAGCCGCCGACGACACGCTCGCGATACCCACCAGCGCTCGCGGCGTGCTACCCGTCACCGCCGCAGGCCAACCCGGCGACGGCCGCGAACTACCCGCGTGGCGCCGCATCTGGGAGTCCACCCGCCCACCCGCCGAGGACGGCCCCCGCCGAGTCTGGACCGACTGACTCGCCCCGGGCCTCAGGCGCCGCCCTTGGGTAGCGACTCGTAGATCTCCTTGCATTCCGGACACACCGGCGAGCCCGGCTTGGCCGAACGGGTCACCGGAAACACCTCACCGCACAACGCAACCACGTGCGTGCCCATCACCGCACTCTCGGCGATCTTGTTCTTGCGCACGTAGTGGAACATCTTGGGGGTGTCGTCACCAGTGGCGTCGGTCCCCTCGGGGCGGGTGTCAATCTCAGGCAGAGTTAGCGTGCTCACGTGGTCCATGATGCCGCACCCTGGAACGCTCCGCGCATCTCCACCTGCGACGCCCTCGATCACCCATCGATCACGGTGTGGTCGCGGCTCTCCAGCTCGCGACCCCGCAGATCACGCTGGAACCTGTTGACCTGCTCGGCCTTGCGGGGAGAGCGGTCATTGGCGATGAGCACCGCCATCCAGGGCAACGGAACCGAGAGCACCAGAAAGCCCAGGGCGAGCCACCAGGTCTGGTAGAAAACCCCGGCCAGGACAAGGCATGGGATGCGCGCCGACATCAAGATCGCATACTTGCGGCGGCGGCCCGCGTATTGCTCGGCGTAGGAGGGCTCCGCAGCGGTGATGAGGACCGGAACGTGATCCCGCGCCCGGACGCTGTGCACGTGCGGCTCCCTCATCCAGCTCACCTCCACCACCATCCTTGCACGCTTGCCCGCCGCGTGGTGATCTGTCTGGCCGTACTACTGCCTGGCCTCGGCCGCCGCCCTCATCTGCTGCCTAAGCTGGGGAGCCTTCGCCCCGGCAGCGCGACCAGCCGATTGAGCAACGCATCTGCCGATGGGTCCTGGCTCAATATCAAGTTCATCGTCCACCTCCGGGTGACTCTGTACAGGAAACATCGCCAAGGCAGCTTCTCTCCAGTGCTCTGATCTCCAGCGCGCCGAACCCGACAGGAGAGCTGTTTGGACAGCCTGCGAACGACTCTCCTGTTGGGTTCAGGGCACGCAGGCCGTTCTTCCATGGCACCCTTGCAAGGTGACGGATCCAGAGGGCCGCATCTCGCTGGCAGAACACTGGCTCAACACCACCATGTCGGATGGTGGGCAGGGTCGGTACGGCTGGGGTTGGGTTCCAGACGTCCCGCCGAACCCCCAGAACACAGCAGAAGTCGTGTGCGCCCTTTGTTGGGCTGGCTCGGCCCATCCCGCAACGCGAGGGAGTTGAAAAACTGGTCCGCAGCAACGCTGTCACCAACTCCACCAGAACATTTGATTTTCTTTGTCGGACTGAAGGGAGGCATCATTCCGATCCGCAAAATCTCATAACAATTCGACACCGGACAGTAACGATGAACAGTTGGGCAGGATCGATCCTGCTGGCGATCGGCCTTCTCACGGGCGCTACGATCATCACCATGTCCATTGGGTTCCAACACCAACTCGGTGACGCCGCCAGTCGTGCACTCGTCATCTGGGGAATGATTCCCCCGGCTGCTTGTACCTTCGTCTTTGCCTGCGTTCGACTGCCTGCAGTCTCTAATCTGAAGATCGCAACCGTTGTCTTCGCCAGCTTTACCGCCTTACTCCTGCCGATCGTTACATTCCTGCTAGCGTGAAAAGAAAACAGCATGGTCGCTCCGCTGTACTCCTGATCGTCGCGACCACACTGTGGGGAGCCTCCAGCGTAATCTTAGGCAAGCTCGGCGCAGCTCACGGGTCAGGTGCTCCACTGCTGGCAGCTGGTGGAGCCATCACCGTACTCATCATCGTATTGACAGGGCCAACCCGCAGTCAGGTAAGAAGAATAGCATCAGTTCCACGTTGTTCCACTAACCTTCTAGTAATCGGACTACTTGAGGCCGTTAACCTAGGATTCTATGCCGCCGCATTGACCTTGGGGCCGATACCAGTTGTTGTGGCGCTACATCTGATGTCACCGTTGTTATTGTTGACGCTCGCTATCATACAGGGCCAGCGACGCTTGGATTCAGTAGTGATGCTGCAGATTCTGCTGGTGGTCAGCGGTATCGTATTGTTCGGGATGCAGCCAGCTGAGCAACCAGGTAGCAAGCCGCTCGTCGCGGGTGCACTCGCGGTCGGCAGTGCGGTGGCACTCACAGCGCTCATCTCTGCGGTGGCGAAGCTAGCCCCCACAACGAATCCGGACGTCGCCGCTGCGGCTCAGCTCACCATCGCCGCCGTAGCGACTACACCCATGATTCTGTTAGCGGAGCTTCCCGATCAGATCGACGTGATGGTCCTCTTGGGGGCCGGGGCGTTTTTTCTCGGACCTGCATTCGCTATATATTGGCGTTCGTTGCGCGGTTTGAATGCGGCCACCGCCGGCCTGCTGGGACTTAACGAAGTGATTACCGCAACAATATTCAGTATGACGCTGTTCGGCGAGAAGATTTCATTCACAGTCGGCCTCTCGGGGGTATTGATGCTAGCTGCTGTCGTTCTAGAATTCAGTCGATCGAAACCCGCAAACAGTGTGATCACCACGTACTCTGGCAACAAATTGGAATGAACGGCGAACATCTTTGTTCCCCGAGTCATCCTCGACTCCTGAGTTCACATCGACAGCAAATGGCCGCACCGCCTTGACGGCGTCAACCACGTTCTCGGGACTAAGCCCTCCCGAGAGGATAACCGGCAGGGCAGCCAACTCGAGCTCCTCGACTATTTTTCGACTGATCGACCAGTCGTGTGTTCGACCGGTTCCGCCAAGGCGGTCCGCTGTTCTGGAGTCGAGATGAACGGCATGACAAGCTCCCACCACTCGGAGCGCCTCACCGATAGAACCGTCGCCCGTAACGTGCACGGCCCGAGTAATTCGACGTCGCCCATGCGATTGATCAAATACTTCCCGGAGAGTCGCGCTACTGACCAGTCCATGGACCTGAACGGTATCGACACCTACCGTCTCCGCGAGCGCCACTATCTCCTCGGCTAGTTCCAAGTGAGTCACCAGCACGGTCGAGACGTATGGGGGGGGTGGCCGCAACGAGCTCAGCCACCTGCTCCGGTGTGAGAGCGTCCTCGCTTCGATGGGTAACACCGCTGATGAAGCCGACAGCATCCGCGCCGGAAGCGACGGCAATGCTCAGATCAGTCTTCGAACGAATACCGCAGATCTTGACTCGGGGGCTGGTACTCATCACGGTCTCGGCCATTGTCGTCCTGTCATCGATCAGTCCATCTCGCGGGCACACCGCCAGTATAAGCGGCCAAGTAATCGCGTCCATCAGTCTGTTCCTGGAGAAGCTCGGCGGGATCTTCTCGCGTTCCTGGCTCGGACCGCAGGCGCAGCGCATCGGGACAGCAGGCCACCACGTGCTGGGCTGGGTGGCTCACCTGGCAGGATCGCTGGCCGTGCTGCCCCGATTGACCATTCACCGTGACAGCCGGTTGGGCGCCGCGCTTCCGGTGATCCGAGCGCTGGTCAGCAACGGGCTGCGGCCGTGCGGAGTCGGCACGTGAGAGCGGTAGTGAGCCGGGTCATTGAGGCAGCTGTGCTGGTCGACGGCGAGGTTGTCGGCGAGCTGAAGGGGCCCGGATTGCTGGTGCTGCTTGGTGTCACCCACGACGACGGACCTGAGCAAGCCGACACCATGGCGCGCAAGCTGCATGAGCTGCGCATCCTGCGCAACGAACGCTCGGTCGCCGACACCCCGGACTCAGCCGCCGGACTACTGGTGGTCAGCCAGTTCACGCTCTACGGCACGACCCGCAAGGGCAGGCGGCCCTCGTTCACCGCAGCCGCCCGAGCAGAGCATGCCGAGCCCCTTATCGAGGAGGTCGTCGCCCGGCTCAGGGCCCGCGGCGCACGGGTGGCCACCGGCCGGTTCGGCGCGATGATGGCTGTGCGCAGCGTCGCCGACGGCCCCTACACAGTGCTCGTCGAAGTGGCCGGCCCTCCGTCAACCTGAGAAGTGCCTGAGGGTCCCCCAGGATCCGGCACTTCGTGGTGTGCTCGTTCGTCGAGCCAGGTGAGGGACCGGGAACGAATTCCGGGCACCCGACGTTGTGTCCGGTGTCATCACGGGTACCCCCCCGTGGCGGCAAAGCGCGCAACGTCGCCTGCCGACGTAGGAGCGCGCACCCGGGTCGGCAGAATCACCAGTCGCAGGGAGGACCCGATGACCGCCGCACACAACACCCTGGAGAAGCCGGACACCGGTTTCGAGGTGGACCTCGACGTGCAGAGCCCAGCAGCGGACCTGGTCCGGGTCTACCTCAACGGTATCGGACGCACTGCGCTGCTCACCGCGCAGGAGGAGGTCGAGCTCGCCAAGAGGATTGAGGCGGGCGTGTTCGCGCGTCATATGCTCGACACCGCGGCCCACCTGTCCCCCTCCCACCGGACCGACCTGATGCGGATCGTGCACGACGGTCAGGTCGCCAAGAACCATCTGCTGGAAGCCAACCTGCGGCTGGTGGTGTCGCTGGCCAAGCGTTACACCGGCCGAGGTATGCCGCTGCTCGATCTGATCCAAGAGGGCAACCTCGGCCTGATCCGGGCGGTCGAGAAGTTCGACTACGCCAAGGGCTTCAAGTTCTCCACCTACGCCACGTGGTGGATCCGACAGGCCATCACCCGTGGTATGGCCGACCAGAGCCGCACCATCCGGCTACCGGTGCATCTGGTGGAGCAGGTGAACAAACTGGCCAGAATCAAGCGCGATCTTCACCAGCAGCTGGGTCGGGAGGCCACTCACCAGGAGCTGGCCGCTGAGTCCGGCATCGCCCTGGACAAGGTGGCCGACCTGCTCGATCACTCCCGGGACCCGGTGAGCTTGGACATGCCGGTCGGCGCCGAGGAGGAAGCCCCGCTCGGTGATTTCATCGAAGACGCCGAGGCGGCCGACGCCGAGTCCGCAGTGATCTCCGGGATGCTGCAGGACGACCTGCGCCGTGTGCTGGCCACTCTCGAGGACCGGGAGCAGAACGTCATCCGGCTTCGCTACGGCCTCGACGACGGGCAACCGCGCACGCTGGATCAGATCGGCAAGCGATTCGGCCTCTCGCGGGAGCGAGTACGACAGATCGAACGCGAGGTTATGGCGAAGCTACGCGCCGGTGACCGCGCCGAGCGCCTTCGGGCCTACGCCAGCTGAC
>JBQTGW010000115.1:0-63111 GCA_052390495.1 Pseudonocardiales bacterium
GGCTCGTACGCTCGTCCGCGAATCGGGCAGGTCCTACCTGCCCCTGATCAGGCCCGATGTGAGCCCTCGCAAGGGTCCCAGGTCAAGCCGGGCGGTGCACTGGTGCACTCACCACTGGTCACCAAGCCGCCCAACTTCCAGGGTGATGAGCGCGACGTCATATTCTTGTCGATGGTGGTCGCCGATCGGCCACGCGGTCAGCGTGACAGAAGGTTCCGACAGGCATATAACGTTGCCGCAAGCCGTGCCAAAGATCAGATGTGGCTTTTCACTTCAGTCCGGCTAGACCAGCTGAATCCAGACGACCTACGGGCATCGCTTCTAGGTTACATGAAGGATCCACCAGCGGTGTTCGGCAAGTCACCCGACTTGGAAGCAGTCAGCGCAACTGAGCTATGCGATCCATTCGATTCCCTCTTTGAACAACAGGTATTTCGAGAGGTTAAGCAGCGGGGCTACCACGTCGTCGCACAGCACAAGGTTGGCTCCCGGTTGCTGGACTTGGTCATTATCGGAGACGGTGGACGCCTAGCTGTGGAGTGCGATGGTCACTACTGGCATACGAGCCCCAGTCAGCAGATATCAGACGCTCGTCGCGATCGGGAACTCCACCGGATGGGATGGGATGTGGTACGTATCCGCGAAAGCGAGTTCGAGTTTGATCCCATGCGGGAACTTGCGCTCTTATGGCATCGACTCGAAGAGCGAAACATCCATCCTTATGTGGTATCCACGGATACCGATAGCCCATGGGAGCCCATCAGTCTACCCGCCGATGCCGACGACATCGAAAACAGCGAAGGAACCGAATAATGAACACGACGAGTGAGCTTCGTGTCGAACTCGACGACAACGTCCTTGAACGGCTGGCTAGTCTGATCTGTGGAGATGACAGCACTCCTTACTACCGTCGAGGTTTTGAAATTGAAAAGTTCTTTGAAGCAGCTGGCTGGCGTCGCGTCGGCGAGCTCGAAGGAGCACGACGGTCTTGGGTGCTTGAGAAACTTAAAGAGCGTAGGCGCGACTCCGAAGCCCTACGTCGTGTGCTGCTTCGACTGGCCGATCCACGGGAGTATCTTGACGACGACGAGGTACGAGTCCAGGTTCTCCAAGAACTTAATGAACTCCTTGTCATTGAGGGCTACCAAGTCATCTACGCAGGCAGCAGGCCCGAACTGGTCACTCAGGCTCCAACATTGAAGCGCCCAGCCATGAAGGCGCCATTGCAACTCACAACCAGCCTGGCGGAAATTGTTAGTGATGCCGCGTTCGGGGCGCAGCTGCAAGCACGACTCAACGAAGCACATACATGTTGGAAGTCCGGTGCTCCGACAGCCGCGATCATCGTACTCGGAAGCTTACTGGAGGGTGTACTTTACGATGTGGCTCTCAGCCAGCACAAAGAAGGCCGTAAACCAGACGATAATCTGGAAAACCTGATCAACTTAGCGACGGGAAAGGGTTGGTTCGCGAAGGACGTCGCTGACTACGCCCATGTCCTACGCAACCACCGCAATCTTGTGCATCCAAAGAAGCAACTGACCCAGGGGTATGCCCCCGACGATGACACGGTACGGATCGCATGGAACGTGGTTGTTGCCGCACTCAACGATTTGGCGTCACTTTGCAAATAACAAATGGTTGATCACTTGCAAAGCGAAGATAGGGTATCTCACGCACAGTCGGCTCTACCGCTTGGGAACCCCTACCAATAGATAGCGATAATTTCAGCATCAAGAAAATCGTCCTTATCATCATCTACCGCGCTTGGAAAGGCGACATTTTCTGTTCGGACGGCAGAGCCGCCAGGGAAAAGGCCATGCTGCTGACACGCGCGCACCCGGAGGTTAGCAACAACTGCTGGATCAACCTCACCTGACGACCTCAGTGCGAGAAGTTCAGCGATCCGAGTGAACGCTTTCCGGCTTTCTGGGACCGAAGTAACGAGGTCAGCAGTCTCACTCGCGAGCATTTCAATTTGTCCACGGTCGTTGTCGTCAAGCTCAAGTTCAAGATGCTGTGCGAGCTGCTCGCCGAAGGTATTCAGCGCACGTAATCGGGGCTCGATGAACCTTCCACGGGTTGCATTGCTCTCCGCCATCAGCTTCAACATGCCAGATCCAAATATATCTATCTCGCGTTTCAGGGCTGGCACGACCTCGTCAAGTACATCGGCCATTTTGACTGCAGTCCATGTCGTCCGCAGTCCTTCGTAGTTGAGCCTGCACAGTATCCGAAATCGAGCTTTAGAGAAGAGTACACGCCGAATATCTTTCCAGAACAATGACCGCTCGGTAACGCCAACCAGATAGAGCGGCCTCGTTGCGGGTCTTTCAGATTCGGGTAGCTGTTCCAAAGCACGGCGATGGACCAAGAACGTCTGACTGCCTGTATCGACTACTTCGTAGTCAACAACCCGGCATCTGAGAGGTACGAGACCACCCATCAGCTTCTCTAGCACGTGATTAAGCTCGATAGCTTTCTCAAAACTAACACGATCAGTCTGACCAAGTAAATCCGCGCTCTCGTCGGCGACTTCCTTGAATGTCGTGAAGATCGCGCTTACCCTGAAGGCAGGATCAGCCTGAAGCTCTACCTCCACTTCGGCTAATTGACCGCGCATTAGGCTCTCGGTCGTGACTAGCCAGGGGAGTATGTCATCGTCGATAACACCCGACATCAGCGTCTCCTGAATTTTATCGTTATCAGGAGGCGATTCGCTGGAAAGAATAGGACGGAGTACAAACGACTGCTCTTCTATACCGTGTAGCTTTTTGAACGATGCTTGAATTGTCGCCTTGCTTAGCACTTGAGAGTTCTCAGTCCAGCTTGCCTCATAACGAGAACCAATGCGCGACTTGAGGATGGCTGCCGCGCTGGCTTCAGCATTTGCGTTGACCTCTGCCGTACTTGTGTTTGCCAAAGTGTCAGTGAACTCGCTAGGCAGCTTACCGAGCCGAGATGAGAGCAGACTGATGACACTTACGTCGTCTAAATATACGAACTCTCGCAGCTCCATCGTTCTCTGAGCGATCGGCACTTCCCGCCGACGCTTGCGCCACTGCTTCCACCAGCGGATCATTGCTCCGCCTCCTGACGCTGACTTCGTCGGCTAGCCGCAATTAGGGTTCGTTGAGTTGCAACTCGCTCGAATCCTCCAAAGTAATCTTCTTCGAGAATTACCTCACGCTGGTGGTCCTGCACGGCCAGTATCGCCGCCTCACTCCATATCGCCGCTAGTTCGGCTGGCCACCACGACTCGGTCTTCTCAGCAATCAGGTCGTGTGGTAGTCCTTCTCCTACCGCTAGATGGCGAGCGGACGTGATAAGTATCGCCTTGCGATCTTCTCTCGACGGGTGTGGAAAATGCACCTCCCAGTCGAATCGTCCAGGTCTGCGCAACGCAACATCGATATCTTGCGGTCGATTTGTTGCTGCAACAACAACGACGTTGGTTTTGGGTTCGAACCCGTCCATCGAAGTAAGTAATTGTCCTACGATGCGCCGAGATGCTTCGTGTGATTCGTCGCTCCGTTGGGCCGCAAGACTGTCTATCTCATCAAAAAAGACGATTGCTCGCTCTTGCCTTGCTGCATCTTCAAAGATTTTGCGAATAAGTTCTTCGCTTTGGCCATACCACTTGCTTAAAACTTGCGGCCCACTGATCTCATAGAACTGGGCGCCAGACTGATCGGCGATGATACGGGCAAGCATAGTCTTACCAGCCCCCGACGGACCAGCGAACAGTACACCTTTAATTGGCCGAGCACCAATCTTCGCCAGCGCATCGCGATGCTTGAGCGGCAATTCGATGAGGTCTCTAGCACGCTCTACAATTTCTCCGAAACCACCGAAATCATCAAACGATAGAGAACCACTCGGCTCCCGCTTGAAGTGTTCAACGCTGACCGAGTCACCGAAAGATAGATCGAAATAGCGAACAGGCTTGTCTGAGAGGACTCGAATAATTCCGCGCGAGTCGATCCCCTCGACAGTACTTCCATCTTGGAGGTCTAGATCGTTCGGCCGAGGGAGTGTCCGTATCTTGCCACCAATATCGACGACAACCTCGTCTGCCAGCAAAAGACGGACAACGCCCACCCAGGGGTCCTCGCGCCACAATTCCTGAGGAGCAGTCTCGACGTCATCCCACCGAGGACCGATCAGAACCACGTCGCCTGACTTGCACTCCTCCTCATTGTGCATCTGATGAGGGATGACGCTCCCATTTGGGAGTTCCAAGTAGGCCACTGAATGTTCGTTTTCTACATGTTTTACCCGTGCAATAATCCGTTGGGGGTCGTTTTCCGATATTGCCATAGGTTAAAGTTGTCTTTCCTTCTGGAGTTAGCTAGCTTTGGACCATCACAGAAATGTTGGACTAGATTCGAGTACACAAATAAACATGCGATGCGTACTCCAATTAGGGCCATAGCCGTCCCCCTTATAGGTTAATTACACTGCTGTAAGTATATCACCTACTGTGATCAGGTTTCCTGTTCCTGTGACCAACCCTTATTATTGATCATGGGTACATGAAGCAACTGCCGCTGCTGCGCAAGATTATCCAGGTACTGGGTGCGCGCTAGTCCTTATAGTAAGAAACGGTGAGTGAGACGAGTACAGACAAAGTGTCGTGGCTTCGTGGCCGAAAGATTCACAGGTATGGGCAGTGGAGTTCAATTGGGATCAGAGGCAATGGAATCACTCCGTCCGCACGCGTCGCGTCTGCGCCCGCCTCTCCACTCCCCTCCGCACTAACACATTCCGAATCGCCGTCTGACAAACCTTAAACCGACCCGCCAGCTCAGCCAAAGACCACGTCTCCTCGACATACAGCCGTACCACCTCAACCTCCTGTTCCTCGGGCAGCGCCCGCAGCGGTCGAAGCTTCACACCCTGCCGTCTGAGATGTGACCGTACCGTCTGCTCGTGGAGACCGAACCGCCGGGTCAAGTCCGCCTGCGATGCACCCGCCTCATAAGCATCCACTAGCTCCACCACCTCAGCGGGCGACAGCTTCCGGTTCTCCTTGATCTGTAATCGAACCATCTCAGGATCCACCGCCCCCGTCTGCGCCACGATCGCCTCGTGGACATCGCCGCTGACCCGCAGGTTCTCTAGTCCACCCAGCTCATCCAAGGCCGTGACCAGCCTCAACAGGGGTGTGCCAGGGTTCGAAAGCGAGTCAGCTAGGTGCGCAACACCGCAGGTCAGCGGGGTGTCACTAATAGGTTGTCACACGCAGGAGTCAAGATTGTAGGGGTCAGGTTTGTAATTCGCATGATCTGCACCGGGAAAGTGCTTGCCGAAAAACTGATCCCAGCTACCGCTGGTAATGAATTCCCTTATTTTGGCGGTCATTATCTCGCAGGCCGCCGTATCACCGTAGGGCAACCCAATCCCATAACGCTCCTCCGCCCCGAACGTAAACCCGTCCACGACAGACAGGCGAGTCGGGTCAGCGGCGGCGAGGCCGTCCAGTACTATTTGATCGGTCGACACTGCGTCAGCCTGCCCACCAAGCAGCCGATCAACGCACTGTTTGTTGGATTTCTCGACAGTGAGTATGATTTGGTTTCTCAGTATACCTTCATTAAGTTGGATCAAGGAAGTGCTGCCGGACAGAGTGCACACCGTCATCCCGGTAAGATCCTTGGCGCTGCGTATGCGAGTGTCCCCCGCTCGAACCATCATCCCCTGATGGGTAAGCAGGTAAGGGCCTGCGAACCCTATCGAATTCCGACGCTCATCGGTGATGGAGAAAGTCGCGACCACAAGCTGCACTCTGCCGTCCCGTAACGCGTTTACCCGCTCATCGATGGTCAGATCGACGGGGATCGGGGTAAAAGTGGGGGGAACATGGTTGCCGAGCCAACGGTACAGATCGATATCGAAACCTTCACGAATGTTCGAGCCCGGTTCCAGCTTCCCAAATCCGGGCGCGTCAGTGACGGCGCCGATGTTGACGCCGCCCGGCCGACTGAAAATATCCGGTGCTGTCGTCGTGGTGGTTTGGTCTATGGCTGCGCTATTCGTTGCGCAGGCTGTCAGGGCAAGGCAGGCGGCAAGGAGTATCGAGCTGGCGCACCACTTGGTCTTGGACATGAATGGCTTCCCTAGGATAATGATCGAGAGATCAGTCGTACAGGATCGCCCTGTCAACATTCAGGTCGACTGCGCAGGACGGGTCCGGCATATGCAGTGTAACGACAACATCGGTTCGACGTGTGGCACCCGTGAAATTTAGCCGGGTCTCGCGGCCGGACTGCAGGCCGTCGACTGATGGCCATTGCTGACCGTCGATTACCGGAGCAATGTCCAAACGTGCCGGATTGACACAATCACCGACTCTGGCGAGGTTGGTTAAGGTTAGAATAAGGGCGAGGCGGCGGCGGGGTGGAGGCTCTCCGGGGATCTGGATGGTTGCCTGCCCACCGTCACGCATCCCCTGTCCGTCGGATACCATCACGAGGTCGGTCACCGGGATGTGCGCCTTGCGACTCACCGTCCAATAAGCCATGCTGCCCGCCACACCGAGCACGATCACTGTCAACAACGTCCCTGTGACGATGGGCTTCCTGATCGATCGGATCCGATTCAGATCGATCGAGATCACCGAATCCGAGTGAGCAGTCCGCGGGCCGAGGCCGAGAGTCGCTGCGGCGGCCAGCATGATTACGGCCAGCAGTCCGCACAGGGCAGCAAACTGGCCGTCGAATGCTACGACGAGAAGTGGGGCCAGGCTCGCACCGACTCCGATAAAGAAGCCGTTGGCCGAAAGTGCGGCACCTCTGACAGCAGCACCAGCTTCACTCACCACCGCTACTATTGACGCAACTGCGACACCGAGACCGGCCATGAAGATGGCACTGCCAATCATCAGCAGCCACAGCGAACCGGCGAGAGCCTCGAGGGCCAAACCGGTGGCTGCGACGCTCAGGGCGACCGCTCCCATCCGATGTGCACCGTATCGACGGATTGCCGGGCCAGCGAAGGCACCAAGCAGTACACCGGGCAATCCGGGCAGCCGCAGCAGCAGCGCGCCAAGGGCTCCGATCGGCTCTGAGCGCAGTGCCACAGCTCCTGACAGGCCCGAGTACATGGCGACGAGCGCCAACAACAGCGTGATGGCCACGGCGTACGCCGCGAGCAGCACCGGGTTCCGCGTCAGCCCCACCAAGCGGGTCAGGAAGGGTTCCGACGTCGGGTGCGTGGCACCCGCCGGGAGCGCCAGGACGGCACCGGCGAGGAGCACGAAGATGGGCACGGGGAGCAGGAATACCCATTCCCACCCGAATAGCCAGTTGCTCGCCAGACCGTATGCCTGGCCCACTATCCCGGCCAGCAGAAAACAGCTGGATACCATGGCGAGGCCGATGGGCACAACCCGGCGAGGCAGGGTGTGTGCAATGTAGGCCAGCGCCAGCGGAGGGAACGCTGCGGCGAAGAATCCACCCAGCCCCCTGGTCACGACAAGCGCCGGAAGGTTGGGTACAGCGCTGGCGGCCGCGGCAGTTGCGGCCACGCCGATCAGTCCGATCCCCATGAGCCGACGGCGATCGATGCGCTCCGCGAAGGGCACGAACACCAAATTGCCGATGGCGAAGCCCAATCCGAATGCCAGGCCCACCCATGCGGTGGCATCGGTCGAAACAGTGTATCGCTGCGCCGTCTCTTCCAGTAGCGGGATGGTCATGTACAGCTGACTCATCACCAGCAATGCGCCCAGGGCGAGAATGGCAATGATCACGGCGGGAGCTGCCCACAGCCCTCTGCGCTGCACCTGATCCGTGGCGCTGCTGGCGTGCACAGATGGATGCGTCACTACACCTCACCTACAATCTTGCCGAGCAGCGATGGCTCTACCGCCTCGTGCGCCAGTGCCACATCCTCAAGGGAGGCGATGCTCCACGCATCCGCCCCGTTGCCTTGTCACACACGGGTTGAGATCCGTAGCGCACCCACCCAGATACATGCAACGCCAAGAGGACACGGCAGGGTAGCTAGCCGGTACTCGTTGATCAAGCCTCCGAGCAGGGCCCGCCCAGGGCGGCCAACTCAAGCGGGTCCGGGGGCACACCTGGCATAGTCGCAGGTGAAGCTCGGCCAGAGCGGAACCGACCTCCTCCGGTTCGGTCTCGTAGGTCTCCCCCGCGTAGTTGACACCTGATTCTTGATTGATTCCAGAAACTGGGCCACACTTCGGGGCGTGCCAACGACTTCGGACTTCGAGCGCATGTTGCGCGGGGTTGCTCTGCGTGTGACGCGTCCTCGGGTAGCGGTGCTGTCCGCGGTGCACGGCCATCCGCACGCCGACACGGACTCGATCATCGGTGCCGTGCGTGAGGATCTCGGTGAGGTCTCCCACCAGGCCGTCTACGACGTGCTGCGCGCGCTGACTGCCGCGGGTCTGGTGCGGCGCATCCAGCCGACGGGCTCCGTGGCGCGCTACGAGGCGCGGGTCGGGGACAACCACCACCACATCGTGTGTCGGTCGTGCGGTGCCATCGCCGATGTCGACTGCGCGGTCGGCTACACCCCCTGCCTGACGGCCGCCGATGACTCAGGCTACGAGATCGACGAAGCCGAGGTCATCTACTGGGGCCGATGTCCCGAGTGTGTCGCGGCAATTTCCGCCGCATCCAACGTCAAGAGCAACCAGCCATCCGAAGAAACAGCGAGACAGGAGAAGGACCGACGTGTCTGACCGCGGCAGCGAAAGCGAGAACCCAGTAATCCCCTCCCCCACTCCCACGCCGACGAAGCCCAGGACGAACCAGGACTGGTGGCCGAATCAGCTGGACCTGCAGGTTCTGCACCAGCCCTCGCCCCGGTCCAATCCGATGGGCGAGGATTTCACCTACGCGGAAGAGTTCACGACCCTCGACCTCGACGCGTTGAAGCAGGACATCGTCGAGGTGATGACGACGTCGCAGGATTGGTGGCCGGCCGACTACGGCCACTATGGGCCGCTGTTCATCCGGATGAGTTGGCATGCCGCAGGCACCTACCGCATCGCCGATGGCCGGGGCGGTGGCGGCAGCGGCGCTCAGCGCTTTGCCCCTCTCGACAGTTGGCCCGACAACGTGAGCCTGGACAAGGCGCGCCGGTTGCTCTGGCCGGTCAAGCAGAAGTACGGCCGCAAGATCTCCTGGGCCGATCTCCTGGTCTTCGCCGGCAACTGTGCCTATGAATCGATGGGGTTCACGACGTTCGGCTTCGGCTTCGGGCGAGAGGACATCTGGGAGCCCGAGGAGATCTTCTGGGGGCCTGAGGACACGTGGCTCGGAGATGAGCGCTACAGCGGCGAGAGGGACCTCGCCGGCCCTCTCGGCGCCGTGCAGATGGGCCTGATCTACGTGAATCCGGAGGGACCCAACGGCAACCCGGATCCACTGGCTGCCGCCAGGGACATTCGAGAGACCTTCGCCCGGATGGCGATGAATGACGAGGAGACGGTTGCGCTCATCGTCGGCGGCCACACGGTCGGCAAGTGCCATGGCGCCGTCGATCCCCAGTACATCGGTCCCGAACCCGAGGCTTGCCCCCTTGAGGAGCAAGGCCTCGGGTGGCGGAACACCTTCGGCAGCGGCAAGGGCGCCGACACGCTCACCAGCGGGCTGGAGGGCGCCTGGACCAACGAGCCGACGAAGTGGGACAACGGGTACCTGGACAACCTGTTCACCTACGACTGGGAGCTGACGACAAGCCCCGCCGGTGCGAAGCAGTGGACTCCCAAGGATCCCGCGGCCCAGGGCACTGTGCCCGATGCTCATGATCCGTCGAAGCGGCACGCCCCCATGATGCTGACCACGGACCTCGCACTGAGGATGGATCCGATCTACGGGCCGATCGCGAAGCGCTTCCACGAGAATCCCGGCCAGCTCGCGGACGCGTTCGCCAAGGCGTGGTACAAGCTGCTGCACCGCGACATGGGACCCCTCTCGCGCTACCTCGGCCCGTGGGTTCCCCAGGCGCAGCTGTGGCAGGACCCCGTCCCCGAGGTCGATCATGACCTGATCGCGGACGAGGACATCGCCGCCCTCAAGGGCACGATCCTCGAATCGGGACTGTCCATCTCCGGGCTGGCCTCCACCGCGTGGGCATCGGCGGCAAGCTTCCGCGGCACCGACATGCGTGGCGGGGCCAACGGGGCGCGGATTCGCCTTGCGCCGCAAAAGGACTGGGAGGTCAACAACCCGGCCGAACTGGCCACGGTGCTGGCGACCCTCGAGCAGATCCAGCAGGACTTCAACAGCTCGCAGTCCGGCGGGACGAAGGTCTCGCTCGCTGACCTGATCGTGCTGGGCGGGTGCGCGGCCGTCGAGCAAGCGGCGCGCAACGCCGGGCACGACATCACGGTCCCGTTCGCACCGGGGCGCACGGACGCCTCGCAGGAGCAAACCGACGCGGAATCGTTCGCCGTGCTCGAACCGGCCGCGGATGGGTTCCGCAACTACCTCCCAGCCGGAGTGAAGTTGCCGGCGGAGACCCTGCTGCTGGACCGGGCCAACCTGTTGACGCTGACCGCTCCCGAGATGACGGTTCTGATCGGCGGCATGCGGGCCCTGAACACCAACGTCGGGCAATCCCCCCACGGCGTCTTCACCGACCGGCCCGAGACATTGACCAACGACTTCTTCGCCAACCTGCTCGACCTGGGCACACAGTGGACGGCATCCGCCTCGGCTGAGAACGTGTTCGAGGGCCGGGATCGCGCCACGGGCGAGGTCAAGCGGACCGCCACCGCCGTCGACCTCGTCTTCGGTTCGAACTCCCAACTCCGAGCCATCTCGGAGGTCTACGCCTGCGACGACGCGCAGGAGAAGTTCGTGCACGACTTCGTGACCGCATGGGACAAGGTCATGAACCTCGACCGGTTCGACCTCACCTGATCCCGATGCCCGGGTCGGCCGCTCATCGGCCGACCCGGCTTGGGCTCACGCAAGACAGGTTACAGCCGCTCATCAGTGGCCAAGGCCGAAGCAGGCCGCCAGCTGCTCACCCGTGGCTTCTGGATAACAGTCGACGAACTGCTCAAAGCTGACGGTGCCCTGCTGGCCAGCTACGAACAGGTACGTGCTGCCAAGGAGGAGCACGAGGCCAAGAGCCGGGAAGCGGCGCTGGCCAAGGCGTACGCTGAGGCGAAGGCTCGGGCGCAAGAGTTGCGGGCTAAGGCCTTGGCTGAGGCCCAGAACGGCAACGGCTTGGCCGTGTCGACCGGACAGGAGGTGTTGTCAGGTCTGGTCACCACTGTCGGTGCGGAACTGACCGGTAGCCTGGCCGGGCCGCTTGTGTACCTGGCCTTTTTGAGCAGCTCAGCACAGGCGGTGCCTGCCGAATGGAGAAAGCAGCTCCGTGGGCAGCTTCGAACGTTTCTCCGTGAATGGGCGAATACCGTGGAACGTCGGGAACACCTCCGGTTATTGGGCTGGATGGCCGCTTCGGTTGCCGCCTCCCCTATACTCAGCCTGGACAGTGATGAACAGGAACGTTTGGCCAAGGCCATTGCTGTGCCGAGCCGGGTGGATGGGCAGTCCATTGATCACATCGAAACAATACTCCGGGAGTGTAAACGGCAAGAGGATGCCTTTGGGTCACGCGCCGTGTTGCACACCGTCCTTGCTCAGCGGGAGCTGGTGGACTCCTTGCTGGACGAATGCCCGGATGAGCTTCGTCCGCGACTGTTGTCGGTCTACAGCGATATGTCAACGTCCATCGGGTATTACTTCTTCGACCTAAATGACCTTGACAGCGCACGGTACTATTGCGACCAGGCGCGGGTGGCAGCGCATGAGGCAGACAATACCGAGCTGGGCATCTACGCCCTGTGCGAAATGAGCTACTTTGCCTCCTGGCAGGGCAAGGCTCCTGCCAGTATTGACCTTGCCGCGTCAGCCAAAAGTCTGCTGAGTAAAACCGATGATCCGCTCATGCGAGTCGGCGTAGCGCAACGGGCTGCGACGGCCTATGCGACCGATGCCCAGTATAAGGCGTGCATGATCGAGCTTGAGAGGGCACGAGATAACTTGCTGTCGGCCGGGCGGGTGTCTGTTGAATCACCGTTATACTTCTACAACGAAGGCTATCTCGCCAGCCACAGGAGTGAATGTCTGTTGCGACTGGGAAAGCCACCGGAGGCGGCTGCCAGCGCCAGTGCTGGACTGATACTGTACGACACATCTTTGTAGACGGTCACGCCGTCTGCCTGTTGCACCTGGGCAACGCCCGCCTACAAGCCGGTGAGATCGAAGAAGCGGCACGAGTTGTTGGCGAAGGAGCGCTACTTGCCGCTAAGACTCGCTCGACACGCCTGACGAATGAGGTTAAAGCCGCCCGGGGGCGGTTGCAGCCGTGGCAGGACACACAGGCGGTCAAAGAGCTGAATGAGGAGTTGCGGGGGTTGGGGTTTGGGGGGTGAGGCCAGGGTTGGACTGCTCCCCTTTGAACAGCTAATAGCCGTCCGAGTAGCCATTGTCCTGATGCCGTCATACAGACGTGGCGTAGTCACTGAATCGCCCCGCACGCCTGGCAGCGCTTACGCTTTCCTTTAGCCCGCTTCTTATCCAAAATCTGATCTGGTCTAGATCAATGTTGTATCTCGTCCGGCGGCCGCCGTCGGACGTCGCTTACAGCGCGGGTCAGGTCCTGGTGAGGAAGGAGCCGTCTGACCACCAGCTGTACAGGGTGGCCGGGTCCGGAGCCTCGGCGATCATATAGATGTCGTCTGAGTCATAGGACCACCACATGTCGCCGGCGAGCATGTCGAGCAGCGCGGACTGCGCCGCGTCGAAGCCGGTTCGGCTGGTGCTCGGGGGCACCGGGGTCGGTGGCACGGTCGGGCTGATGGTCGTTGGGAACGTCGTCGGGGTGGGCAAGACGAAGCCGGACGTCGCCGGCTCGCATGAGCCGATCTGCAGGGCGGCCAGCTCCGCGTTCCAGTCCGCTACCGTGTCTTGGTTTCCTTGGAGGGCGGTAGTGATCTTGGGCATCTCCACCGCCAACTGCGCGATCGCCGGCGCGGAGGCCGCCAGGTCCCGCGGGTCGAGCTGATCGAGGGCGGCGGCGATCGAGCGGGTCGACCCGGCGATATCGGAGAGCTCCCCACTCAACCGTTTCCCGGTGGCGATCAGGCGATCGATGCCTGCCTGGCTCTCGGGAGGCGCAGGCAGCGACCGGAAATCCCCGACGACCGCGCTCAGTGCGTCGCCAGAGTCCTCCAGAGCGGCCGCGATGTCGTGCATGTCCTCGGCGACGCCGCTCAGGGTAGTTAACGCGGCGGTGATGCCGCTGGGCCTCGCGCTCTGCAGCGCCGCTGTGGCTGACGAGATCGCTGCGTACACCGACGTCATTCGGGTCATGGCATCGCGCATAGGGACCCTGAACTCGTTCGCGTGCCGCTCACAGACGGCCAGAGCGGCGTTCGTCCAGCCCGCCGACGTCGGCGGCCGCTGCCGTTCGTGCCAGGTGAGCCAGAGGCTGCCGACGCCGGCTAGCCCGACCACAGCGCTGAACACGACGGCGGCCACCTTCACCCACCGCCTGTCGAAGAAACCGCCGCCGGCCATCTCTGCCCTCCGTAACCTTCTCGTAGCTCCTGATCAAAGGAGCTGCTGGTCGCCAGGCCCGGCATGACTTGTTCCCCAGTCGTATCCATGATCCGGGGGGTGGTGTCACCGGGTTTGGTGGCATCGGTGGACTGCGGTGGCACCGACGAACAAACCGGTGAAGCACGCCATCACTGCTGATGATGCATGCGCACTCTCCCGCCCGCCGTGGCCTCATCCCGTACTCGCTCAAGGCGAGCTCAACGCTACAAGGGACGGCTTCCGGATTAGTGCGCTGTCTGCCTCCCGGTCGGTCTAGGACCATCGTCCCGCACCGATCGCAATCCAGGTTCTGTCCGGATTGTCGTTCGTAAGGTGCTCAACCAGGAGCACAACACAGATGGGAACGGGTGCCTGTGTCACAGGCGTACGTGCCTGCACGAGCGCTGGAGCGGCCGGTGGAACAAGACCGGCCGACGTGCTCAGGGCGAGGAGCCGGAGCGGAACCGCGGGTCGAGCTGGCGGCGGCTCCGATGTCTTCAGGAAGGGCGCCGACCGAGAGGTCCCTCCGATAAAAGGAGCGATCATGTGCCGGTCCTGCTGCTGGCCGAGATCGGCGCCGAGCCGGCGTACGTGTTCGGCGAGAGCGGCGGAGCGACCGTCCAGCCCGATCAGGTGGTCCTTCGCGCGCGCAACGGCAGCCGGACCATCGAGTTGCGCTGGGCTGAGATGCAGCGACGGCTACGGCTCGAGTTGGCGGACCTTTCGGCCGCCGCCCGGCCAGTGGATCGGTGATGTGGCCGGTATCGCGGACCAGCTGGCCGTCTTCGGCCCAGATGTGCACCGTCCCGCTCCCCCCGCCCTGCACCACGCTGTTGGTAGTGAGCTCGGCGACAACGAGCTCGAGATCATCGAAGCGGTCCCCGGTGAGGCCGAGGTCAGCTGCCTGCCGTACCGAGTCAATAAAATGGTAAAGGGTTCGACCCTGCACCATCTCAAAGAACTTCGGCCGGGATCGGCCCGATCAAGCGAGATCCGCATCTTGTTCGCCTTCGATCCGGCCAGCAACGCGGTCCTGCTCGTCGCCGGGGACAAAGCGGGCCACCGGAGGCGTTGGTACGCAGAGGCCATACCCCTCGTCGAGCAACGGTACAAAGAATGGATCACGGAGGCCGGACCATGACCGAGTGGCACACCTGGGACGCGGTCCGCGACGAGCTGGGCGACTCCCTCGGCAGCCCCGGCGAGCAGACGCAGCGGGTCGAGCAACTGCGCCGCGAACTGCTGCTGCCGCAGCGCCGTCACCATCGGGAAGGCCGCGCCAGCAGCGCCTCGAACTCGGCTACTCCCTCCGCCCCAAGAACATCGGCATACCTCTCGGGCACGTCCAGAAACGTGTCCGCATCGGCATCGTCTACCAACGCGGCCAACCGCGCGGCCAACTCGAGCGGATCCGGGGGGCACACCTGGCACAGTCGCAGGTGAAGCTCGGCCAGAGCGGAACCGACCTCCTCTGGTTCCGTCTCGTAGGTTTCCCCCGCGTCGTTCAGGTATCCCGACAGCGTGGCCCACACGGCGATCGCCTCCTCGACCACGACCAGCACCTCATCGGTGGGCGGTCGCACCGCGAGCAGCTCCAGTTCAGCCACCATCGCCGTACCGGCCTTGACGATGTCGTAGAGATCCCAGCGATCGTGATGGCCGTTCGGCACATCGGCGGCGGCCGCCACCACCCGCCGGGCGGCCTGGATCTCGGCCGGTCCCGGCGACGGCAACCGATCGGCGCAGACCAGCAACAAGGCCGCGAAGTACCGATCCGCGGCAGCCTGCCGGGCGACCAGACCAATCAACTTGCGAGGAGCGAGCCCCGCGGCGATCGTGGCGAATCGTTGCTCTTCAGGATCGCTACCCCGGGCCCGAGACGAGATCGACGAGAAGGTGAGACCTGCCCCCAAGGCAGCCAGCGCGACTGCGACCGCATGTCCGCACAAGCCACCGGACACTCCCTCACCGCAGTCACACTCACCGCAGTCACACTCACCGGTCAGGGCTCCATTGACCACACCGACCCAGACCTCAAGGAGCCCGCGATCGGGATCGGCGATGACAGCACTCGCACCACCGTCTTCGGCTTCGAGGTCACGGATCCGCCCCTGCCGGAGATGCTCCCGCGCCAGCTCGGAGAGGTCCTGCCCCACGGAAGCCACCAGCGCGTCAGCATCGAGTCGTACAGCCACGCAGGTATTCAACCGCAACCAGCCCCTCTGCGACCCAGCCGGATCCGGACACTGAAACTCGTACCTGCCCACTCCAGCCCACACCGCCAGATATCAGCCGCTATCCTCGACACCGAGGAGGTGCTTCATGACCGACATCCTGATCCGCGACGTGCCCGCCGAGGCCATCGCCGCCGTCGAGGCCAACGCCAAGCGGGTGGGACTCTCCCGCAACGAGTACCTGCGCAGACAGCTGATTCGCGAAGCGACCCATACCACCGAGAAGCTCACCATGCAGGAACTGAGACGGTTCGCCGAGACCGTCGCCGACCTGGACGACCCAGAGGTCATGGCCAAGGCCTGGCAATGACGTACTGGCTCGCCGACAAGTCAGCTTTGACCCGAATCCCGCAGAGCCCGGACGGGGCACAGTGGCAGGAGCGGATCGAGCGCGGCCTGGTGCGAGTCACGACCGCGACCCGGCTCGAGATCGGATTCTCGGTGCGTTCCGGCGCTGAGGTGCGCCTCGTGCAGCGCGGACGACCGCTGTCCATGATGCCGGTCGAATACCTCACCCCAGCCGTCGAGGACCGGGCCGTCGAGGTGCAGGAACTGCTCGCCGATCGCGGGCAGCACCGCACGCCGTCCGTCCCCGACCTGCTCATCGCCGCAGCGGCGGAGCTCGGCGCGCTGACCGTGCTGCACGTGGACAAGGACTTCGAGATCATCGCCGACGTCACCGGACAGCCGGTCGAACGGCTCAGGTTGCCCGCGGATCAGTGAGCAGTGCGTCGACGACAAGTTCGGTTCAGGATTCTTTCTTGACGCTGACCGGCGGAGCGGCATCCGCGCATCCACTTGGCAGTTCTCGAAGGAAGATCTCCTCCAGAGGGGTTGGGGTAATACTCGCAATTTCGTCAGAACACTGGGAGTTGGCGCGCACAAGCCGCAAAGTAGAAGTGTGGCCGATACCTTTACCCGGCTCACCAAGTGGTCCGATCTCGGTGCTCCAGAAGCCACTTGATAGAAGACCTTGCCGGACACGGTTCCGTTATAATCCCACACAAACAGCCAAAGCTTGTCGCTTGACACCGCCAACTATCAGCAGAACGAAGCCGATGCCAATGAACAAGGCTTTGTCCATCTAGATCAAGATCCCTCTCGACTTCAGGGGCTTCGACGCGCCCCTGTTCACAAGATGTCGCTTCAGGTGGCGTTCTTGTTACACACCTATGTGTGCCGACGTGGCGTCAGCCGGGGACGCGCAGCAGGTAGTCGCCGACGTCCTCATCCCACTCCATAGCGATCAGGTCGCGCGCGCGAGCCGCCTTGGCGAAGGACAGGAAACTGTTGAAGCCGTAGCGCTTCTCGCTGAAGTCGGGTATGCGCTTGCGAAGGTGGTTCTTGAGCCCGCTCAGCTGGGGCGGCGCGCCCGATGCCTGTAGCTCACGGACGACATCGACGAACAGCCGGAAGGCGTGGTCGTCGGCCGAGTCGTCCTCGGGGAACCGCACCTCGGGATCGCCCTGCGCCGATCCCGGGCGCAGCTCCACCACACGCTGGCTCTCAAGATGGCGGAGCAGCTCGCCGAACCCCCGAAACCCCTGGTCGGCCTCGTCGAATGTGGGGTCCTTGCGCAGGATCGCCCGCTTGAGCGCCGACGCGCGCACGGGCCCGTCGGCGTGGCGCTGCAGGCCGGCGAGGGTGCGCGCGACAAGCAGGCCGACGTCGTGCTCCTCATCCGCCGCGACCGCCTCATCGACCGGGAGCGGGGGGACATCGACCGGGAGCGGCGGGACATCCACCGAGCTCGACGGCGTCGACACCACCGCCACAGATGGCGTGGGGCCGGACTGACGGCCGCGCCCTCTCCCCCGCCGCGACCCGAGCGACACCTCGACGCCGGGCAGGCGATCGTAGAACAGGAACTCATCACAGGCGGGTGGCAACAGGGCCGACGTCGACGACTGTACGCCGATGCCGATGACCCGCTTGTCGAGCTCACGCAGCTTGTGTACGAGGGGGGTGAAGTCGGAATCTCCCGTACCGATGGCAAACGTCGTGACGAACCCGCGCTCATACGCGAGCACGATCGCATCAACAGCCATCCTGATGTCCGCAGCATTCTTCCGCGACCCGCCGATGCGCTGGGGAATCTCGATGAGCTCGACGTGCGCCCGAGCGAGCAGCCGACGGTCGGCGTCGAAATACGACCAGTCGGCGTACGCCCGGCGCACCACCACTCGCCCCCGCTCGGCTAGCGCGTCGGCCACCGGGCCGAAGTCGAAGGGCGAGACCCCCAACCCGTCGCGCGCTCCGATCGCGAGGTTCTCGTAGTCGAGGAACAAGGCGATACGTTCATCGTCGTTGGCCACTGCATGCACTCCCAGTACTGGTCCGGCCCCGCAGGCGACGGAGTGTCCCTGCACTGTGCTTGTTGCGCATTCATGAGCTCAGTCAGCTTCACCAGCTCAGTCATGCGTCGGCCGTGGCCCGGAACCACGAAAGCTGCTCGATGAGCGCGTCCTGTTCGGCTGCCCCGCCCAACAGGGTGAGCGGAAAACCGGGCCTCAGTTCGATCTTGGAGGCGGGTAGGTCCACACCGGGGATCCTGTTCAACCGCTGCCGCAGTTCCTCGCGTAACTCGGAGTCGTCGAACGGTGGGCGGACGGCGAGATGTTGGAAGACAACTTCGCACTTGCCACTCGGGTAGATGGTCATCGGCCAGATCCCCCCGCGCGAATCAGCCCTGTTGCGGGACATGAGGAAGCAGGACGTCTCCCCAGCGGCGCCGAACGCCAGGTGTCCACCAAGATCCAGCCAGGCGCCGAGCACGCGACGCACGCCGTTCACAACAGCGGGCGACTGTTGCTCCACGAGTTGCGCCAGGAACCTCTCCCCCGGTTCCGAAGAGTCAGTCCCCACGTCGGTGAGGCGCGGCATCGAGTCGTCGTGGCCGTGGACGCCGATCAGCTGAGCCAGCTCCGCGAACGTGATCCGCTGATTCGGGTTCGCCCGGCCCTGCGCATCGAAGGTCACGCCCTCCTCGCGCAGCAGATCCGATGGCTCGTCCGCGCGTCCTGCATCGAGCCAGCGGAACCCGTCCGAGACCGTGCCGTCAGCCTGGAGGACCCGATGGGCGTTAGGTGCGGGATGGCTCGACAGGCGCGCCCCGACCGGGACCGGGTGGGTTCCGATGAGAGCGGCCAGGTCGCCGTAGGTTGTCCAGGCGCCAGCAGGCAGCTCGGCGAGCGCCGCATTAATGACGTCCCAGCGGACACCGGGCCCGCCGGAGGTGCCGCCCCGCACGGGCTCCGGCCAGAGCGAGACAGCGCGTTCCGCGAGTTGCGAGGCCCGAGCGAGAATCTGGGGGCGCCCCCATCTGTCGAGCTTCGCGATCTCTTGGTTCATCGCGACGCCACTCGTCGCCAACTTCTCACGCTTTGCGGCGAAGTCGCTGTTGCTCAGCGAAGGGTTGTAACCGGTCAGCGTCAGGTTGCCCAATGTGTGGACCAGCACATCGTGCACTTGGTCGAGGTCTTCCCCCAGCTCGAGATCCTCGCCGAGAACGGCCTTCCAGGCAGGCGTCGGTGTCTGCGGCAGTACGTGCTCGATCGTCAGGCCGTGCAGGTCGACGGGCTCCTTACTCTCGTAAGACTCCTCCAGCCACTGAAGCACCAGGGCGCGCTGTCGGGGACGCCCGTTGAGGTAATACGGCACCGCACCGACCGCCGCTCGGACCTCGTCGTCGGACGCGTAGTATTTTCGCCCCGTCGAGAGGTAAGCGCGTACGGCTTCATCAACCGGACCGTCCGTGCTCATCTCAGTCACCACGGAGAGCAGGATTCGGTTGATGTTGGCCGTCGCCCGGCCGATCAGCAGCCTGCGAACGAAGAAGCTCTCGACGTAGAGCATGGCCGATCCGATCTGCTTCGAGGTCGCGCGCTGCTGCGCACGCCGCTCGAACAGATGCAGCAGGAGCGGATAGACAGTCGTCGTGCCCCAGGCGTTGAGGCGGTTCAGGCGTCGGCGGACCTCCGGGTCCGTCTCCAGTGAGGGATCGAGGATCGTGACGAGGAGCTTGCCCAAGTGAGCGAAACGGGCGACCTCGTTCTCGATCTCCTGCTCGGTTTGCAACCGATCGAGGCGGGCCTGCTGGCCTGCGTAGACATCGGACTGCTTGACCCGGGCGTCCCGCTGCACCAGATCCAGCCAGAACAGCAGCTCAAGGTCGGCAGTGCTCAACGTCTCCTGCAGCGGAAGCCACAGCGAGTGGTAGACGGTGTCACCGCGGGTTGGGAGACGCATGAAGAGGTAATTCCGGAGCAGGTCCCCCTGGGTCAGACGCAGTCCCGTGTTGTTCAGCGACTCGAAGATCCGGTGCGCGTTGTCGCCCTGCTGTGCCGTGACTGACACCAGCGCCAAGCCGGAGATCACCGCGTCCTCGATACGCTCGATGTCGGCCGGGTCGTCAGGATCATCGACCCCGAGAAGCTGCGCCGAGAAGTACCGGTATGCCGCTCCAACGGGGTCGCTGCCTCCGGCGTGCGCCGTGGAGTCCAGGCAGGCGCGGTACGAGTCACGATCGGCTTGGGTGGGGAGGAGCTTGAGCCGGTGTCGCTCCGGCTTCCATCGATTGATCAGGTACTGCTGGTCGATACGTTCGCGGTGCTCCTCGGTCTCGGTTCGTGCGCGGTGATCGCGGATGGCGCACAGCAGGATCGACAGCGTGGTGAGGCGCTGTTGCCCATCCACCACCAGGTACTCGAGTACACCCGCCGGTCCGTTCGACGGGCTCGGGGCGAGCACGAGGGACCCGACGAAGTGGGTCAGCTTTGGATGATCGATCCGATCGCCCGCGAGCTTCACGATGTCTTCCCACAAGCGCTCGAGCTGCGCCCTCGTCCACGAGTAGGTGCGCTGGTAGAGGGGCACCTGGTACTGCTTGGAGCCTTCGAGTAACTCCTGCAACGTCGTCTCACGCGCGGCTACCACGGTGTCACCCTAAACTCCGCCGGACGAACCTGTTCACCGAGTGCTTGCCGGGGCGCACGCTCCTCCTGGATGAGCAGGTTCGGCAGCAGGGCACGGGCTTTCACCTCGGGGCCCCGCGATCACCGCTAGATATCAGCTGCTATCATCGACGTCGAGGAGGTGCTTCATGACTGACATCCTGATCCGCGACGTGCCCGCCGAGGCCATCGCCGCCGTCGAGGCCAACGCAAAGCGCATGGGACTCTCACGCAACGAGTACCTGCGTCGGCAGCTGATTCGCGAAGCGGCCCGCACGACCGAGAAACTCACCATGCAGGAACTGAGGCGATTCGCGGAGACCGTCGCCGACCTGGACGACCCTGAGGTCATGGCCAAGGCCTGGCAATGACGTACTGGCTCGCCGACAAGTCAGCTTTGACCCGGATCCCGCAGAGCCCGGACGGGGCACAGTGGCAGGAGCGGATCGAGCGCGGTCTGGTGCGAGTTACGACCGCGACCCGGCTCGAGATCGGTTTCTCGGTGCGTTCCGGCGCTGAGGTGCGCCGCGTGCAGCGGGGAAGACCGCTGTCCATGATGCCGGTCGAATACCTCACGCCTGCCGTCGAGGACCGGGCAGTCGAGGTGCAGGGGTTGCTCGCCGAACGCGGGCAACACCGAGCGCCATCCGTGCCTGACCTGCTCATCGCCGCGGCAGCGGAGCTTGGCGCGCTGACCGTGCTGGACGTGGACAAGGACTTCGAGATCATTGCCGACGTCACGGGACAGCCGGTCGAACGGCTCAGGTTGCCTGCGGATCAGTGAGCACTCAGTTGTCATGCTGAGCGGTGGTGGCCGGGTGAAACGCCGAGTGTTCATCTCCCTAACCGGGCTACTACGTCGCAGGCCTGCGTGCTGCCCATACCGCTGATGACCGGCCACTGGGCGCCCACCTCCTGGCGACTATGACCCTCCAAGCCGCCCGGCAAGGACAGCCCGCCGAGGGTGTGACGCTCATCGAGACTGCGCTGGCCGGGACACGGGGGCGAGCATCCCCAGCCCTGCTCGCCGAGCTGCACATCCGGCGTGCCCTAGCCTGCGCCACCCTGCGTGACACCTCAGCCTGTACCGCCGCGATCTCCCAGGCACGCACCCATGTCGAACAGCTCAAACCCGACGACGATCCATCCTGGCTGTACTGGCTAGACCCGGCAAGTATCGCAGTGAGCGCTGGTAATTGTCTCCTGCAACTGCCGCGAACCTTCAATGCCGTACGCAAGGCTGCACTTTGGGTGCACGGCAACGGGCGGTGGGCGGAGCGTGGCTGTGCCCGCCCGGACCCGCTGTTGCTGTTGTCCAGCACGGTGCTCCGCATCCATGCGGTTCACCCCGCTCAGGTCCGCATCGCCCCAGCGGCACCAGCACCGAATGCCCGCTGTTCCTGGGACGCCGCGTGAAGGGAACTCCTATGCAGCAGACGCCGTCGGATACGACCTCTCTGGCCATCCCGTCGCTCGCCAGCGCCGGCCTTGGCCGCGGCATCTGGTTGGTCACACCTGGGGGGTGTCCCGGCCGGTTCGCGACGGCGGCCGACTCGGGTGCTGATGTCGCCCTGCTGGATCTGGAGGACTCCGTGCCCCAGCCGCGCAAGGACGAGGCCCCGCGGGCGATCCAGAACCTGACCGGCATCCTGCGTGCCCCAGGGCTCGCCGGGGTGGTGTTCGGGGCCGCCGACTACGCGGCCGAGGCCGGATGCAAGATCACGAGCAGGGCCGTGTGGTACCCGCGGGTGATGCTCGCCGCCGCGGCAGCCACGGTCGGCCTGCCCGCAGTCGACTCCCCGTACTTCAGTCTGCACGACCCGGACGGGCTACGGCGGGAGGCTGAAGAGGCCGCGGAGCTCGGGTTCATCGGCAAGATCGCCATCCACCCCGTAGGGCACGGTGTTGGTGTGGAGCTGGTCGATCGGGACCAGGCGATCCGGGCGCGGTCGTCCCTAGGTTGGTCGGCGGTCGGCCGGACCGACAGGTTATCGGGGGATGACCAACCCGCTGTCGTCGACCCGCCGGGCGATCCACTGGACTCGCTGATCGGTCTCCAGTCCCTTCGGGACGTCGACCAGGGCGACGCCGGTCCGCTGGTAGGCCTCGCGGAGCACGATCGCCTCTATGAACGGGCTGGAGCGGGCCGGTTCGCCCATCGCGGCGACGTTGACGCCCTGGCGGCGGTAGTGCGCGGTCAGGGCGTGGAGGAGGGTGGTCTTGCCGGAGGCGTGGGTGCCGTCGATGGCGAGGACTATGCAGTCGCGGATGGGCAACGGGGTCCTTTCACAGCAGGTTGATGAACGTGGGGTGGTCGAGCCAGGTGAAGGCGTGATCGAGGCCGGGTGGCCAGCATCCGGTTGACGTTGAGCTGCCCGGTCCAGCTCGCGCGGTTGGTGGCCCGCAGCGCGACGAGCGCGGTGGACAGGCTGTGGCGGAGGTTGAGCACGCTGACGCGCTCGCGGGCCTTGTGGGACCTGTACCTGTCCGCCAGGAGTCTGGCCAGCGTCTCGCGGTCGGTTCCAGTGACCCGCTCGGGACGCGCTAGGGAGAACATCAAGCGTTCATCCGGGTCCGAGCTGTTCGTCAACAGAGGGTCGTGCGAACGTCCGACCTGGGCAGCGTCGCCCGTCTCTACAGCGGCAGTGACCATGCTCGATCCGCGTCCGGAAGGTTCACGATCTGGTCGCCATCTGGCGTGATCGTGATCGTGAAGTTGTCGGGGCGCGGCTGTCCCAGCGCCGTCCATAGGTCGTGCGCGGCTTCCAGCTCGTCCCACAGGCGCCGGTCGCCCCCCTGCGTGACCTGGCCCCGGTCAGCGGTCGTTTCTACGCGTGCCCATGCCTGGCTGCGGGGATCGGTGAGGCAGAAGTACGTCGGGCCGCGTGTCTGGCCATCCTTGACGATGACATGCCCTGCCTCCGTTCCCGGCAGGGCCAACTGCGCGAGGAAGGCGAACGGGCGCTTGCGGAGCGTGGCGGTGTCGAGGCTGGTCGTTTGGTGTTCGCCAGGCTCGCTGACCGCCCGTGCCGACAGCTCGGGCAGCTGCTGGAATGGTTGCTCCGTGCTGCGCAACGGCATGAAGCTCGCTGTTTCGGGGAGGAATCGGCCGTGCGCGGACTTGTCGGTGTTCACGGTGAACAGCGCTAGGTTGCCGGCGAAGTCGCCGCGCAGGTCGGTGAGGATGGTGCCGCCGGGCCGTGTTTGGTCGAGCCACGCGGGCGGCACTTTCCGTAGGGAGGCTGTGGCGATGATCCGGTCGTAGGGTGCTCGTGCCGGGTAGCCGAGGTATCCGTCCGTGACAGCGAGGGTCGGTGCCAAACCGAGGTGGTTCAGTCGTTCCCGCGCCTCGGCGACACGTCGGGCGCTGATATCCACAGAGGTGACAGCGTCCGAGCCGAGGCGGTGGGCGAGCAGGCCAGCTGTCCATCCGGTTCCAGTGCCGATCTCCAGCACGGTGTCTCCTTCGGACACCTGGCTGGACTCAAGCATGATGGCCACGACTGACGGTGCCGAGCACGAGGTGGTGGCGATGTCGTGCTCGTCGAAGTCGGTCAGCAGGGCTTCGTTGTGGTAAACCGCGCGAAGCCAGTCCTCCCGCTGGGCGGTGTCGGTGCCGTCGAGGGCCTGGCCGCCCAGGTTCATCGGCAACCTGAACCGCGGCGCGAACAGGTGCCGGGCAACGGCATCGAAGGCAGCTCGCCATGCCGGCGTTGTCAGCTTCCCGACGGCCGCCACCTGCTCGATCAGGGCACGGTTCAGATCGTCGGCCAGTCGCCGCAGCCGGCCGTCAAGCTCGATCACGTCCGTCACAGATCTCCTCCCGCCAGCTCGGCAGCGATCGCGGCAGCGATAGGAAGCCCTGTCGCTTCCTGTATCCAGCCCCATTGCCCGCTGGGATTCAGGTCCACGAAGTGGTGCTGGTCGTCTGCTGTCACGACAAAATCGGCGGCAGCGAAGGACAGCCCGAGGCGTTCGGTCATCCGCAGCAGCGACGACTCGACGCCATCCGGGAGTTTCACCGGCTCGTAGAGCAGCGCGTCGTAGTCCGCGCGCCAGTCGAGAAGCTCTCCCGCGGTCTGCCCGTCTACCAGGATGTTCGCCGCGAACACGTTCTTGCCCACCACGGTCGCCCGCACGTCCCGAACCTTCGGCACTCGCTGCTGGAATTGGTGCGCGGTGAGCGCGACCCGACTGTCAGCCATGTCCGAGGCCGTGACCGGAGTGGTGAAGATGAGCGCCACCCGCTCCCCGTCGGTGACCGTGGCGGACGCGAGGGTCTTGTACACGACCGAGGAACCCAGGTGGGCGCTGTGTTCGTCGGCGTCGCCGGGGACGTTGGTGATCACGGTGCGCGGCACGTCCAGCCCGCACGCCGCTGCTGAGGCGAGCTGGAACGGCTTGTACTCCGCGTCCGCCGCCCTGGACGGATGGTTCACCCACGAGCACGGCAGGCTCATGAGAAGCCCGCCGATGCCTCGGCGGGCTTCTCGGGCGGCGAACCGTTGTTCGGCGTCGGTCATCGACAACGGAAGGGTGAACGCGGTCGGCCTGCGGACATAGACGCTGCGGATATCGCGCAGGTCGACCGATCCGTCCGGGCCGCGGATCTCGCCGCGCCACGAGCCGTCGAACCACGCGCTCACCTGCACGGAGAGCGGAAAGTCGCCGGTGTCCGCCCGGAACACCTGCACGCCCCGGCGGTCCAATTCCTCGACGACGAGGTCAGCCGTCGTGTCACCCGGCTCGGTCAAGACCAGCACGGTATTGGCGGTCGGATCTGGTTTGAAGTTCATGGCGTCAACCAGTCGCTCCCTTAATCCGTGGTGTAGTCCACTTGCGTGTCCGAGCCATCTTCGCTGCCGTCCGTCTCGTACGTGGTCACCTTGTCGGTCGACATGGTGAGGACACCGTCCGCGGAGCGCACGCGGACGACCTTGCGAGGGGTGGGAGCGATCCGCAGGGTGAGGCCAAAGGGCGTCATGGCGGTGTCCGAGATGGGCTCGGCCGTCGGGGTGACAATTCCATTGCGAGCACCGAGCACGAAACGCTCGGCAGCGTCGGTAAGTAGTCCAGCGGTCATCTTCTTTCCTCCACTTCCGTATGGGTCGCTTTAGATTTGGCAGTCGTGGCTGAATCCGTCAATGTGGATGGTGTCTGACCATTCCCCGCTGGTCCGGGTACCGATCAGCCCAGCATCCGCACCCGGTGCGGCGCGCCGGAACTGGAAGCCGCGCAGCTTGAGGTGATCCAGCAGCCGTTTGGCGATCACGGCATCGGGGCTGTCCGCGCTCATGAGCCACCCGTGCCGTTCTGCTGGCCCTGGGTCATGCGGCCCAGCACCCGATCAGTCCCGTTGAGTAACAGCAGCGCAAACTCAACCCAGGGACCCGATCTCACCCCCCGAGCGGCCGGGCGCCGACCCCACCACCTCCTGCAGGAACCCGCGCAACTGCTGACACATCTCCTCATAGCTGGCCTGATGCGCCGCCCGCCTGCTGCCGGTCATGACCACACACCCCCGCTCTGGCCAGGTGAGGTCGGCGGTAACACCCCACGGGGGCGCGGGAGTCTGAGCCCGCGGGCAGGAGGCCCTGGCCGGGCGCAGCACCCGGCCAGGGCACGGGACGCCGTCACACCGACCCCGCCCACCCCGGGACGGACGGGATCGGGGTCAGACGCCCCAACCGCAGCAAAAGGGGACCACGCCCGCACCCTCCACCGCAAGCCGACTACCACGATCTGACTGGATAAAGCAGCTATCACATCGTGAACCAAGCCAGGTGCAGCCATAACATCATTGACCATCACCATGGTGTGATCGACACCATGGTGATGGCGGGAAGAGCAGGCACAATATGACGGAGGGTGCATCAGAGACGCCTTCACTTTCCGGTGATGAATAGTCATGAACCGCCGAGGAACGCCTTGGGTATCTGTGCCGGAGATCCGGGGCCGAACCTTGCAAGCTCGTAGCTCAAAGTCTGCCGAGGCAGCACATCAGCGGCACAGACCAACTTTGAGGACTACTCTCCACAACCACAGCCAGTGCCGTTGACCAGCAAAAACACTGCAGAGCAGATGTGCGCAGTACCCAGATCTGGGTACCAGGTACCGTGTTTAGGTACTCAGGGTTGAGGTGGTGAGGCACGTGGGACGCCCGGGTCGTGGCAGCCAGAGGGAACGCAACCAGTTGCGGGAAGCGCTGCAGCAACAAGGCTGCATGCCCGAGCAGATCGCCGCCGCCATGGCCCGGCAGTTCGGAGATCGGCCCCGTCCAGCATGGCGACACGCCCACGGCTGGACCCAGGACCAGGTAGCAGCACGTTTTAATGAGGTGGTCGGTGACGAGAAAGCCTCAATGACCGGAAACCGCATCAGCGACTATGAGAAGTGGCCCGCTGGCGGAGTTAAACCCAAACCCGACACCCTCCGTATTCTCGCTATGATCTACAAGACTACTCCCGCAAAACTAGTTGATCGCAACGATCGTCGTGGGTTTGACCCAAAGGAACTCATTTCCATAGAATCGTCTCCAGCTCCAGCGGCTCACAGTCGAGTGCATCAACATGGTGGCAAAGCAGGTTTTATTGCTCCTCGCCAGCTGCCCGCACCGCCCCGATTGTTCATTGGTCGGGCGCGCGAGCTGGCTGCGCTCACTGCCGCGCTGGCCATGACCGACAGCCATGTAGCGGCAATTCTTGCGGTCGGTGGTGCTGGTGGGATCGGCAAGACTTGGCTGGCACTGCATTGGGCACATCAGAACCTGCACCGTTTCCCCGACGGGCACCTGTATATGAATCTTAAGGGTTTTGATCCATCTGGACAGCCCATGCCATGGAGTACCGCAGTACGCACATTTCTAGATGCCTTGGGGGTAGACCCAGCGTCAATCCCCGCAGATCCGGATGCCCAGGTCGCGCAGTATCGCAGACTTGTATCCGGCCAACACATGCTGATCCTGTTGGACAACGCCCGCGACAGTATGCAGGTAATCCCTCTACTACCCCAGAGTGCGACCTGCACGGTGCTGATCACCAGCCGCCACCGGCTCGCTGGGCTAGTTACCGGACACTGCGCACACTTACTGGACTTGGACATTCTGCCCGATGTCGAGGCGCGAGACCTATTGGAGTGTTATCTTGGCCCTGCGCGACTCGCGGTCGAACCAGATGCTGTTGACGAGCTGTTGGATTTCTGTGCCGGATTGCCCCTCGCGCTGAGCATCGTGGCCGCCCGTGCTGTAATCTATCCCAATTTTCCCCTTGCGGTCTTCGCAGATGAATTACGCGACAGGTCGGTCCGCCTGACTGCTTTCGATGCCGGCGACCTTAATGCGAACCTCACCGCAGTCTTGTCCTGGTCCTACCACGCACTTGACAGACAAGCCGCCACAGTCTTCGCCTTACTGGGTAAGGCGCCAGGGCCAGATGTCAGCCTGCTGGCAGCAGCGTCTTTGGCGGCGTTACCTCCCGCGCGAACACTCGCGGTTCTACAAGACCTAGAAAGCTCCTACTTAGTACATCAACATATGCCACGTCGCTACCGAATGCATGACCATATCCGCCTCTATGCTACCCGTCAAGCCAGCCACGATATCGCCGTAGACACCCGCAACGCCGCACTGCGGCGTCTAGTTGACTTCTACCTCCATACTGCCTATGTGGGCGAACGGATGCTCGACCCGCACCGTACTCCGGTGAAGCTTGAACGGACCAGCGCTGGCTGCCAACCCTACTCCCCGTCCGATGTGGCTGAGGCATTAGCATGGTTCGATGCAGAATATCCTTGCCTGTTCGCTACTCAACAGTTCGTCCAGAGCCAAGGCTGGCATAACTCGGTGTGGCAGATGGCCTGTGCGACGGACACCTTTCACCATCGGCGTGGACACCTCCACGACAATCTCGCCACTTGGCGCGCTGCGTTGGTTGCCGCCGATCAGTCCGCTGACTCGACTATCCAGATTCTAGCCCGTCGGCGTCTCGGATGGGCCTGTGCCCGTGTGGGGCGCCTCGCTGAGGCACTAGACCATCTCCAGCAAGCCTTAATCTTGGCTACGGATACGGGTGATCTCTGCAACCAAGCCCGTACTCATTATGGCCTTTCATGGACATGGGGGCGTCAGGAGAATCCGGAGATGGCGTTGGAACATGCCACCCATGCATTGGACATTTTCCATACCCTTGAGGACTCCGTGTGGGAAGCCCTCGCGCTCAACCTGGTGGGTTGGTTCTCGGCCCGGCTTGGCTACTACGACGAAGCCCATGCCCGGCTGGAAGCATCCTTTGCTCTGTGTCGCCGTGATCGGTGCCTTGAAGGTGAGGCGGTCGCCTTGGACAGCCTGGGCTACCTAGCGAACCTCACTGGCGAGCACGCTCAAGCCCTCGACTACTACCATCAGGCCCTCGCTCTGTATAATGGGCTTGGTGACGTTTACTCCGAAGCCAATACCCTAGATTGTCTTGCTCAAAGCTATGCCGCACTAGGCCGGTACGGACACGCCCGTCGCGCCTGGCAACACGCTGTGGAGTTATACGAGACTCAGCACCGCACCAACGATGCCGAGCGTGTGTTACAACAACTAAACGCTCTCGATGGCCAGTAGCGGGCGATGCCTTTTGTGGGTACTCGCTGCCCTCCGTTTACCGTTGATGGATGATCTGCTGAGGTGATCACGGTAACCACCTGGTGGATGGGAACGACACGGCCGGACGCAGCTCCGGTCGCTCGAAACGATAGAGTCGAACTGCAGCGCGGGGAGCGCACGCCATGAAGTCGGGCGCTACCAGCGGGTATAACCTAGCTGCCCGAGACACGCCCCGGGCGACTCGCAGACGACAAGGAAGGTAGGAGCGATGTTGGTGGCTTTTACTGTCACGCCGCTTGGCGAATCCGACAGTGTGAGTGAGCCGGTAGCCGAAGCCGTGCGAGTGGTGCGGGAATCTGGGCTGCCTAACGAAACCACCGCTATGTTCACCTTGATCGAAGGTGACTGGGACGAAGTGATGGATGTAGTTAAGCGAGCGGTCGAAGCAGTGATAGCACGGACATCAAGGGTAACTCTATCACTCAATGCAGATGTGAGGCCAGGGTACACTGGCCAACTCCGTACTAAGGTAGCGAGGGTGGAAGAGCACCTCGCTGCACCAGGTGACAGCCAGCTCTCCGCATAGTTGAGCAAATGCATCCGTTGACCGGGGGCCGAGGTTGAGCACCTCGGTCCCTGACCGCTTCCTTTGATGGTCAATAGTCGCTCAAACGCTGTGTGATCTCATTGATGTTTTGAGGTTGAAGTAGGTTCCGTAACACCTCACCTTACAACGTATGGGGCGTTCGATTCGTATTCGGGCGGGGTCGAAGACTTTATGGCTGCTGCGGGTCCTGGACCTGCGCCATGCGGTGGAGCTACGCGGCTGGCCGGAGGGTGTCCACCTCGTGCTCCCGCTCGACATCAGGTCCGAGAACGGTCAGGAGGCCAAGCGCTACACCCTGCGGATCGCCGAGGGCCGCGGGGAGTTGACGCCCGGCGGCGGCGCTGCCCACCTGATCTTGACCAGAGGCCAGTTCGCGGTGTGGTACGCGGGCGGGTACCGCAGCGCCGCCTCGGCCGCATTGGCCGGAGTCGACGGTGACCCTGCCTCGATCGCGCGGCTCTTGATGACCACCGGCGACCGAGAGCCGTGGCTGGCCGATTACTTCTGACCGGCAATTCCCGGCACAGCACCACTACGCACTCGTGCCCACCGCCCACCTGTCGCAGACCTGTTCGGAAGATGACGACTCATGACATCCTCTGTGTCAACCCCTAGATCAAGTTCATGCGGCGACGGGTTGGTGGAGCAGCTGTGTGGCGCCGCCGTGACGGGTGGGGTCGTAGGGTTGTTGATCGATCCAGTATCGCCAGATGACGCGTACCCAGGAGCGGGCGAGGATGCGTACGGCGTGCGGGTGGTCCTTCCCGCTGGTGTGGGCTCGGTGGTAGATGTCTGCGGCCCGGGGGCTGGCGTGGCGGGAGTTGCCGGCGAACGTGGTCAGGGCGACGCGCGGCCGCTTGGTGCAGGCCCAGCGGAAGCTGACCGCGTGGTGTTGGCCCGAGGCCCTGGTGATTGGGACCAGTCCGGCGAGTGCGGCGATGGCCTCGGGGCCGGTGCAGGCGCTGTGCTCGGCGAGTTCGGCGCGGATGTGCGCGGCGTTGACCAGTCCGGCGCGAGGAAAGCTGGTGAACACCTCGCCGTCGGGGTGCTCGTGCAGGTGCGCGGCCGCCGGGCGGTCCAGGTCCTTGATCGCGGTGTTGAGGGCGGTGAGCACGCCGGCGATGAAGGCGGCCATCGGCTTCTCCCCGAGGGCGGTGGCGTGCGCGGGGCTGGGGTAGCGGGTCAGGAACGCCAGGCTGATCGGCGGCTCGGCATCGGCGACGACCTCTTTGGCGCCCGGCCAGTGCGCATCCAGCAGCGCGGAGAGCTGGCTGGTCGCCGCGACCCGGGCCTCGAGCAGCTCGGAGCGGGTCCGCGACACGGTGCGCAGCGCTGTGGTGTGCTCGGTCAACGGGGTCGTGGCGCGCAGCCGGTGGGCACGCAGCCGCAGGTACCCGGCGATCACGTGCGCGTCGCCGGGGCCGGACTTCGCCCCGGAGATCACCTCGCCCTCACGCCAGGTCTTGATCGCGTTCGGCTTCACCGGCACCACCGGGTGCCCAGCGGCGGGCAGCGCGCCGGCCAGCCGCCCGTCCGGACCCTCGATCACCACCGGCACCCCAGCCGGGTCACCCAGCTTGGCCAGCCGGCGGATCAGGCCGGTGAACCCGGCCCCGGTGTGCTCGACAGGGAACGCGGCAACCGGCCGGCCGGTGGGATCGAGCACGCACACCGCATGGGTCCTCGCGGCCCAGTCGATCCCGGCGAAGAACAACGCACCTACCAGCGACACGTTCGTCGCCTTCCGGTGGGGAGCAGACAGGTCACGGGCGGGAACCTGGCCGGGTGCCGAGTGGTCACTGACCGGCGCTCCCGGCAGCAGCCCTCTGTAGTCGATCACCAGCCAGGCAAGAGGAGCCGGGGGCGGCAGTGTCACCCCGGCCCACGAAGGGCGACCGACCCGGGCCGTCACCCCAGCTCCCATCCGCTTCCTGCCACAACGGTCCTGATGACCCCCGCAGAAGAGAGGGTGGACCAGTGACCGACCAGCACAGCACGGAGAGTCCCGCCACGCGGACCGGCGACGCCGCAGTAGCGGCCCAGATGCATGCGACGCGCGAGGAGTAGGCCGATTCGGCGGGCACCTGGTGACCACCAGCCGGTGGATCTGGCATCCTCGCCGAATGGCTGGCAAGCGGTCCGCCGAAGCGACGAGATCAGCCGACGGGCGTCGGAAACGCCTGCTGGTGCGGGTCGGGCTCGCTCTCGTACTCGCTGTCGCCACCGGGGTCGGCCTGCAGGTGGCGATCCGGGCCAAACCCGCGGCGCTGGCCGAAAGGGCAATCCGTTAGCACGCCACCGAACGCAGCACGCCAGCGGTTAGCGCGCCGGCTGGGCCTCACAGACTCGGTCGTGATCGGGCTCGGGTCGATGATGGGGGCGGGGGTGTTCGCCGCGTTCGCCCCCGCCGCGCGGGCCGCCGGAGCTGGGTTACTGCTGGGCCTGGCAGTGGCCGCGGTGGTCGCCTACTGCAACGCCACGTCGTCGGCGCGGCTGGCCGCCCGTTACCCCCAGTCCGGCGGCACGTACGTCTACGGCCGGGAGCAGCTTGGGCCGTTCTGGGGGTATCTGGCCGGCTGGGGTTTCGTGGTGGGCAAGACCGCCTCGTGCGCGGCGATGGCGCTGACGGTCGCGGCCTACACCGCCCCCACCGCGAACCGGCTGGCGAACACCGGGATCGCGGTGACGGTCGTGGCGGCGCTGACCACGCTGAACTATCGCGGGGTGCAGAAATCAGCGTGGCTGACCCGGGTCATCGTGTCGATCACCCTCGGCGTGCTGGCCCTGACGGTCACCGGGTGCTTCGCAGGCGGCACCGTCAGCACCGCTGCGCTCCAGCCCTTCCCCGGCACGAGCGTCGGAGGGGTTCTGCAAGCCGCCGGGCTGTTGTTCTTCGCCTTCGCCGGTTACGCCCGGATCGCCACCCTGGGCGAAGAAGTCCGCGATCCCGAACGCACCATTCCCAGGGCCATCCCGATCGCGCTGGGGATCACCCTGCTCGTCTACACGGCGGTGGCACTGGCCGCCGTGGTCGCGCTCGGGCCGCAGCAGCTGGCCAATGCCGCCGATCCGCTGGCTCGCGCCGTGGCCAACGGGTCGTGGTCCTGGTTAGAACCCGTCGTGCGGGTCGGTGCCGCTGTGGCTGCTCTGGGATCCTTGCTGGCTCTGGTGCTGGGTGTGTCGCGGACCGCGTTCGCGATGGCTCGCGACGGCCACTTGCCTAAGGCACTGAACACGGTTCATCCCCGCTTCGCAGTGCCGCACCGCGCCGAGATGGCCGTCGGCGTGGTGGTCGCGGTGCTGGTCAGCGTGGTGGATCTACGCACAGCGATCGGCTTCTCGTCCTTCACCGTGCTCGTCTACTACGCAATCGCCAACGCTTCGGCCTGGTCCCTGTGCCCGACTCAAGGGGGCCCGAATCAAGGCCGCCCACGACGGATCGTGCCGACCCTGGGTCTGGCGGGCTGCCTGGTACTGGCGTTCAGCCTGCCCGCGAACTCGGTCATCACCGGCGCCGCCGTGCTCGCGATCGGCGCGATCCTGTGGGCCGCGCGCCGATCCGTCAGGCGCTGGGGACGGAGATGTGAATCGTGACCTCGGCCTTGACCTTCAACGCGCCAAGCATGGCGGTGAACGGCTTGATGCCGTATTTGGTCTGATCTAGGGTGATCTCGGCGTTCCAGCACTTGCCGTCGTTGTGCGCCTTGGCTGAGATCGGGTGCGTCACGCCGTGCAGCGTGAGATCCCCTTTGATGCTCGCGCTGTCACCATCGCGCACTACGGACGTGGAGCGAAATGTGATCTTGGGATACTTACGGGCACCCAACGTATCCGCCGCGTTGCCCGCGATCTTCTTGCGATCAGACTCAGAGGGACCTTCGCTCACTACCTCCAGTGAGTCCGCATCGAACTCGGCGGTGATCGTATCGTCGTCCCCGACCTCGAAGAACAAGCTCTTCACCTGCAGGTCGACATCGTGGCCCATGGACTTCGCGACACCATCTCGAAAGACGGACACCCGACAGTCAACCGCTTTAGCGTCAAAAGAAGGCACGCAGGGAGACTAGCCGGGACGAGTCCGAAGACAATGATCCTTCACTCGAACGAGTACAAAATCACTATACGTAGCGATCTGTTGACCCGTCAGGCACACTCCCGATCGAGCACGGACACCGACGCCGGGATCGCGTCGACGAGACCCTGCACGTCGGGCAGCGCCTCCCGGTCGACGTGCAGGGCGATGTAGGCGGTTCCCCGGTAACAGGACAGCGCCACGCCCAGGGCATGACCAGACGGCAAGGGCGCCACCGGGAATACCTCCTCCAGCTCCGCGCCGCACAGCCGAAGCGAGATCCCCGGCATCGGGACGCTGGTCACCATCAGGTCGAACAGCAGCGCGGCGACCTGACCGGCCACGGGGGCGGCGAACCGGTGCACCGCTGCGGGCAGCCGTTCCGCGAGCAGCGGTATCGCCCCCGGACCGCGCGTGACGCCTGCCGCCTTGCTGTGCTGCATCGACTGCTGGATGATGCGCAGCCGCTTGCCTGCGTCGGGCTCCCCCACCGGCAGTTCGCACAGGTAGGCCGAAATCTGGTTGCCCCCGACCCGGCCTCCCGACCTGGCCCGGTAGCTCACCGGGATCAGCGCCCGCATGCACAGCCCTTCGACCGGATGGCCACGGGTACCCAGCCAATTCCGTAACGCACCTGCCACCACCGCTAGCAGGACGTCGTTCGCGGTGCCACCGAAGTGTGCCCGGATCCGGTGCACATACTGGAGGTCCAGCCGAGCCAGCCCCAGTCCACGCCGACCCGAGGACGTGATTACCAGCGGGGAACCGGGTGAGGGCAACCGGGCGCTGCCGAGCACCGAGGTGGTTATGCTCACCAGCTCGGTCGCCTGCCCCACCGCGCCGCCTGCTGCGCACCGCACGCCGTATGCCAACCGGCATGGTGCGGAAAGGATGCGCCGCGCCCTCGACCTGCTCGGTGCCGTCGAGACGAGGTGAGCGGCCGGGCGCGGCGGGGCGATGGTGGCACCACGAGGCGGGGCCAGCGAACCCAGCTCGTCCAACAGCCCGATCCCGATCTGCAGCGCGGCCAACCCGTCGACGAATGCGTGATGCAGCTTCCCCAGGAGCGCGAAGCGGCCATCGCCGACCCCCGACATCACGTGGAACTCCCACAACGGGCGGTTTCGCGGCAGCGGCCGGGCCATCAGCTCCGCGGCCAGCGCCGCCGCCTGACCGTAGCCGTCGGGACCGCCCAAGTGGTGGACATGGATGTGGTCCTCGGGGCGGAATCCCGGATCATCGGCCCACGTTGCCGATCCTGGTGGGTACCAGGAGCGCTGCACCCGCCGGCTCAGCCGCGGGAGCTGCCGCGCCCGGTCCGCCAGCAGTGCGGCGACCTCCTCGGCGAGCACCGGCCGACTGGACTGGAAGATCGCCAGTGCCCCCAGCTGCATCGGTGTGATATCACGCTCCAGGCAGAGAAAAGCCGTATCGAGTCCGCTGAGCCTGAGCCGTTCCACTGCCATCGCGCCCCCCACCGATCAGCCGCCCCAGCGAGTGAAGCGGCGACTGGGCGTAGCTTCAGCGTCGCACATCTGAACAGCTGGGGGTATCACGCCGAAGCCTGACGTCCGCGGCTAGATACCCAGCGCGAACTATGCTCCCCGCACCCGCCCGTCCGCACGGAGGAAATTGTGCCTAGCCTGTTCAGCCGCATCATCGCCGGTGAGCTGCCCGGACGCTTCGTCTGGAGCGACGGGCGCTGTGTCGCCTTCCTCACCATCGCGCCACTTCGGCCAGGGCACGCGCTCGTCGTCCCCCGCGACGAGGTCGACGACTGGACCGACACCGACGACGACCTGCTCGCCGCCCTCATGCTGGTGGCCAAGCGGGTCGGTGCAGCACAGCGGGTCGCCTTCAGCGCACCGCGCGCCGGGTTGATAGTCGCCGGATTCGAGGTACCACACGCGCATGTGCACGTGTTCCCTTCGTGGGGGATCGACGACTTCGACTTCGCCCAAGTCGACCACGAGCCAGATCCGGGTGACCTCGACGACGCCGCCGCAGCCCTGCGCACCGCGCTCCGCGCCGCTGGGTTCGCCGACCAGGTGCCCGACTGAACGGGCAGCGATCAGGGTTTGAGCATCAGATCAGTCGATCTTGAGTAGCCCCCCTACTCCCGCAGGACGACGTCTCTCGCTGTGCTTGCCAGGTTGCTCTGCGCCGGGTATGGCAAGCCCAAGCGGTTCCAGGCGAAGAGGATGTGGTGGGCTAGGACGGCTCGCAGACCCCGGGTGAGGAGTCCGTCGCGCCCCAGGTCGCCGAGTGCTTGCCCGGCCTGGTCGAACGCGGTCATCCAGCCCGCAGCGAAGTGCAATGGACCGTTCTGGACCAGCGTGCTCGCCGACCCTGCGTCGACGGTCATGAGCCGTCGCAGGGCCGGTTCGAGGGCATGTGCCTGCTCGGGTGAAATGTCTTGGTCGGTCGGTCTGTTCTGCGCGACTCGGGCCCAGACGTCCCCCTGTTCGTACCATTCCTGTCCCGCAGCTCTCATCAGCAGGCTACACAGCAGGATCGACACTTCGCGTCGGCCGATCTGCGAGTTCGGCGGCGGGTTGGCGCCCCCTTGCCCCAGGTACGTAAGAACGTACTGGCTGTCCTGGTGGAAGAGGTCATGCGCAACGTTCATGCCTCTCGGTCCGCCGAAGGCGAAGACCTCGGGTTCGTACACGCTCTCCCGCCACTGGATGACCTGGCCTTGGGTCAGCATGCTGTCGAGCAGCTGCTCAACGAACGTATTCGCCTCCTTGCCCGAAGCTGCGTTCGACGCCTGGTAGCGAAGACGCCAGCACTGTGCCTTGCGGATGAAGAACCACCGGTTGAGGAGTCCAGCCGCGTCCGCGTCCGCCAGCGCTGGGCCCAGTTGGGTGACGGCCAGGAGTTCGGCACTGCGCCAGTCGGCGAACCGGATGTGTACTTGATGCCATCGGTGTCGCTGCGCGATCGATTCCCGGCTGTGCACGGTGCAGTTCACCAGGCAAGGGTGAGCCGGGTGTGTTGCTTGTCGATGACGACGCCTGCGGGGAGCTGGTCATCCGGAGTGCCCGCTGGGTAGGCGGTGATGACGGGTTGGGCGGTCCGGTCGCGGTCCCAGGTGCGGATCTGCTCGGTAATCCGGTGGGCGAGGTCCCCGTTGCCGTGGCCGATCGCTCCCAGCTCGAACCGGCGGCCACCGCTGGTCTGCGTGCCGGTGTGCGGTCGCAGGGCGAAGTAAGCCAGCGATGTCCCTTCGATCACCGCCGGGCTTCTGGTGGGGATGGCGGGTGTGGCCAGCCCGTTATCCACGGCGCAGGGCTGGGCGGCAATCCGGCACGCGCCGGGCTCGGCGGTGCTCAGCCGCAGCCACACCCCGTCGAACGGGTCGTAACTGCCGACGGTCACCCCGGACCAGGATTGCGACTTCGGCTGATCGAGAACGCCGTGGAGAGTATCGGGATCGATGCACTGGTCTTCGTCGTAATAGAGAGTGACCTCTGCGCGATCGTCGAGCGCGACAACGCGTTCCCCCTCACTGCCAGGGCTGCGCAGGGGGATGAACCCGCACAGCTTCACCGACCGGCTGATCAAGTGCCCTGGCTGGTGATCGAAGGCGATCGAGCGGGTCTGGCCGCGCCACCGCAACGGGACGACGATGCGCCCGCCCTCGGCGAGCTGCTCCCACCAGGCGGGGGGCAGATCCCAGGCCGCGGCGGTGACGATTATTCGGTCATAGGGGGCGCGGGTCTTGGCACCGAGCGCACCGTCGCCGGCGACCACAGCCACGTCGACGTACCCGGTGGCGGCCAGCCCTGTCCGGGCATCCTCGACCGCCTCCGGATCGATGTCGATCGTGGTGACCGCACCCCGGGGCCCGGCCAGCTCGCGGAGCAGGGCGGCGTTGTAGCCGGTGCCCGCACCGATCTCCAGGACCCGGTGACCCAGCTCGACGTCGAGCTGTTCCAGCATCATCGCGACTGTGGAGGGCTGCGACGCCGAGCTGAGCGGAGTTCCCTCAGTGTCGCGCTTAGTGACCACGTGCTGGTTGAGGTAGCAGTCCCCGACGGGGACCCCGGGCAGGAACAGGTGCCGGGGAACCGCCCGCATGGCGGCCTCCACAGCGGGGGTAAGGATGCTGTCCCCTACGACAAGCTGGTCGACGAGCTCAGTGCGCAGGGACTGGGTGTGGGCGGTGTCGGTGTCCATCGCTCGCAATCTAGGTCGGTGACCATGCGGTCATGGGTTGATCGGTAACCCTGTGTCGCTATCCGTTCGTGAGCAGGCAGGTGTCCCACCCCGAGCGGGGTGGCGTGTCCAGTGCGGTGGTGTGCAGGGCCAGCGCCACTCCGGCATCGCCGTCGAGCAGCCCTACCTTGCTCGGTTCGCCTCGGTGGTGGATGAGTTGGGTACGCAGGTACGGCAGGCGCGCGGTCAGCTCATCGGTGCGGGCGTCGGCGGCGGTACGCCACACGGTCAGCACGAGCCCCGCCCAGCCGTGGCAGAGGGACACGTCGATAAGGCGGGTGAGCTGCCGCTCGTCGGTGACACATCCCAGCAACGCCTCCTCAGCGATGCGTTGCCGATCGGTGTCGCCGATGGCTAGCCCAGCGAGCTGCTGGGCACGCGCCTGCCCGGGGGTGCCGTAGCACCATGAGGGCCGCAGCGGCTCCTTCTGCCAGATCCGGCAGGCGCGGTGCTCATCTCGGGTGACCCTCTCCGGCCACCACGCCCCGGTGTCGCTGTCCTGGCGCCAGATGTCCAGCCACACGCAGATCCGGCCGATGGCTTCGGCGTGGCCGCTCACGGTGACGCCGCGCTTCATCGCTGTGGACAGCAGCGCCAGCGGGCCGTTGATGCCGTGGGCGATGCCGAGGTTCCCGTGACCGCCACCGAAGCGCTCCGATACCCGGTCGGCGGGGTCGTGTCCGGTCCACCACCCTGGTAGAGACTCGCTATCCGCTTGGAGGGGTTCGGTGAGTCGCACCAGGTAGGACAGGACGTCTCGGACCTCGGCACCGTCGGGGTGCCGGTGGAGCAGGTAGCAGCCGATCCCGGTCAGGCCCTTTATGAGATCGTATTCGCCCAGCGCCGGGAGTCTTCCCCGGTTGATGCGCGCGTGGGCTTGGTCGAGCCGACGGCGGGTGAGGGTGGTGATGTGGTCATCCAGGGTGCGAAGGGCCCCGGCATAGCCGGGCCGGTCGGCCGAGTGGAGCGTGAACGCCACGGCGGGTGCACCGTAGAACAGGCTGCTGCCGGGGTTCGCAGTGACGGGGGTGCGGGTTGCGGCGGCGGCCCAGGCGTGGGCGGTTCCCCAGTCACCGAGGCCGAGCAGGGCGCGTTCGATGTGCAGCAGCGCAATCCCGGGAGGGCCTTGAGACAACGATTGTCCCCACCCCGGGTCGGGGCCGCAGTCAGGGGGGTGCACCAACCGGTCAGAGACGTCGCCGGCGGGGTGAGGCGGCGTTCGCGTCACTGGTGCTTCTTCTTCGCGCGCCACGCCAGGGCCGCTGACCGGGCCAGCCGAAGGCACAACCGTTCGCTGTCCCTGTTGAGCCCCACGGCTCGGATGTGGTGCATGTGCAGGAGGGATTCCAGGACCGAATCAGCGTCGGCCTCAGCGGGGAGCTGTTCGCGGTAGGTGGCTAGGGCGACACGGCGGGCTTCCCGTGTCAGTGCGAGGGTTTCCCAGCCGGGTACAGCGTCCTCGCAGGTGGCCAGGGCAACCGCCTGATCGAAGACCTCCCTGGGGGCGGGGGCCGCCTGCGAGTCTTTGGCACAATTGATCAACCACTCCATCCCGACCTTGATACTCCCGGTGAATCCTGCGGCGATGGCGGCGAAGTTCGCGGCGGTCATGGCGCTGGGATGTGCCGCTCCTTCGGGGAACTGCACCAACTGGGCGAGGACCGCTTCAGAGTCGGCGGCGAACACGGTCTCCGCAGCCGTCATGGCCATCCCGGGCCCGTAGCGCCCAAGCTGGGGGTAGTAGGTGTCCAGCACCAACCGCCGGACCATCCCTTCGCGCCGCAACTGTCCCACCCAGGCGCCCACCGCAGTCGCGCACGCGCCGTATTCCTCGGGGCGGGTGACGCGGATGCGCAGCCGCAGGTGGTCGGGGTCGTGCGGGTCGCGGTAGCGCAGGAACCACCACTGGGGTTTGCCGCCGAGGTCGGCGAGCAGCCGGGGCAGGTGCCCGGCAATGACCTCGGACTGCCGGTCCGGGTGGATATAGACCTTCGCGAAGAACCACTCCGACTCCGGGGAGCCCGGCAGGTGACCGTATACGTTGTTGGCAACCTGGACCAGGGGCCGACCGCTGGTGAGCGGGGATCGTGCGGGTGGACGCGTTGACAGCAGGGGGACGGCGACCTCGTGGGCGTGCCCGGCCAGCCACCCGTGCCCGGCTTCGTCAGGGGCCTCGGTGAGGACGGCGTGCCCGGAGCGGCCCAGATGCGCCCGCAGGATCGCCGCGTGGGCGGGTTCGGTGAGGTCGAGCCGCAGCATGCGGTCGGCGTCACGCAACTCGACGGTGTTGGGCATGCCCCACCGGTGCTGCCACTGCCCCATGGCGCTCCTCCAGGCCGACCAGTCGGTGCCGCCATGGGGCAGGTCGGCGGCGCTGATCCGCCACCGGGCTGACGACAGCACCGTGCGGCCGTAGCGCACCCTCGGCAGGTGCGAAAGCTTCGATGCGGCGCCCCAGTCGAACTCGGCGTAGGCAGCGGTGCACCCCCGGGGAAGGGCGGCCAGGAACCGCGCGATGGTTGGGAATTGCTTGTCTAGCCGCAACGCATGAAATACCTGCGGCTCCACTGGGCGGCGCAATGACAGTGACACCAGATGCAGCTGATTCCAGTCGGCCGTCACGGCTAGGTCCTCCAAGGCGATCACCCCGTCCATACCGGGGGTGCGGTGCTCCCCGAGCGCGATGACGTGGGAAAGGAACTGGGGGGTTCGGGCGACGTTCTCCGCATGGGGGTAAACGGGCGGGAACGACAACTGCGCCGGTACCGCGTCAGCGGTGTTGGTCGGCAACCCTTGGAACACCTCCGCCATACCGGTGGAGGCATCGGAGGCGAAACGACCGGTCATCGTCCCGGCAGCACGGGCAGGGGAAACGGTCAACGTGAATTCACCACGGTCGAGCGCGTCCTGTGACTCGGCGTGGACGCGAGCGCTGAGCTCCACATGGGGCGGAATCCGCGCGGCGTCCAGAGCACCGGCCACCAGGCCGGAGATCGTGTCGTCGTCCAGGACGATGTCGTCGCGGCATTCCAAGGCGGCGTCGTGCACCAGCGCGAGCAGCCGCTCATCGCGCGCCGACAGCGAGAGCTGAGCCGGTGGGTCGAACAGCGAACCAGGGTATCCGGCCGGGAACCCCAGCCCAATATCGGGGTCGATCAACTCGATGACCGGGACCAGCGTGCCGATCCCGTACCGCTCCAAGAACACAGCGCGGTAATCACGCCACGCCTGGAGACCACCGGGCTGCGCGGTAAGGCGGAGCAAGACCGAGGCCGCCGCCTCCATTTCCTGGGCCACACTGAGCGGCAGTTGCACGTCGCAGTCGAGCCGCAGATCCACCGCCAGCGGACTCTTGGCGACCCGGGACAAGCCCATCATCCGCTGTGCCGCTGACACCCGCGCCTGCCCACGATCACCAGGTCCAGCGTGGTTATGGCAGTCCAGGTCGGCCTTGATGACGCGCAATTCGCACACCGTCGGTGCAACCTGCGCAACGTCGTCGGCTGATACTTCCTGGAGCTGGTCGATCACGTGAGCCAGCGCATCGGTGACCGTGCCCGGCGGACGGAGGCTGGTGACCAGGAACCTTTGCCCGACCAGTTCGGTGAGCATGCCACGGATCATCAATGAGGAGGCGGCCGGGAACTCCTCGGCCAAGGCGCCGGCCAGGGCGCCGAACCGGATGGGGCAGTGGGTGGAACGCTCTACCGCCCGAACCACAGCTGTGTGGCGGATCTCCACCCGCCCCGAACCACCCGGCAGCACCAGTCGGCCACCACGCACGGACCGCAGGCTGCTCATCATCACTGATAGTCGTTCCAGCAGCGGGGGGCACGCTTCCAGGCGGGTGATGACGTCAGCCAGCCACTTCGCGTCGACGCGGGCAAGGGGGCGGTGGCCTCGACCCCAGCGCGCTTTGGCGGTCGGCCCGAACTTTACGCACGCCACCCCCGCGAAGAGCCCGAACGGTGTCGGCCGCGCGGTTTCGCGCAGTACATACCGGGCGACAGAGACAACGGCGCGGCGGATTTCTTTCGCCTTAAGGCGCGTCCCGGCGCATATTTCCTCCACGCGCCGCGCCAGTGCCGGGCTGGCGAGCGCGATCGCCTCGGCGGTTTCTTTCCTGGACCAGACATCGAGCAGCCATGCTCGCCAACCCTCCACGTCGGTGTCGTTGGTCAGGTCCGGCCATTCTTTCGGTCTGGACCAGACCGGTTCCCGGGCGGCCCGCAGCAGGGCCTTACCTGCATGGCGGTACAGCCGCCTGTGCACTACCTCCATAGACGTCCCTTCTGATGCATAAAACAAGACCCGGATTGTCAGGCACCTTCCCGACAATCCGGGTCGGCCTATGGGTGACCCGATGGTCTACGCCGCGCTGGCGCAAGCACTCGCGCAGGTATTTTCACATCCATTGGACGTGTCGCAGGCGACTGGGGCATCGCCGAAGCGCACGTCCTCAATGATACGCACGTCGAGCGTGAAAACGTCCTCGATGTCGATGTCGGTTGCGTTCACGATTCCTCGCTTCCCTGTTCCTGGTTTGGTTCCGGCTGTACCGCGTCGGCGACTTCGAACGTTGAGGCCGACGACAGCGGGTGGCTGAGGATCGCACTATCCGCCACTGTTGTGGCAACGTCGCCCTACTGCCGTCACGCTGCCACCTGGGCGCACAGCAGTGATCACCCGCGTACGCTGCGAGCGCAGCATCGATTGGACCGGATACGCCGATGTGGCGGCACCTGCTCATCAGCGGGCCTGCAGGCTCGGTAAGGAGGATGGCCGTGAGTACGCGGGATCGCGTAACGCTGTTGCAGCAGCTCATGACCGAGCGGCGGTGGACCCGTAACGACACACTCAAGCGGCTCGCCGTACGGGCTCCGTCGGTGGGCGCGGACGACTTCGCGCTGAGCTTACGCCAGCTTGATCGGATGCTCGCCGGGCAAGTGGAGACGCTGCCGCACGCCAGTACCTGCCGGGTGCTCGAGGCAGAGTTCGAACGGCGGATCGAGGACCTGCTGTCCTTCGTGGATCAGCCCTCGTCAGCCGCGAGGCGCACATCGGCGCCCGCAACTCGCCCCTATGACCTTTCTTCAGGACACGAGGACGCCGACCTGCCCACATTGATGGTTGCTGCGACGGATTCGGCCGAGTTCGCGCTGTGGCAAGGCGTTGACCAGCTCTGTGTGGACACGCTGTACCTACGGCTCTCACGGCTCGCACACGACTACGTGCACGCGGAGATGATGCCGGTTGTACGTGCCGTTCATGAGTTGCGCGCCGAGACAATCGAGCTGCTTCCCCGTGCGGGCACCTTCGGCCGTGAGCTGTACCTCGTGGCCGGCATATGCAGTGCGGTGCTGGCCCACGCCGCCGGGAACCTGGGCCACCTGCACGAGTCACCGTGGCACGTCAACGCGGCGCTGCGATTCGCGGAGCTGAGCCGTTGCCCGGTCCTAGCCGCGTGGGCCCTGGGCGTGCAGGCGCTTCAGTTGGAGTGGTCCGGGTACCCGGACCGGAGCCTGGACACCCTGACCAGGGCGTCGACGTACCTGGACCGCGAACCGGAGTCGCCGGGAACGACGGGCGTATGGTTGGCCGCGATCGAGGCGCGGGCGCACGCCCGGCGGGGCGACATCCACGCCACCCGCCGCGCACTTGATCAGGTAGCGTTCCACCGAGACCAGTCGGCCATCCACACAACCGGCGAGTACGACATGGATAGCATCGGCGGAATCCTGATCTTCGGTGAGCCGAAGCAGCACTACTACGCGGCGACCGCGCTTCGGCGCGTGGGCCAGATGCCTGCGGCACGCACCCATGCCCTCGCGGCGATCGACGGTTACGAGCACGGACCGCAGCAACTGCGCTCCTACGGTGACGATACCCTGGCCCGGCTCGATCTCGCCATCTCCTACGCCGCCGACGACCGCCCGGACCTTGACGCCGCCGCTGACACACTCGCCCAGGTCTGCGCCCTGCCGACCGCCCTGCTGCTGCCCACCCTTGGCGGGCACCTCGACGACCTAGCGGCAGCGGCGTCGGCACCGCCGGTGCGCAGCGCCCGCCAGGCCATCTACCTTCGGGCAACAGCCAAGGAGATCGCGGCCTGCTGCCGACCGCGGCCCGCCGAGGTCTCGGCGTAAGAGTGGCGGGGTCCTCTCCCGGTGGCCCGCCACCCACTCTGACCTTCTTACTCGGCGCCGCGTGTCAGCAAGCGGGAATCGATCCGAGCGATGCCCGCCTGCTACGGCACTTCGCCAACGCGGTGTACCTCGTCAGCGGGACCGTAGCCAGAGTTGACTACAGTCCGGACGCCATCACGCGATCGTCCAACGCGGTTGTTGTCACGCGCTGGCTGGTGGAACTGGGATTTCCCGTCACGGCGCCACTTGACTTACCCAGCACTGCGGAGCAGCCCATCGTCGTTCACGATGACGGTCGCGACATCGCGGTGACGTTCTGGCGCTACTACGCTGCACCCGAACCGTTACCCCCCAGAGACCTCGCTGCGTTGGGACGGCTGGCCCGCCGGTTGCACGCTATCTCTGGCCGTCCTCCGGCTGCGCTTCCCGCATACCGGCCGTTGACTGGTCTGCAGGTCTTGCTCAGTACGAGCCCTAGTGGGCTCGACCGGAACATCCGCCAGTGGCTCACTGACCGCGTCGGATGCCTGCTGGAGAAGGCGGCAAAGCTGCGGTATCCGCTCGGTGTCGGCCTGATCCACGCCGACCTGTACAGCGGAAACATGATCTACGATTCCAACCTTCCCAGCCGGCCGTGGCTGCTGGGTGACTGGGACAGCGTCTGTCTCGGCCCTCGCGAGATCGATCTCGTGCCCACCGCGACGGCACCGCGCTTCGGTCTCGACGACGCCGGGATGACAACGTTCGCCGACGCCTACGGCTACGACATCCGCAACTGGGAGGGTGTCGACGTGCTCCGACAGATTCGGGAGCTGAGCACCCTACCCGCGCTCATCCGCCTCGCCGACACAGACCCTGAGTCCGCACAGGAGCTCGACCACCGGCTCGACAGCCTGCAACGGGGCGACATCACCGTCCGCTGGCACCGCCAGTAGAACAGCTCACGGCCGTCGCAGCGCAGGACTATCACTCTTGAGTTCGCTGGCCAGGCTGAGCTGTGGCTGGAAACGACGCAGCCGCAGGCTGTTGGACACCACAAAGGCCGAGGACATAACCATCGCAGCACCCGCGATCATGGGGTTGAGCAGCCCTAATGCGGCCAAGGGCAGCGCAGCGACGTTGTAGGCGAAAGCCCAGAAGAGGTTGCCTTTGATGATGCCCAGAGTGCGTCGGGACAGCCGGATCGCGTCCGCGGTCACCCGCAGGTCACCGCGGACCAGGGTGAGATCGCTGGCCTCGATAGCGGCGTCGGTGCCGGTGCCCATGGCCAGCCCGAGGTCGGCCTTGGCCAGCGCCGCGGCGTCGTTGACCCCGTCGCCCACCATGGCGACGACGTGGCCTGCTTGCTGCAATCGGCGCACCTCGTCGACCTTGCCCTCGGGCCGCACCCCGGCGATCACGGTGTCGATCCCGACCTCGGCGGCCACGGCGTTGGCAACCGTCACGTTGTCACCGGTGAGCAGCACCGGAGTCAGCCCCAGAGCACGCAGCTGGCGCACTGCCTCCGCGCTGCTCGGTTTCACGGTGTCCGCCACCGCCAACAACCCCCGCACCTGGCCGCCCCAGGCGACCGCCACGACCGTGTGGCCGCCACGCTCAGCGTCCCTCGACGCCGTCACCAGCGGGCCAGGCAAGGGCAGCGACCACTGGTCGGCCAGCCAGGCGGGGCGGCCCACCCGCACCACCACGGCGTCCACTTCGCCCTGCACGCCCAGCCCCTGCGTCGAGCGAAACCCGGTGACCTCCGGCAGCGCGCCCAGGCGCAGCCTGGCGCCAGTCGCGATCGCAACGGCGACGGGGTGCTCGGAGGCGTCCTCCACGGCGGCCGCTCGGCGCAGTACCTCGTCGGCGTCTTCCCCAGCGCCGGGCAGCACCTTGGCCAGCGTCATGGTGCCGGTGGTGACGGTGCCGGTCTTGTCCAGCAGCACGGTGTCGACCCGGCGGGTGGACTCCAGCACTTCGGGACCCTTGATGAGAATGCCAAGCTGAGCTCCGCGACCAGTGCCGACCAGCAGAGCGGTGGGGGTGGCCAGCCCGAGGGCGCACGGGCAGGCGATGATCAGCACGGCGACCGCCGCGGTGAACCCGGCCGCGGCCGGGGCGCCTGCGCCGAACCAGAAGCCGAGGGTAGCCACCGCCAGCGCGATGACCACCGGCACGAACACCGCGGAGATCCGATCAGCCAGGCGCTGCACCGCGGCCTTGCCGCTCTGCGCGTTCTCCACCAGCCGCGCCATCTGGGCGAGCCGGGTATCCGCGCCGATCCGCCCGGCCCGCACCCGCAGCCGGCCCGAGGCGTTGACCGTCCCCCCGGTGACCGCCGAACCCACGCTGACCTCAGCCGGGACCGATTCGCCGGTGAGCATGCTCTCGTCGACCGCCGAGGACCCGTCCACCACCACACCGTCGGTGGCGATCTTCTCGCCGGGGCGCACCACGAACTCGTCCCCGACCGTCAGCTCCTCGACCGGGATGCGGATCTCCTGCCCCGCCCGCAGCACCGCGACGTCCCGAGCGCCGAGGTCGAGCAACGCCCGCAGGGCCGCACCCGCCCGGCGCTTGGAGCGCGCCTCGAAATAGCGCCCCGCCAGCAGGAACACCGTGACGCCTGCGGCGACCTCAAGGTAGATCTGCGAATCGCCCGCCATCCGTTGGACAGCGAAGCTGAACTCGTGGTGCATGCCCGCCGTACCCGCGCTGCCGACGAACAGGGCGTAACAACTCCACAGGAACGCGGCCAGCACTCCGGTGGAGATCAGCGTGTCCATGGTGGCCGCGCCATGTCGCAGGTTGCGCCACGCGGCACGGTGGAACGGCCATGCCCCCCACAGCGCCACCGGTGCGGCCAGCGCCAGGGACAGCCACTGCCAGTAGGCGAACTGCAACGGCGGCACCATCGCCATCGCGATCACTGGGACGGCGAGCACCACGCTGATCACCAGGCGATCGTGAAGCGAGCGGGTCTCATCGACGTCGTCCGCGACCTTGGTGCCGCCGACCTGGCCACCGCTGACCTGGCCACCGCTGACCTGGGCATCGCCGGTCTCGGGAAGCCGGGGCAGCTCGGCGGTGTAGCCGGTGCGCTGCACCGTCGCAACGAGATCTTCGGGCGCAACGTCGTCGGAGTAACTGACCCTCGCCTTCTCGGTCGCGTAGTTGACGCTCGCGCTGACCCCGTCGAGCCGGTTGAGCTTCTTCTCGATCCGCGTCGCGCAGGACGCGCAGGTCATACCGCCGATGACCAACTCGACTCGATGCATCGTGGGCGACGTGGTCATAGTCAACTCGCCAACACGGTGAACTCAGCGGTCCGGACCTCGCCGCTACGCAGGAAATCCAGGAACACCCGGTAGTAGCCGGGAGTGGGAACGCCGACGTCGAAGGCGGCCGTAGGTCCCCTCCGGCTACTCGGGAGAGGGTCTACGCGCAGGTAGCCCAGATCGCCCTCGCGCAGCATCACCAGATGCCCAGTGGGTCCTAGGTGGGGCTGCAGGTCGGTGATCCGTTCGTCGCCGCGGCGCGCGGTCAGGTAGAGCCGCGATACCCCGCCGGCGATCACAACTCCGTCGAGTTCTACGGTGTACTCGTCCACTTGGGACAGCGGCGAGGGCTGCGGCACGGCTGCGGACTCGACCAGACCCGGCACGGCGAGATCCACGCCGAGGGTGATCGGTTCCTCGGCGGTCCCGGGGCGGAAGGTGGCGAATGCGCGGTAGCTACCCGGCTTGTCGAACCGTAACGACGCCGTCCAGATGCCGTCCGGCTTCATGGTGGCGCGCAGCTGCTGGTATTCGGTCAAGTCCCGGCGCACCACGACCAGACTCATCCGCTGGTCCTCCTCGCCAGCGAAGTCGGTGACCAGGACGCGATCGACGGTGAAGATGTGGAAGCGGAGTTCAGCGACCTCGCGGACCGGAAACCGATTCGTCGCAAGCAACAGAACGTAACCCTGATCTGCGATGGCAAGCCCACCCGGTCCTTCGTCTCGATGGTCGTCGCCGCCCGACCCATGTCCGTCGGGCCCACTTCCGCCCGCGGGTGGCGGCAGCCCGAGGAACCGGCCGACCGACTCGCCGAGGCTGATCGTCAAGCCGAGGAGTACGAGCAAGCCGACGATGAAAGCCACCACAGTCACGGGGCGGCGCATCAGGTCTCCCCTGCCACCTCGTAGCCGGCCTCGTCAACGGCGGCACGCACAGCTGAATCGTCCAGCGGGATGGCACTGGTGACCCGGAGCAGACCGGTGGCCAGGTCAACGTGCACGTCGGTGACGCCGTCGATGGCGCCGACCTCCTCGGTCACCGCCGCGACGCAGTGCTGGCAACTCATCCCCGAAATGGTGTACTCACTGATCGTGGCGGTGTTCGCCATCTGGTGTCTCCTCCGACTCGTACGGGTACCAGGCGCGGTGCGTCAGGAACGAACCAGGCGGGCTATCGCGTCCGCCGCCTCCTTGACCTTGACATCGGCATCGGCTCCGCCCGCGACGGCGGCGTCGACCACGCAGGTTGCCACATGTTCTTCGAGCAGGGCCAGGGCAAAGGATTGCAGTGCCTTCGTCGCGGCTGAGACCTGGGTCAGCACATCGATGCAGTACTGGTCCTGCTCGACCATCCGCGCCAGCCCGCGAATCTGACCCTCGATCCGGCGCAGGCGTCTGAGGTAGACGTCTCGATCTTTCGTGTAGCTCGCCATCCACTGTCCTCTCCTGGAGTGAAGTCCCTCTCCTGAAGTGACGTCACACCCACATCGACTACACTAGCATACCCCCCTCCGGTATATGTTCAGGCCAGAGCTCAGGTTGGAACCAGCACCACCCATACCGGGCCCGGTGCGAACGTCAGCGGTGTGGCGTCCGGCAGCGTGAACGTCGTGCCGTCCTGTGGTGCCGGGCGGGACCATCTCCCCGCGAACGCCAGGCCGTCGCGCAGCACCACCGCCTCGCCCGCCCCCACCGTCGCGGCGAACGGGGAGGGATTCCCGGCAGCGTCGCGAACATCCGTGTCCCGCACCACCACCTGCTGCAACACGACGGTCGCCGCGCCCGGTCGCGGCCCGGAGGCGGAGGTGAGCGGCGCGCCGTCGATGAACAGCACCCACCTGGACTCCGCAGCCAGCCACTGCACCCCGATCCGCGTCGCCGGGTATCGGACCTCGGTGCCGGCTGTCGGGTTGCCGCCGGGCGGGGTGGGTCCGAAGCGGAACCCGATGTCTCGCGGCGCAGCGCCGCCTTCGCGCAGCCGGAGTGGGTCGGCGTAGAGGTTGTGCGGGATCGACCTCTTCCGGTACCGGTAGTAGGCGCCAGGGCGCGCCGTGGCTGAGACGTCGAGCACCGGCGCCGCCGCGACCATCGGACGCAGCGCGGCCGCCTCGCCGGAGAACGCCAACGCGGGACGGCCGAAGCCGGCCAGCAGCTGGAGATCGCTCTGCCGGACGCTGCGCACCGGCCCCACCTCTGGCGGGAGCTGGGACTGAAAGACCGCGAGCAACCGGCTCAAGCCACCCTCTATCGGCTCCACATAGACTAGGTCGGCCGCCTCAAGCCCGCTCTGCGGGCGCGCCTGCGAGACGTTGTCAATTTTGACACCGAGCACCGGTGCGCCGAGGTCACCCGGCTGCCCGGTGAACGGCGACACCGGAGCGGGGGCAGGCGGCGTAGTAGTAGGCGCAGCAGGCAAGCCGGGCAGAGTGGCAGGCGGCGGCAGCGCAGTTTCCACGACACCGGCGGACTCAGCAGAACCAGAACAAGACAGCAGGCTGGGTAGCAGTGCCGTGACCAGCACGGTGAGAACGACCCCTGACCGACCCCCGCGTGCCCGCCGACCCATCCAGCACCTCCGGTGTTGTCGTGTCATGGCGGGACGCCCGCGCACCCGCCGGTAAACAACCCGTGCGACAGTGGGTGACACCCTACGCACTCGCCGTGACCGGCGGCAACGAAGGTCAAAAGGACCGCTTACCGATTCCTCTACGCCGTTCACCGGCTACCGCCTGTGGGTGGGGTTTCATTGCTTGCCTCGCAGTCAGCCGGGTGGCTAGCGTCCCGAGGTCTTTGTCACGCCCCCTTGGCCTGGGTCAACTCACCAGTCGGCCCCGAACGGAAGGGCAGGTCTTGGCTCGTCACCGCTCCCCCAGCGGCCGAACCCACAGCACCAGCATCGACACTGTCGACGCGAAAGCGGTCGGCCGAAGCGGAGGCGCCCACCGCATTCCCACTCCCAGCCCTGCGGCACGTGGACGCATGCTGGCCGCAGCCGTCGCCGTCGGTGCAGTCGCTGCCGCTGGCCATGGTTTGGAACAGCCCGAACGCACGGAAGGTAGTGCCCTGCTGGTGGCCGGGTCTGATCTGACCGCCTACACCGGCCTGGGGGGTCGCGGCCCGATAGAAACCCTGCCGGTGCCTGAAGTTCTGCCCACTGCACCGGACACCCTGGCCCACGACGTCACGAGCCTGGCGAAGGGCCAACGCATCGCCGAGGAGCGCGCTCTCCACGTGGCCGCTGCCGAGCGAGCTGCCGCGATGGCGGCCACCGCGGCAGCAGCTAAGGCGAAGGCTGAGCGCGCCGCCAGTGACGCCGTGTCCCGGCTCCGGGTGGCTGCTGGCGACGTAGTCATGCCTGCGGCGGGCCGACTCACCTCAGGCTTCGGCGCCCGCTGGGGCACCACCCACTACGGCATCGACATCGCCAACGCGATCGGCACCCCGATCTACGCCACCACCGACGGGGTGGTCGTCGAGTCCGGCCCGATCAGTGGCTTCGGAATGTGGGTACGGCTGCAGCACGCCGACGGCACCGTCTCGGTCTACGGACATATCAACAAGTCGCTGGTCTCGGAGGGCCAGCGCATCGCAGCTGGTGAGCAGATCGCGACCATGGGCAACCGGGGTCAATCCACTGGTCCACACCTGCACTTCGAGATCTGGCTGAACGGAGGACAGAAGGTCAACCCGTTGAGCTGGCTGCGCAGCAACGGCGTCGATATCTAGGTCCTGGGCGGCTCGTCCCCCCGCCGAGCCGCCCAGGGCGTCAACCAGCCGCCATCCCGACCCAGTCGTTTCCGGGGCTGGGCTCGTTTCCGGGGCTGGGCGCCGCGACCCACGTCATGATGATGTCCATTGCCGGTCCTCCATAGGGTGAGTGCACAGTTCGTTACTCTAAGTGCAGAACATATCCCTAAACGTGTCCCTCCTTTCGGGGGCATGACAACGAGTCGCCTGCCGATTACGGTGGCGTAGCTTGCTTATCGCCACCATCGGGGGCACTCAGTGAGTGTGGGACGCGGAGTCGACCGGGTCGAACATGGCTACGACCGGGTCTCGTTTCTGGACCCACGAAGGTGGAAACTCTGGGACGAACGGCGAGCCGTTGTCGGCTATGTCCTCGCCGTAGATCTCGCGGCCCTAGTGCTAGTGATCGCGATGACCCTGGCCGTACCTGTGAATGTCGGGGATCTGCTCCGCTTCAGCCTGTTGGTAGTCGGGGCCGTCATACATCAAGAGGCAGTCCGAACTATCGAGCAGCTGCGCGAGCGAGCAGTGGGAAACGGCCTGCTCACGAACTTGAAGTCGCTATGGATCTTCGCTGCGACGCTGTCCGTGCCACCGTCGTTGGTCTTCGCCGTGACCACGGTGGTCTATATGCATGCTTGGTATCGAAGTAGCCTGGGTAGCTTGTACCGCAAGCTGTTCTCCGGCGCGACGATGGTGCTGGCGCCCACGGCAGCCATCGCGGTACTGCAACTGTCCAGGCCCGTTGGCTACCCGATCATCCCGCATGGCCCGTCCGGTCTCATGATCCTGATCGGCGCTGCGGCCGCATTCTGGCTGATCAACTACGCCCTGGTGGTCGGAGCCGTCATCCTGTCCGACCCGCTCCAGCCGGCTCGCCGCGCGCTGGGCGACCTGAGCGACCAGGTGGTGGTCGCGGCCGCGCTCGGCCTGGGCGTCGCGCTCGCCGTGATGCTGGACAGGGAGCCGTATCTGATCGCGGTTCTGATGATCACCGTGATCGCGTTGCACCGTTCCCTGCTGCTGCCACACTTCCTGCAAGCTGCGCGCACGGACAGTAAGACCGGTCTGCTCACCGCGGGCTTCTGGCACGAGGTCGCCGACAAGGAACTCGAGCGGGCCCGTCGCGTCGCCGAGCCACTCGGCGTGCTCATGCTCGACCTGGACCACTTCAAATCGTTCAACGACCGAATGGGGCATCTGGTCGGTGACCAGTTGCTGCGCGCCGTCGCTGACGCGCTGCGCCACGAAACCAGGCCATACGACCTGGTCGGACGCTTCGGCGGCGAGGAGTTCGTGATGCTGCTACCCGGGGTGGGACCCGACGAGGTGGAGAGCATCGCAGATCGGGTTCGCCTGCGAATCAGCAGCCTTGCAGTCCCGGTCGGCGGCCCGAACGGCAAGCCGGTCGTGGTGGCGGGCATGTCCGTGTCGATCGGTGCGGCGATCAGCCCCGAGAACGGTGACGAGATCGACCGCCTACTGCTGGCCGCGGATGGTGCGCTGATGGCCGCCAAGGAAGCCGGCCGCGATCAGGTCCGCCTCGCGGCGCACTGACCGGTTAGCTGTCCAGCAGCGGTCCACCTCGGGTTGATCACCGACATGAGATAGTGGGAAGGCACCCAAGAGATCGGAGCTCGGATGCTTCGCTTCCCCCCAGGCGCCCCTGGACCCCGCGAACATTTCCTGTGGTGCAGAGCGACGCCATGGTACTTAAAGATCACTAGCCAGTCGAGGCCGACCGCCGTGTGGGCTTACGGTCGAGCCTTGCGCAAGGGGTACTTCCACCACTGGGAAACCTGCCCTGGGCACCGCGGTGTTTTCTGCAACAAGAAACTGATAGCGCGCGAGATACAATAAGGAAAACTCATTATCAGCGAGAAGCCGCCTTACCAGCGCAGAGCGCCTGGGGCGTCGGGTGGAACGGCAGGTGAGCGCGGCGAGATGGGGGTTAGCTGCCGGTAGTCTTCGCCGGGTTGGGGGCGCGGGTCCGGTTCGCCGTTGTTGGGCCACAGGGCGAATGCTCGCTCAGCCAGCGCGGTGATCGTCAAGGCCGGGTTCACGCCGAGGTTGGCGCTAACCGCGGAGCCGTCCACCACAGACAGGTTCGGATAGCCGTGTACCCGGTGATACGGGTCGATGACGCCGTCGTCGGCTGTCGGGCCCATAACGCAGCCGCCGAGGAAATGCGCGGTTATCGGGATGTTGAACAGCTCACCCCAGGTGCTGCCCGCGACTCCGCCGATGTGCTCGGCGACGAGCTGGGTGGCCCGCAAACCGGCCGGGATGAAGGTGGGGTTGGGCTCGCCGTGACCTTGGCGGGAGGTGAGTCGGCCATGGCTGCGGTAGGTGGTCAACGAGTTGTCCAGCGACTGCATCACCAGCAGGATCACCGTCCGCTCGCTCCAGTGGTGCACCGACAGCAGCCGGGCCATCTGCACCGGGTGCCGAGCCACAAAACGCAGCAATTGCCGCCAGCGTGGGGTATCCGAGGCACCGTCAGTGGCCAGGGTTTGCAGTAGGCCCATCGCGTTGCTACCCGGCCCGTAGCGGACCGGCTCGATGTGGGTGTGCTCATCGGGGTGGAACGAGGAGGTGATGGCCACCCCACGGGAGAAGTTGCGCTGCGGGTCCACGGTGGCGCGGCTGGCGCCGACGATGGCTTCTGAGTTCGACCGGGTCAGCTCACCCAGCCGGGATGACAGGCGAGGCAGCACCCCGTCGTCGCGCATCCGGTGCAGCAGCTGCTGGGTCCCCCAGGTGCCCGCGGCGAGCACCACCCGATGTGCCCGCAGCGTCCGGCGCCGCCGCGTGCCGGTGCGCACGGCGTCGATCCGCCAGGTCCCGTCGGGCGCAGGGCGCACGACGGTCACTGTGGTCAGCGGGTGTACCACCGCACCTGCCTGTTCCGCGAGGTACAGGTAGTTCTTGACCAGCGTGTTCTTGGCCCCGACCCGGCACCCAGTCATGCAGGAACCGCATTCGGTGCAGCCGGTGCGCCGAGGGCCTGCGCCACCGAAATAGGGATCGTCGACCTCCTCGCCAGGGCGGCCGAAGAACACCCCCACCGGCGTGGGATGGTACGTCTCGCCTACCCCCATCTCCCCAGCGACCCGTTGCAGCACCTCATCCGCAGGGGTGTGGCCGGCGTAGGTCACCACCCCGAGCATCCGCTGCGCCTGGTCGTAGTAGGTGTCGAGCTCGGCGCGCCAGTCGGTGATGTGCGCCCACTGCGGATCGCGGAAGAACGCGTCCGGTGGCCGGTACAGGGTGTTGGCGTAGTTCAGCGAACCGCCGCCGACGCCCGCACCAGCCAACACCACCAAATCACGCAGCAGGTGAATGCGCTGAATGCCGTAGCAGCCCAACCCGGGCGCCCAGAGGAACTTACGCAACTGCCAGGACGTGGTGGCCAGCTCCTCGTCGGCAAAACGCCGCCCCGCTTCCAGCACACCGACCCGGTACCCCTTCTCGGTCAGCCGCAGCGCCGCGACACTGCCCCCGAACCCGGACCCGACGACCACCACGTCGTAGTCGACCTCGGCCGCCATCCAGGACCTCCTCAGATCACCGGTTAGCCTACCGCAGGATAATCCGAGCCCGGATCTGAATGCTGCCACCGTGACAACCCGGGTCCCCTCAATCTACAGTTCGAGCGTTAGAACTTGAGTAACAGCTCTTCGGCCGTGACGAGGTGGTGCTCACCGATAGCCCTTCCTATTACCATCAGCCCCGATTCGTGAAAGTCGCCACCCCCAGTGCTCGCTGACGCATTTGTGATGACCCAGGGTGTTAAGTCATGTTCGAAGACGTCTAACGCTGTCTTTAGTACGCACAGATCCGTGTCTATTCCACAGATCGCAACATCAGTCCAGTTGTGACGACTGGCGAGTTCTGCAAACTCCGGCGATATCGCGCTATAGATGTACTTGTCGAGCGTGATTGAATGCTTTGTATAAGGAGTGAGCTCATCGGCTATGTCAGTGTCCGGCGGCAAATAAAGCTGTCGCCAGTCGATGACACGTTCGAAGACTGAGCCGGGGTAGTTAAAATACCGCGTATAGACTGTTTTTCCACTCACTTTCTGCCACTGGTCAACGAGCTCGACGATGACAGGCAAGACGTGCCGTGTTCGCTCTGTTAGGAATCCGTTCTGTACGTCGACCACCATCAGAACCGACTTGTCAATCTGCATAGGTCAACCTCGTAGCTCAGCGATAGCGTCTGTGGCTTGATTGAGATGCTCGGTTATCCCGCTTGACCCAAGAATCGCGATACGCAGAGGATAAATTTGGGCGCTTTCTTCAGGGCGGGGATTGGTAATGATAGACCGTAAAGCGCGCAATAGTCGCCGCCCGTGTTGAGGTTCCACATCAAGGTCGTTGCCAATCTCTACTTGACTTCGTATCCAATCACAGTAGGACCACGCCGCCTGAACAGTGAGCTCATAGGTGAGGACCTCCGACTCCAACAATGCTCTATGGGGCGCGATGGGAAAATAGACCACTCCTGACCACGATGCGATACCCATAGATATTCCTTCAATACCAAATTCGGATACATCGAACTGATCAAGTCCGCCCTGGAAAAGGGAGCGTTCTACGAGCGCCGCGTGAGCTAAGTCCGATGACTCCGTATGTGCTGTTCGCTGTAGAAGTAAGCGGGGCGCAGTCAGAATCCGCAGAGCTGTATCCAGGTCCGACTTGCTCCATATCGATCGAACGACCCAGTTGATTGGCATTGCGTACTGAGCGCTAGCATCCGACTTGAAGAGAGAGGCTATCGTTTCGTTTGCCCAATTTACTTGTTCATCATAGACACGCCTGTGCCACAATGCGAAATTCGCAAGATCAGGAAAAGCTACGTCCTCGATGAGGTGAAAAATTGCGACCCCGAAGGGCCAGACCCAGAGTTCGACGCCTACTTCATCGCGGGGATGGTTAAGTGTGTAATGATAGCAGCGAGTTGGGCTGGTTGGCGCAGCTTGCATAGCTAAGTTGTCAATAGCGCGCTGCACCGCACTAGCGCCAACAAATGTTGGTATTAACTTATGATTACGTAGATTAAATGTGCGTGCCGACATCGAACCCGAGCTTGCCTCAAGGGATATCGCCCCAAATAAGAATGCTTCATTTTTCTGAAGTGCGGCACAGAGGAGAGCCTTGTATACCGCGCTCGGATCGCGTACGTGTCCCGCCTCTATTCGTTTGATATGGCGCGTGACACTGTCAAGTGTTCCGATCTGGATGCCGCGATCTCTGGCCTTCTCACGCATCAGATAAGCCAGCTTTTCATGTGACAGCCTGAGAGCTGCACGACACTCGGCCAGAACATTATTAGGCTCTCGCGGAGTCTTGCCGTTGGGTGCGCCAGTCACGACATCATATTCCCATTCTATCCGGTCGATAGTAAGGTTTCACTCTTTGTCAAGACGCGGTTGCCGTGGTGACACGGTCAGTGTCCCCTCGTGCCCCTCTCTGCCACCTGTCCAACAGACCTGTTCGTGCCGTCTCATGGTCTCACGCGCCGCAGTACCGGCGCCAGACAGGAGGCGATGGGATGGCTCAGCGGGTACAGGCGGTGGTCCAGGTAACCAGTGACCGCAAAACTGGTAGATCTATTCTGCGCGGCGCATCCGACGTCCTCAGACCTGGATGGGAATCACTGGCGAGTACCGACCTCAGTATATGGCTTGCGTTGCGGCGGGTGAATGAAGGTGGTGTGGCGCTGTTGGAGGAGTGCTATTACCACCATGGCCGTGCGGTACCGCACTACCTCAATGCGCCGTTGGCAAAGCTTGTCGAGACCGAGCGGCTGGCGCTGGTTGAGGCTGGCCCGGACACGGTAGGAATACGAGAGGTCACGTTGACCGACCAGGGGCGGGAACTGTATGCGGTGCTGTGCGGCAAGCGAGGTGTATGCCCCGGCTCCCCGGCGACCGTGTGTGCCGAGTGGACTGCTCAGGAGTGAAAAGGGAAAAGAGCGCTACCGGTGCCGTAACGCAGAGACAGTGTGTTGCCGAGTTGGTTGATGCCGGTACGGGGAGTGCGCATCTGGTGAGCGATGACGCGGTAGTCGTGGGGCGGCGTGCCGGTCGCTACGTCGCCGTGTGCGGCACGGTAGTGCTGGCCGCGAGTCTGACAACTCCGACAAAGAAGTATTGCCGGGCGTGTAAGGAGTGGGCGGCACGATGAACTCCGAGGTCACCGAGTGGCTTGCGCTGCACCGGGCGCACGAGGGCAGTGTGACGAAGCTGAGCACTGACTATTTCAAAGCGGGGCGGCCAGTGGCTGATTTCTTGGTTGTCGCGTTCGAGTGCCTGATCGGTAGCGGGCTGCTGGCGCTGGGGCGGCCGGATCCGCTCGGGTGGCAGAGGGTGTGCGTGACCCACAGCGGGCAAACCAGGTATACGGAGCTGCGTAGCATAGCTGTCAGGACAGGAATGGTGACCGATGAGCCCGGGTAACCCGGACAGTCCAGATGTTATGACGGCGAAACGGCTTCTTGACGATCTCAAGGCACGTGGTTTCAGTTCCAGCGGACGGCACCCGGCGAGGACGGGCCGCTGATGGGATATCGAGTGATCGACCACTGGGTCGACATGATTCATATCGAGGGATTCAGTCACGATTGCCTGGCGTGGCGTCAGCGGAGATCACCCTTGATCGTTCCTGGGAAGGGGTTGATGGAGCGTCGGGTAGCAGGTGGTGAGCTCACGGTGCTCAGTGAGGTGTTGGCCTGGGATACGAAATGAAGTTTTCCGCCTATGTGAGTGGCCATGACAGGATCTGTTGAGAAGCGTGGACGGGCGACACGGCTGGTGTGCTCCCCTAGTCCCCGGTCGGTCGCCGATTCGAGCACCGTTGTCTCCCCCCAACGGCCAGCTCTCGGCGACCGACCGGCCCTTCGTGCCTCGCTACCGCCCACGACGTCGACATAGCCAAGAGGAGGCAGCTTGCGACAGCTCCTGATCGACCTAACTTGGCTCGGCGGGGCCGTAGCCTGACCGGTGTGGCGCACTCACATGAGGGGATCGACTGGGCGGGCTGGGTTGAGCGGCTCCGCGGGGCGGACGAGCTGGCCGCCGATGCGCTCCGGCAGGTGGCGGCGCGGCTGGTGCGGCCGGACACCCGGGTAGTCGTCGACGTGGGGAGCGGCGCGGGCGGAATGGGCGCGGCGTTCGCCGAGGCGCTGCCCGCAGGCTGCACCGTGGTGCTGGTGGACGTTGCGCCCGAGCTGCTGCACGCCGCCACGGCCCACGTCCGCGCCGTCGGCGGTACGAGGGTCGAGGTCCAGGCCGTGCAGGCCGACGCCGCCGACGACACGCTGCTGGACCTGGCTCCGCGCGCCGACCTGGTGTTCGCCTCGTTTGTCGTGCACCACCTCCCTGACCAGCAGCGCGGCCTCGAGCGCCTGACGACACTGGTCAAACCGGGGGGCAGGCTCGCGTTGGTCGAGAGCGGGCTGGAGCAGCGGTGCCTGCCATGGGATGTCGGGCTCGGTGAACCGGGCCTGCAGGGGCGGCTGCTGGCGGCGCACGGGGCATGGTTCGGTCAGATGCGCGCCGCGATGGATGGTGTGGTGCGCCTGCCGGTCGGGTGGAACCGGGCGCTGACCGACGCTGGGCTGCTGGAGGTGAGCTCGTTCAGCTACCTGGTGGACCAGCCCCCACCGCCGACCGACGAGGTGCGGGCGGACGTGCTGCGCTGGCTGTCCGGGATACGCGACTTAGCGCAGCCCTGGATCAGCGAGCTCGATCTCCAGGTCGTCGGTGAGCTCCTCGACGAGAGCGGCCCGCACTACGTCGGCAGGCGCGACGACGTGTTCTTGCTGACCGCCCACACCGTCCACGTAGGAACGGCACCAGGCTGAGCGCCGGTCAGGTCCGGGTGCCGCCGTGCTCGGTGCGGTCCGCGTGCCGTAATGCCTCCGAGAGCAGCGCGCGGACGTGGTCGTCGGCGGCCGAATAGAAGACGAACGTGCCCTCGCGCCGTCCGCGCACCAGGCCGGCCAGGCGCAGTTTCGCGAGGTGCTGGCTCACTGCGGTGGGGGCCGCCCGCACGAGTTCGGCCAGGCACGCCACCGACGATTCGCCTTGCAGCAGCGCCCACAGGATCTTGATCCGCGTTGGGTCGGCCAGCAACCGGAACGATTCCGCGGCGAGATACACCTGCTCCTCGGGGGGCATCTCGAAGTCGGCGAGCGAGGAGTGCATGCCACGACTCTAACCGCTCACTCTCGCTACCTCATGAATTGCGTATCTGCATTCCTACGCATGTAGTGTCTTATCCTGTGACGACTACCACCGCACCGGCTTCCGGGCAGGGTGACCATGATGACGTGCTCGGCGGAGACCTGGCCCGGCAGCACGGTGTAGGCCGGGACCTGGTCGGAGCGCACCGTGAAGGTGAACGTGCGTTCGGTAGCGTCCATCCACGCCGACTGGCTGATCACGGTGAGCCCGAAGCCGTCGTCGAAGTGCGGGGGCTCGGTCGCAGCCTGCCCGGCCAGTCCGGACGCGGCAGCGAGACCGACCAGCGCGGCGACCCAGCCCAGCGCCCCGACCAGGGGCAGAACCTTCATATCGACACCGCCCGCATCCTGCCCATCCTCGACGGGTTCGATGAGATCGCCTGACCGACCTCACCCTAACCGACTTGGTCGACTACCTGCCGCGCATCACCGGCAAGGTAACCTCCACCGGCACCACCACTGCGCCGGTGTGGGACCCAGATCCTGAACGAACTGCGCGACCATTCCCACAGCCTGGCCAGCGTCAATCCCGTTACGGTGCTGACAACTCCGCTGCCCTGGAAATGCTCGCTTTCCTGGATGATGCCCATCAGCGAAGTGTGTTACGCCGGGCTGGCGTGATCTACCAATTCCGCCATTCCCGAGGTTGCGGCTGGTGTCGATGTCGAGGGTGGTCATCTGGCTGGTCTCGGCGACGAGTTCGGTGCGGCGAGTGCCGTGAGTTTCACCCAGCCTGCTCGGCCTCCTCCTGCATACGAGCGATCGTTGCTCGGTCGATGCGGCGCAGTGGTGAGGACCAGGCGTAGACGGCGGTGGCGGCGAGCAGGGCCGACATGATGAGCAGCGCCGCCCGCACGTCGAGCTGGTCGGCGAGGATGCCGCCGACGGCAGCGCCGAGTGGCGTGCCGCTGTAGTTGATCATGCGTACCGTCACGTTGACCCTGCCCTGTAGCCGGTCCGGAGTGAGTTGCTGGCGCAGGGTGATCTGGTTTATCCGGGTCAGAATCAAGACGACGCCCCAGGCCGCCAGCAGGATCACGCCCGCGGCCAGCGTCGACACCAGAGCGATGCCGACCAATAAGACGATCTTGGCCGATAACCCGAAGAGAGCGATCAGCGGCTGGCTCACCCGCCGAGACAGCGCAGGCATCACCAGCCCGGCGGCGAGCCCGCCGACCGCCAGGGCGGTGAACAGCCAGCCGATCCGGGCGTCGTCGTCGGTCAACCCCAACTGCTGGACCCCGTACACGACGACGAGCCCGGTCAACGCACCCCCGGGGAGACCCGAGCCGATGGTGACGGTGGTGAGCGGCCAGATGACCGGGTGGCGTCGGACGTAGCGCAGGCCCTCGCGGATGTCGGCGGACAGGCTCCGCGGGCGCGCGTCGGGCCCCGACATGACGCTGAGGCGGCTCGGCACCAGACCGATCATGACGGCCGAGATCGAGTAGCCCACTGCATGCACCCAGAGCGCTTCGGGCGCCCCGACCGTCGCGATGAGCACACCGGCCACCGCGGTGGCACTGACCTGCAGGATCTGGCTGGTGGAGATGAGGTTCGTGTATGCGTCCGCGATCCGGTCCCGGCCCACGATGGCGGGCAGCGCACCGAACAGCGCCGAGTCGTGCCAGACGAACGCCGTGCCGGTCAGCGCGGCGGCGACGAGGATCTGCGCCGGGGTCAGCACGTCGAACGCAGCGGCCAGCGGGATGCTCGAGATGGCCGCCGCACTAGCGAGATCGCAGCCGACCATGATTGCCCGGCGGTTCGACCGGTCCGCGACGGCTCCGGCATACAGCCCGAAGACGAGGTACGGCACGGCCGCAGCGGTGGCCACCAGCGACGTCTGCGCGGCCGAACCGGTGAGCTGGTACATCAGCACCGGCAGCACGACGAGCTGGATCATGCCACCGGCGATGGCAGTGGTCTGGCCGATCCACAGCAGCCGGAACGAGCGGTCGCGCCACAACCCGGCCCGGTCGGACGGGCGCCACAGACGCATGCGTTGATCCAAACATGTGCAAGTGCTGCTTGCTTGCAACAGAACGTTACGACTCTCCTGCTAACCAGCGGTAGCCCGATTCAGAGGAGAAGCCGATCAAACGGTCAAGTCGTGCACGCTGAGTGATCAGCCTACTGGCTGCCGCACTCGTCCTAGCGGCGTGCGGCAGCGCGGTGGTCGCTCGCCAATGTGGTGCCCGGGGCCTCAGCCACTCGGCGCGACCGCCTTCCCCATCCGGTGTCGTGCTTAGATGCGTTGATGCGGTAGCATCACGATCGTGCGGACGACACTTGATCTGGACGACGACGTCGTCGCAGCTGCCCGGGAGCTGGCCGCGGGACAGCGACGCTCGCTGGGCTCGGTCATCTCCGAGCTCGCGCGCCGCGGGCTGACCCCCGCACGAGTCGAGGCCGACAGCGGCCTCCCCGTGATCCGGGTACCCGCGGGAACATCACCGATCACTCCCGAGATGGTGCGGCGCGCGCTCGACGAGGACTGATGGCCGCCGCGCTACTGGACGTCAACGCGCTCGTCGCGTTGGCCTGGGATTCCCACATTCACCATGCACGCGTACGCCAGTGGTTCGCCGACAACAGCCCCGGCGGATGGGCCACCTGCCCGATCACCGAGAGCGGGTTCGTCCGGGTGTCGTCCAATCCGAAGGTCCTCCCGAGCCCGATCGACATCGAGTCGGCCCGCAGCGTGCTCACCGCGCTACGAAACATCGACGGTCACCACTTCCTCACCGACGACGTGTCACTCACCGACAGTGACGTGCCAGCCATGACAGGCCACCGCCAGGTGACCGACGCACACCTGCTGACCCTCGCTCGCCGCCGCGGCATGCGCCTGGTCACCTTCGACGCCGCGCTCGTCACGCTGGCGCGAGAGCGCGACGTGGAGCTACTCGCCACACTCTGAAGGCAGCGGACAAGTCGGTTATTCCCCTCAGCCTGGCCCACGCGCTGCGCTGCGCCGTGGTACCGGTAGAGCGACCTGCGCGCGTTCGGCACCATCTTCGGCGTCTCGGATCGGGCCGAGCAGGTCATCGCCGACATGCAGTCGCGGGTGGCCGCCGCGACTGCCAGGGTGGCGGGCAAACCACAGCTGAGCATGTGGAACTACGCCGGCGAGGAGTCGCCCCTGATCGCCGGCGCGCCGAGCGTGCCCAACGCCATCATGACGCTGAGCTCGCCCACCGGCGGTACTCCACGCTGTCGGGCACGGGCACTGGCCCCGCTCGCTCTTCTTGTTCCCACGATGCCGCCTTTCCGCAGTGTCACGGTCCGATCGCGACAGACCGCCAGGCAGTCACGGGTGCCCGGTTCGGGTCACCGGACCCCGGGGTGATCGGTCACGCCCAGCGAATCGCGTGGTGGCGGGCAGGGGCACTGCTGAGCATCCAGTGTCGCCACCGGAGATCGGATCGGGGTCCT
>JBQTGW010000116.1:0-7062 GCA_052390495.1 Pseudonocardiales bacterium
CGCTGCCCACCGTCCAGCCGGTCGGCGCGGTCGCGGCCAGCGCCGCGGTGAGCTCACGGGAGTACCGCCCCGTGCCACCCGGCACCGGGGCGAGCAGCTGCTCCAGCAGCACGACCAGCTTCGGCACCCGGGAAGTCTGGCACTACCGTCACCTCCCGTGACAGCAGGCGCGGTGAGCACGGTGGTCGTAGTGACCTGGCGAGGACACGGCCTCATCGGCCGCTGTCTCGATGCCCTGGCCGCCCAGACCCGATCCCACCGGGTGCTGGTGATCGACAACGCCTCGACCGACGGCACCGCCGAGGAACTGGCCGCGCACCCATCCCGCCCCCGGGTACTCCGGCTGGCGCGCAACACCGGCTACGCGGGTGCGCTCGCCGCCGCGTTACCCCAGATCAAAACCCCCTTCATGGCCTGGCTCAACGACGACGCCGAGCCGGAACCCCAGTGGCTGGCGGCGCTGGAGAAAAGCCTGGACGACGACGCCACGGCCGCCGCCGCAGCCTCTGCGCTCCACAACGGAAGCGGTGAACTGATCTCCACCGGGGTGGAACTCACCCCGATCGGATACGGCCGCGACAGCACCGGACCACGCCCGTTCAGCTTCTGCGGCGGCGCCGCGCTACTGCGCACCGACGCACTGCGCGACGTCGGCGGGGTGCCGGGCTCGCTGTTCTGCTACTACGAGGACACCGACACCTCCTGGCGACTCCGACTGGCGGGCTACCGGGTACTCGCCGTGCCGGACGCCCGAGTCCGGCACGTCGGCGGCGCATCGTCCCGGCACGGCACACCCGCCTTCCACCGCTGGAACGAACGCAACCGCCTACTGATGCTGCTGCGCTGCGCCCCAGCCGGGGTCGCGGCCAGGGAGCTGGGCCGATTCGCCGCCCTGACCTTGACCCTGCCCTGGCGCCCGGATCGTCCCGCCACACCCAACTTCGCCCTCACCCTGCGCCTGCGAGTACTCACCGAAGTGGCGGCCCGACTGCCGGTGACGCTGGTGGCCCGATACCGGATCGGACGGCGTGCCACCGTCGCCCGATCAGCACTGTGGTCCACCTGGGCACGCCGGGCATGAACGCCCGTCTCCGTGCACTTTCACCCCGGACCCGCTATGCAACGGTAGGATTACGCTAACTGGGCATTGTCATTCCGGCCGCCACACAAGGCAGAAGCGGATAAAGATAGGTCGTCGCCTGACGTTCGCCCGCCCAGCGCACTTCAGTAGCGACCATTGCGTTGCGCCCCAGCTCGGGTGGCGTTCCGGGAGCTGGGCGGATGCTTATCAGCAGGCGTCTTGCTCGCTGAGGAGGCGTTGAGCATGCTGGTGAAGAGGTTCCGCGAGGTCCGGGTAGTCGCCGCCGTTCACGCGCAGGAGCAGACGCCCGATCACGTGGAGTTGGCTGCGTGTGCCGTTGGGGGTGTCGAGGATGTCGGCGAAGGTCTCGTAGACCCTTCGAGCTGTGTTGGGAGCCAGTAGGGAGTAGCAGTAGAGAGTGGCGGCGTCATAGCCTGCCGGGGCGATTCCCCAGCCTTCCCAGTCCAGCAGGTGCGGGGCGGGAGCGGTAAGGTTGGCCCATTGTAGATCACCGTGGGCTGTGCTCCATGTGGTGACGGTAGGGTCGATTTTGTCGCCGAAGAAGGCAAGCAGACGGTGTGAGATACCTTCTTGTGTGGCCCCGGCACGCTCCGTTCGGTGAGTGGCCAGGACGTCGAGTGCGTGACGCAAGCTGGTCCACCATTCGTCGGGCAGATCCAGCTCATGGCGGAGTTCCTGCGTGTCCGAGCAGGCACGACCGGGTACAAGGGTCATCAGTTCGGCCCGAATAATCCGGGGCTCCTCAGTCCATTCGTGAACTTGTAGAACACGGGGCTTGGGCACGTCACGAATGGCGGAGGCGTCGAGATTTCCGGTCCAAAAGTCCCCGTTGGCCCAGGCGCTGTGACTGGTGACCACGCGCAGCCAGCTGTCGCCATCAACATCTCGGACACGGCTGCCGATGCTCCGATCTCGCCAGCCGAACGTGGGGTCGCCGAAGAGGGTAAGGGAGAAATACTCGGCCGCCTGTGTGAGGAGCTCACGCATCCATCCACGGAAGCGCGCGTTGGCCTCCTCCACGTCCGTATACACGTCAGCCTTTCAGGTGTCGATGATGTGCCGAAGGTAAGCATCCGGGGTAGTCAGGTAGCGTCGCCAGTGGTCCACTAATTCGAGCTCCGCCCACTCGAGCGTACGTAGCCCGTGATCACCGACCTCGATGAGGTGAGCTTGAGGAAACGCGGTGAGAAGCGGTGAGTGGGTGGCGCAGATAATCTGTGATCCGGTTGCGGCCAGCGACTGGATCAGACCGATAAGTCGAAGGCAAGACGAGAAGGACAAGGCAGATTCCGGCTCGTCCATCAAGTAGAGTCCCGGGTGGGAGAACTTGTGCTCGAAAAGCTGCCAGAATGACTCTCCATGACTTTGCTCCAGGAGCGACCGATCGCCGAATCCCGCAACATGCTGCCGCTCGACGAACTGGAAGTATCCATACGCGGTCTCCGCGCGGAGGAAGTAACCGCGTGCTTTTCGACCTATCGTTCTAGTACCGTGGGCGGTCAGTTCTATCGCAAGTTGGCGTGCCAGTTCACTTTTTGGGGCAGCCGGAGCGTAGCGACGCCCTACGCTCCCGCCTCGCGCGTCGACGCCCTGAGCCTCGGCGATCGCTGCCAACACGGTTGATTTACCAGACCCATTTTCCCCGATCAGAAAGGTGACCGGTCGACTGAAGCGCAAACCTTCAGTCAGAATCTTTTTTATGGGCGGCATCGTGAACGGCCACTGCGCCGGGTCGTAGGGCGCCGCCAAAGGGTCACGTCTCACGCTGTGAATGAGCACGATTTCACCCGTCTGGGGCACAATAGTAGCCGGGCCAGCATTGGTCGGGAACGCACTTTGGGCCGCAGTGGTATCCCGGCGGACAGTGGGGTTTGCAATCGCTTTGAGAGGGTTCGCACCGGGACTCCGGAGCACATTTTTGCTTGTCCGGACCGCACTGATGTTTGTCAGGTCCGCATTGACGTTTGGCGAAGTCATGTTGTAGCTGAGTGCGAGTCGTGGCGAGAATCGTGCCATCAATGATCTCATGTAGTGGCGACTCGCGAATATTGCCGACAGGAAGCCACCGGGCGAAGACGCACGGCCACACGCTACCGTCCGGAGAAATAGCTACTACGCTATCAGCGCAGCGGCCACAGAGCTGGTCCACATTCGGCTGCTGATCCCGTACCCCGCGCCCGACTTGGCGCAGCAGGTCGAAACCAATGTCGGTCACTCCGAGGGCTTCCAACTCGGCGCGAGCCTGCTCCACTCGCTGTCCATCCTGAACGTCGATGAGCCCCACGCGCAGCGGGATCGACCGGCGCAGGGCTTCGATGATGTTGGCCTTGGTCCGGGCGTAGCTGTTCCGCCCCTTGGTGATCGCTTCGTGCTCGGTGGCGTTATCGGAGTAGTAGCTCGTGGCCAGCCGCACGCCGGGCTGGGTGAAGACCCTCCAAAGCTGCGGTGACACGTGCGTGAGGTTACTGAACACCTCAACCTCCAGCCCACCGACCAAGGCATGATCCACAAATGCCGGCAACGAGCGATGCAGGGTTGGCTCACCGCCGATGAACTGCACCATCCGCCCGCCGAGTTGGGCTACCTCGTCGATGACACGCAACCAATCCTGCGGCCGCATCGCCCCGTCCGTGCCCTTCGGCCCTGAGTCGGCATAGCAGTGAGCGCACGAGAGCGAACATCGGCCCGTGAGTTCCAACCACACGAATCTCAGATCTTGCACGACAAGCTCCCTCGACCGCGTATCAGCCTATAGTTGGCCCACCGCCGGAGAGCTCACGCCTCCCAGGTCGTCCGGAGGGCGCGGGCCGCTGCGTCGAACTGGTCGCAGAACTCCGCCGCACCAGCGGCGCCGGCGGCCTCGCGGACTGGTTGCAGTCGCTGCAGTACCCGGCCGGAGGTGAGGGTCGTACCCAGCTCGGGCACGATCATCAGGCCGTGGGCAATCGCCTGGTCGAGGTCTCCGGTCTGCACCAGGTTTTCGGCGAGTGACGCCCGCTGGCAGGCCCGATCACGGAAAGACCGGGCGGTGTCCTCGAGCACAGCGTGACAGAGCTTGACGGCTCGGGCGGGCGAGTCGAGGCGCTTCCTCCCCTTCGCTTCGTATACGGTGATCTCCGAGTGACGAACGAATTTCGTCCACGTCGGGTCGGTCTCGTGCGGGCCACGGTCCAGTTCGCGCCGGGCGGTCGTGATGGCTGAACGGAACGCGATCTCGTCACCCAGTTGAGCGTGTGCAAGGGACTGCCGCATCGAGATCAGGGAGTGCAGCGCCGGGGAAGGCTGATAACGGGCCGCGTCCGCAGCACGATCGGTAAACCTCAGCGCATCCCGGGCAAAACCCCGGCGGCCGGTGTGCTCGGCCAAATATGTGCACTGTTGCGCCATATTCGCGTACACGAGCACGCACTGCGCGCCCTCACCAGCACTGTCGGCCAGCAGCGCCGCTTCCCCGTACAGCTGACGGGCCAGCGGCTGGTTGTTGGCATCGAAGGCGAACCACGCGCTCTGGTTACCCAGATCCGCGGTGATGACCAGCAACTCGCGGCCGATCGTCGCGGTGTAGTCACTCTCGTCGAGCATCCGGTGGGCCTGCGCGTAATGCCGCAGCGCCTGCGGTAACAGAGCGCCACCGCCGACCATGCCGTCCTGGGTGCGCAGCCGGGCCAGGCTCGCCTGCAGATAGCGCACGTGCGCCCGGTCCACCCGGGCCGGGGCAGGCAGAACGGCCACCGCAACGAGCCCCCCGGCGAGTGTGGTGAACAACCGACGATCCACGGTATCAACTCCTAGCAGGGCGACAGCATCATCACCCTCCAGGATGGCATCCGAGCGGCCAAGAATCAGCGGCAGCAGCGCAGCCCGGGGCATACCGACCGTGTCAGCGAAAGCCAGCAGCGTGCGGATGTCGTACACCGTGTCGCGCAGCCCCCGCTCGATCAGCGACACCGTCGACTGCGACCACCCCTCGATCAAGTTACCCAGCTCCGCCTGGGACAGCCTCGCAGCAGCTCGGAAGATCGCAACAAACGCCGCGAGGTCGGCGCGGGCCAGCGCCGCACGCATCGGGACCGAGTCCCACAACCACGTCGCCACGATCCCCGCCGAGTCCCGCGACGCCCGCTCGCACACCGAACACAACGGATCCGGGTTGTACCGCGACAGCACGGTCTCCCGACACGCCAGGCAGACCCGCTCCTGCGCACCCGTCCGACCCATCCCCAGACCCCTTCCGCCGTATCCGCCCGCCCCACACGGAGCGATGAACGCGGTCGGACCGTAGTCCGGGTGGGCTACTCCGGCTATGCCGCTGCGTTATGACCCTGCGCTGACCGGTCATGACGCAGCGGCATAGGCCCACAACCACGCGGTATGCGAAGCCGCACAGGCGGCCCGTGGCTCAGGAAGCCGCACAGGCGGCGCATGGCTCAAGGGGTTGAGCTCAATGCCCGTCACCGCAGCCGGTCGCCGATCACGCGGGTGTGTAGGCTGTATGTATGCCGATGGAACGGTTACAGATCTTGCTCCGGCCAGAGCAGGCAGCGCGCCTGCGGGATGCGGCCCGCGTTCAGGGTGTGCCGGTGACGGAGCTGGTGCGAGAGGCCCTCGACCAGGCGTTTCCACATCCCCGTACGCCGCAGCGACGGGCCAGCTGGGCACGGTTCAACGCGCTCCCGATCGTGGCTCCCGGACCGGACCCGGGCACCCTGGAGACGTTACTCGACGATCGTGTCGACAAGCTCCTCCCGCCGGGATGACGGGCGTGCTCGCCTTCATCGACGCTACTGTCATCGCCTACTCTCGATACGATTCACCGCAGCGCTCGGCCTGCACCGAGATCATGTCGTGGGTGGCGGAAGGACGGCTGCCAGCGGCCACGTCAGTCCTCGTGATCGAGGAGGTGTGGCACCTCGAACACCGGGGGCGGCCACCGCTGCCAGCGGGCACCGCTGCGCTGGCTGCCGAACTGTTCACCGTCCTACTCAGCGTGACCCCGGAACACCTGTGGGTCGCCCTGGCGAACACATCACCGGGCCTGGGCACAGCGGACCGGTTACACGCGGCGGTCGCCATTGACGCCGGTTGCAAGGTGATCGTGACAACGGACCAGGCATTCGACAACCTCGACGGCCTGCGCCGGGTCGATCCGCTCGACACCAACGCCGTAAAATCCCTGGTCGGCGGCTGACCTCCAGAATCATTTTGGCGTGCGCCCACGCGACCAGAACGGTATGAAAGCCGCACAGCACCGCGTTCGTCCACGTTGGCCCAGGCGCTGTTACTAGTGACGACGCGCGGCCAGCGGTCGCCATCAACGTCTCGGACGCGGCTGTCGATGCTCCGATCTCACCAGCCGAACGTGGGGTCGCCGACGATGGTAAGAGATAAATGCTCGGCCGCCTGCGCGAGGAGCTCACGCATCCACCCCACAGAAGCGCGCCTTGGCCTCGTCCACGTCCGTACCCAGGGCAACGTCATGTTCGCTTTAACGTTCACCTGTAGCGACGTTGAGTAGTCACTACTATTCTCACGACCCCCAGGGCAACGGCAAGTTCGCCGGCTGTCGTGTGATCGTCATATCGAGTCGCAGGTTGGGTGTGGGTTCATTCTGTCCGGAGCGGGTGTGCCGGGATCTCGGTCAGGTCTGGGTCCTCTCTGGGTACTGTGGGATCGTCCTGGTGCCGGGCCGGTGCCCTCTGATTGCTGTGTCGGCAGAGGAGGGTGCTCACCGGGCTGTGTTCTTCCGACAAGGTGATCAGGGGCCGGGCTGGTGGCTGGTCGCGCTGGGCACGGCGGTCACCGGCTCCGGGGAGTGGGAGGTCTGTGCCTCCCCCGGTGTCATCGCCGGTCGATGCTGCCTGAGCGTGACCCCGCCCGCCCTGCCGGTCACCTGAAGTAACGTGCAACTACGGGCTGCGACCATGCTGTGGTCCTGTCCTGTCCTCACCCCCCGGCCCAGG
>JBQTGW010000117.1:0-6230 GCA_052390495.1 Pseudonocardiales bacterium
AACGCTGCGGGCCGCATCGACGTCGATACCGGACTGCCGGTCGGGGCCCGGAAAGAGCCTCACTGAGTGGGCTGACACGTTCCAGACTGCGGCAGCTACCGGGAGAAAGCTGACGCGCTGAGACATCGGATTCACCTCAGCCGGGCAGCACCGCGCTGGAGTCGCTGGTTCCGGAGCTGCTCGCCGGGATGGTCGACGTGCCACCAGCTCGGCCGATGTCATCGAACTCAAGTCAGCGGCTGCACAGGTGGGTGACCGTCGATGTCGCCATCGCGATGACCTCGATCAGTCGCGACCGTGTACAAGATCCTTTCGACCGAGCTGTCGCCGCCACAGCCCGGTCCGCGAACCTGCCCCTGGTGACCCGAGACAGGGGTGCTGACCCGACAGTTCCCGTATCTCTGCCTCTGCGACTGGCGAACAGCGGGTTGGTGTCCAGGTCGACTTGCGTCCCCACCCTGGAGAAGGTCGCCCCGCTGTCTTCAGCAACTTGTTCTGGCCCCACCCACCGAACCCGTCGAAACTTATCCTTCTGGCCGAGGTAGCGCGGACGAAGCCTTGGTGACGAACGAAGAAGACGGTCGACTCGTAAACACCGTGGGCAACAATTCGGTCGACTTCCTCGGCCAACAGGGGGCGACGGTGCGAAACCCAGATAGTGGCTCAGCACGGCTTCCTCGACGACAACGTGCCCGTTGAGCTCCAGTTGCCGCAGAATGGCGGTCTTGCCCGCTCCCGGGGTGCCGGTGAGGATGTAGCTGGGCATGGCTGACTCCGTTGATCTGAGTGACAAGAACGCAGCTGAACGACCGCTCAATCAACGCAGTGCGGCATACGGTACAGAAGGAGACGCACTGTCATCGGCATGGCCGTGCAGTGGGGTGGGTTTGGAGGCTAGGGCGCATAACCGAGCTGCTCGGTCGTTTCCTCGACCCAAGGCTCGCTTCAGAACGGCCTTCGTGAGCTGAGCCAGCAGCCCCTCAGCCCCGTCGGGTGGTGTGCGGGGACTTCACCTCTGACCGGTAATGCGTCGATCGTGTCGGGGCTCAACGCGCCGGCCGGTGGTGCCTAATCTGGTGTGGACGCTTGGTCCTTCTTGACGTAGGTGGGGTGTAGGTGCACGGGCTGGCCGACACGTTTGGCGCGGGCGCGGAGGTTGAGGAACTCCACCAAGAGTGAGAAGGCGATCGGCCCGTAGACGTAGCCCTTGGGAATGTGCTGGTCGAAGCCCTCGGCGATGAGGCTGCCGCCGATGAGCAGGAGGAAGGAGAGGGCGAGCATTTTGACCGTGGGGTGGCGGTTGACGAACTGGCTGATGGCCTGGGCCGACACCAGCATGATGATCATGGCGATAACCACGGCGGCGATCATGATGCCGAGCTCCTCGACCATGCCGACGGCGGTGATCACCGAGTCGAGGGAGAACACCACATCGAGGAGGAGGATCTGGACGATGACGGAGGTGAAGGAGACCGCTTTGCGGGTGGTGGTGATGTGTTCGTCGCCTTCGAGTTGTTCGTGGATCTCGTAGGTGGCTTTGCTGAGCAGGAATAGTCCGCCCAGTAGCAGGATGAGATCACGTCCGGAGATCTCCTGACCGAGGGTGGTGAACAGGGGGGCGGTCAGGCCGATGACCCAGGACAGCGACGCCAGAAGCAGCAGCCGAGTGATCAGGGCCAGGGACAGGCCCACCACGCGTGCGCGTTGCTGCTGGTGAGCGGGCAGGCGGTCGGCGAGGATGGAGATGAACACGACGTTGTCGATGCCGAGGACAACCTCCAGCAGCAACAGGGTGGCGAAGGCGATCCACAGCTCAGGGCTGAGCATCCAGTCCATGTGACGGCTAACCTCATGTCTCGAGTGGTGTCCGGATGGTGCGGGCCTCCATCTGTCCGGTCAGCGTCGCGCCGACGGCACGGGCCAGATGGTCGATAGCCAGGAGCTCGCGGAGCCTATCATCTCCAGAATTCGATCCGTGATGGTGGCGGGGATAAATACCGCGTGGAGCCGTCAGTCGAATCAATCGGAAATGTCACCGGAGTGGCATGTGGAGAACTGCTTATAAAGTGTGGTTACAGCGCGATGGTGTGGGCGCAGGTCGCCGGGCGCCGCCAGCCGTATGTCGACCACTCAGCAGACCAGGTCGATAATCGCGGCGTGCCCGGGTGCGGTGGCGATGCGGCCGTCGAGGGTGACCAACGGCGTCTCGAGCGCCTCGGCCAGTGCCACGTAGGCGGCGTCGTAGGCGGTGAGGTTCGACCGGAGCTGCCAGATCGCGGGCAGCAGCGGTTCATGAGGGTGCTGGACCACGTCCAGGTCGGCCAGATCGGCGATCGCCTCAGCACCACGTTCAGGCGTGACCTCACCGCGGGCCACGTAGCGTCGCACGACTTGGGCGACCTCGACCCCCAGCAGGTGGGGGGCGTGCAGGGGCACGTCGGGATCGGCGATCCGGGAGCCCACCGCTGCTGCGAGCGGCAGTCCGAGCAGCCATTCGACCACGGCTGAGGCATCGAGCACCATCAGCGGGCGTCGCGCTCCGCGCGGACGGCGACCTGAGCCGGCTCGGTGACCTGAGCGGAGTGCCGCGCCTGCACACGTTCGACCAGTTCCCGCCGGGTAGGCCGCTCCAGGGACCGTCGAAGCTCGCTCAACGCGAACTCCGACAGTGACTGGCCCCCCATCGCCGCACGCGCCTTCAGCTTCCGGTGGAGGTCGTCGGGCACGTTACGGATCTGCACCATTTTCATCGTTCCAGCATGCTCTCATGTGCATCACATGTCCAGGCGAGAGGCGGAGCACCTGACCGATTTCCCGTTCATCGAACCCGAGGATGTCCAGCAAGTGCTCGGGTACGCGCTCGCCATCCCCAGACCGGAGGTCGGACTAATGCGGTGCAGCACTGGGTCAGGTTCTCAGCTACGACTTCGACGTACGCCCGGGTAGTGGCGTGATGGGCCATCCAGGTCAGCTCGGCCGCGTTGGAACCGGGCCGGACCGCCAGTGCGTCCGCCAGCGGGACGAGCTGCTTGCGGACATCACATCCCCGCCGTTGCGGAGCTACACCGGGCAGGCATCGACCAGCTGATTAAGGCCGTGCCCTCGGTAGCGCATCGAGCGGGGCGTCCAACCGCGCGGGGACAACCGGGAATCAGAAGTCTTCAGTCGAACAGCTCGGCGACCGAGGCGACGGTGACCGCCCGACGCAGCCAGAGGTCGAGCTGGTCGAGATCCGAGCACTCGGTGATGCGCATGCGGGCCTTGTCGGTGACGTCCATGCCGCGGGCATCGAGCACCATGAGCACGTCAGCGGCCTTGGCCTCGGTCCTGCCTTGAGCGAGCAGGCTGCGCGCGTACCCGCTCTGGTAGGCGTAGGTCTCGGTCTTCATCAGTGCCTCCAGGTAACTGTGCGCGGCCTCCGGCAGCGCGGCGAGGACTAGCCCAGCATACGAGATGGCGCGATCCTCTTCGGCGATCGACAGCACCTCGACCAGCACGTCGATCACCTTGCGGTGCTCCGAAGAGTCGCCGTGTGCCAAGGCCGAGAGCACCGCCAGCTCCGGCACCCCAGCGGCCTGCCCGACCTCGGTCAGCACCGGCACCCGGTCCGGCCCCAGCACCAGGGGCACTCCCCGCCAGCCCGGCCCGATCTCGATCGGCCGCGCGCACCACGCCGCGACCGCCGCATCGACGCAGACCACCAGCAGCACCGTCGGACAGCGTCGATCAAGGTGCCGGAACTGTTCGGGATGAGGATCGACGAGGACGGCGCGTTCTACGGGCCCAACCTGGGCCTGTTCGCGCTGCCCTGGCTGGCGGCCTTCCTAGCCTGGCGCCGCCACGCCCGCCCCCGGCTGATCGGGATCCTGGTGGTGTTGTTCGCGCTCGGCGCCGTGGCGGCCAACGCCTACCCGCTGGCCGAGACGTCGCAGTCGGTGGTCCTGACCAGCATCCACCTGCCCATCGCGCTGTGGCTGGTGGTGGGTCTGGCCTATGTGGCCGAGGACTGGCGCTCCTCGCGTCGACGGATGGACTTCATCCGCTTCACCGGCGAGTGGTTCGTCTACCTCGTCCTCATCGCCCTCGGCGGCGGCGTCCTCACCGCGTTCCTGGTCGGCACCTTCGAGGCCATCGGAATCGACCCGGAGATCGACTCCGGCAGGAACCGCCGCAGAGCTGTCCACGACCTGCCACCTTGCGCCGGTGCTGGACTTCACGACAGCTATCCACCCGGACCCACCCAGCACACGGTGTCTGGCTCGCCCTGCGGTGGGCATCGGGGTGGCGGTGCGGCTTGGCCGCGTGAGGGTTGAGCGTTCCGTCGTCGAGTGGGAGCGGTCCACGATTCACCACCGCACTCTGGATACCGGTCGGTCCGGTAGTGAATACGGCGGACCGATCGAAGCGGTCGGTGGTTGCTACTGTCGCGCATCGTGAGGGGCTACGGCGTCCGACTGTCATCTACCTAATGTGATCGAAGCCGGTCCCGTCGTCGCTGGCGGTAGCCACCCAGGTCAGCCGAAATCAGACTGCGGTGTGGTGTGGATCATCGGGTAGCAGGTTCGTGACGTTACCGGGCAGGGTCCCCGCGGGCCGAGCGCTTCGGTGACGGTGTTCTACAGTTGCGTGACATCTGTCAAACGCAGGCGGTACTGTGGGACCATGGCGACCACGATCGGCTTCCGACCTACCGAGGAGGACGAGCGGATCATCAAAACTGCGATGCGCCCCGACGAGCGCACCAGCGACGTGATCCGCCGCGCGCTGCGGCTCCTCGAGCGCGAAGTATGGCTCTCCCAAGCTCGATCCGACGCGGAGCGCCTCGCGCGGGAAGACCTGACCGATGAGGCTGATGCGTGGTGATCCGCGGCGCGGTCTACCGAGTGGATCTGGGTGCGGCCAAGCGTGGCCACGAGCAGCGCGGCAGGCGCCTCGGTCTGGTGCTCAGCCCGAGTGCCATGCCCTGGAGCCTCGCCACGATCGTCCCCACCTCGACCACCGCGCAGCCCGCCGTCTTCCGCCCCTCACTGGAGATCAACGGACAACAGACCAGGTTCCTCGTCAACCAGATCCGCAGCATCGACACCGACTACCTCATCGGCGACCCGGTGCACTACCTCGAACGCGACGAGCTCGCCGAAGTCGAGCACGCTGTCACTCGGTATCTCGGCCTGTAAGACCGGGCGTTCTCCCGCTCACACAGCCACACCACACCGGAAGCTGACAGCAGGCACCACTCGCAGAGCGGCAGAAGAGTGCATTCACCTGACAAGAGCCCGCAGCCCCAATCGGTGAGAGCTCGGCAGTGTTCTCACCGTCTGTACAGATTACTCACGCTGAAAAATGGCTAAGGAGGAAACGTGCAATCGCGGTGACGAGCTGCATACGCATGCGGGCTTCGTCCGCTGTGGATTAGCCGGGGTGTGGCCCGTTGGTTTGAATCATCTGCCAGAGACCCTGAAGCATGTGACCGCCGTCTCGCTTCGGCAACGCTTCGGTCACGATGAGGTGATTAATCGCGACGCGACCCTGACCGTCGTTACCTTCGTGGGCCAGCTGCAGGCCGCCGCGCTCCCCGGCCTTGACGTGGATGGTGGCCAGCACGGTACCGGTCAGGGTGCGGCTGAGCTGCCTGCCGCCCTCCCAGCGTCGCATCGACGCAGTGGCCAGCGCCTCGGCGGCGTCGAGCCGCCCTCGGGCCAGCTCCAGCCGCGCGGCGGGGCGGTCCATGTCGCCGAAGGGGTCGCTGCGGGTGGGTGTCCACAGCTCCCGGCCCATTGCCAGGTGGGTGACGGCGGCGGCAAGGTCATCCATGCGGGCGAGGGCGATCGCGGATTCCTCCAGGGCGCCCGCCTTCACAGCCGCCCGCCCAATCTCCCCGACCACCACCGCGCGCTGGTCGTCGCGCGGAATGTCCCACGACTTGACCTGTGCACACCACAGCATCTTCAGCCCGTCGTCGGGATAGCCGTGCTCCGTGCTGGCCAACCCGGCGTATGTCAAGGCAAGGGCCTGCAAATAGACGTCCCCGGCCTCGGTGGCACCGCGGGGCGCTCGTACCACTCGGGTCCGACGGGCGGGCCGCTGGGTTCGTGGTCGGACGCACCCGCCCGCTCGCCATCCCCGGATCCGGGGATCTTGTCGTCAGGTCCGTCGCTCACTGTCCCCACCCGCCTTCCCCTCGGTGTCCGTAACAACGCGCACCGTAACCCCCACCCAGGAGAACGACG
>JBQTGW010000118.1:0-26438 GCA_052390495.1 Pseudonocardiales bacterium
GCCACTCACAGGGCGCAGCCACGCTCACAGGTGCTGCACGTCGGACTGCTTGGCCCGGACGGCCTCGGCGGCCTTTCGCAGCTCGGCGAGCTCGCTGTCAGTCAGCGGGGTCTCCACCACCCTGCGCACGCCGCCCTTGCCCAGTTCGGCGGTAACGCCCAGGTAGACACCGGAGATGCCGTACTCGCCGTCCACCCAGGCACAGACTGGCAGCACGGCACCGGAGTCATCGTGTACCGCGCGCACCATTCGGGCCGCAGCGGCGGACGGGGCGTAGTAGGCCGAGCCGGTCTTGAGCAGGGCGATCACCTCGGCGCCGCCGTTGCGGGTCCGGGTCACCAGTTCGTCGATCTTGTCGCTGGGCAACAGGTCGGTCAGCGACGTGCCGTCCACCACGCAGGCACTGGGCACCGGGACCATGGTGTCGCCGTGCGAGCCGAGGGTCAGGGTGCGCACCGAGGACACCGGGACGGCGAGCTCCTCGGCGACGAAGTGGGTGAACCGCGCGGTATCGAGCATCCCGGCCTGACCCATCACCCGATGGCGGGGAAACCCGGTCGCGAGCTGGGCCAGCGCGGTCATCTCGTCCAGCGGGTTGGACACCACGATCACCACCGCGTCCGGGGCGTGGCGCGCGAGGTTCTCCGACACCTCACGGACAATCCGGGCGTTGGTCTCGATGAGGTCCATCCGGCTCATCCCGGGCTTACGGGGCAGCCCGGCGGTGATCACGACGACACCGGCGCCCGCGAGCACCTCGTAGCCCGAGCCGTCCCGGCTGGTGGTCTGGCCGAGCACCTTGGTCTCGAAGCCCTCCACCGCCCGCGACTGGTTCAGGTCCAGCGCGATGCCCTCCGGCTTGCCTTCGACGACGTCGGTGAGCACGACGGTGTCGAATACGTCGTACTCAGCCAGCCGCTGCGCGGTCGTCGAACCGTAGAAGCCGGCCCCGATGACGGCAACCTTTCCCGAACGTGCCATTCCTGACGAAATCCTCTCTGCGAGCGATGCAGGCGGCTGCGGCTCAGCCGTCCGCCAGCGGACCCCCGGTGATGGTCAGCGCGACGGCCAGCATGAGCAGTCCGGATCCGCCGTAGGTGAGCACGTCGACTCGCCGACCGCGGACGGCGAGCAGCCCGGCCCGCTTGGGCGACAGCATCGCCCGTAGTCCCGCCGCGAGCAGCAACGTGGCGCCGATGATCACGGTACCTTCCCGCCAGTGGTACTGCACGATACGCACCATCGCCAGCAGCACCGCGACCAGCACCGCACCGAAACCCAGGTGGTCGCGCCAGTCCGTCGCACTCACGGCAGCCATCCTTGCATCGGCGCTCAGACCCGGCGGCGGCCGGGCATCGAGATCACAATGACCGCCAGCAGAGTGATCGCGGTGCCAAGCAGAGTGGTAGCGGTGACGTGGCTGCCACCCGTGGGCACGAACAGGTCGAGCAGCAGCGCCCCGACGAGCTGGCCCGCCACCGTACCCAGCCCCAACAGGAGCACCCCGGTGATCGGGACGATCGCTGCGGCGGCGCAGACGAACAGCACACCCATAGGGCCACCGAGGTAGAGCCACGGCTGCGCGGGCAGCGGGTCCGGTAGTCCGCGGATCGCGAGCTCGACCACTGCCACCCCGGTGAGCGCCAGGGTGCCCACCACGAAGTTGACCAGCGCGGCGGGCAGCATTCCGGCCAGCGGGTGCCCTTCGGCGCGGGCGACGGCCCCCACCCGCCCGTTCACAGCCTGTTGCCAAGCGGTGCCCGCACCGGCGAGCGCGGGCAGCACCACCAGCCACAGTGCTTGCAGCGCGTCCAGCTGGTCGGACATGCCCATCCGGTCGGACATCGCCAGCACCACAGCGGCCAGCGCGAGGGCCGCACCGACGGCGCGAGGGAGGGTGAGCGCCCGCGGCCCGCCCGGCCCCACGCCTGCCCGGTCCACCAGCAGGCTGCTGGCCGCGTGCCCGGCCACTACCGCAACGGTGAACACCGCAACGCCGATGGCAGCGACGGTCAGCCCCTGGCAGGTAACCAGGAAGGCCCCGAAGACTCCGCCCAGCAACTGGTAAGGACGCAGCTCGGGCGAACCCAGCCGCTCGCCCACCCGTGGATTGTTCCTCAGCAGAGCGATGCGAACTCTGCGTAACTCCACCCGCATCTGCGGCAGCGTGGCAGCCACCGGGATCAGTAACACCAGCCCGCCGAGGAAGGACAGCAGGGCGGCGACCAGACCGTCGTCGATCCGCCTGCCGAGTTCACCGTTGATCCGGGCCTGCACCGCCATCCCCACCCCGATCCCGACCGCCACCGCGGTCCCTGCACCGCGCGCCCGGCGGGACGTCGTCACCGTCACGACGTCTCCTTGCCAGTACTGCCGGTGCGGACCGCGCCCGCCACAGTGACGATCACCGTCGCGATGGCCAGGGCAAGCACGGCCACCCCAGCTCCGGCGGCAGGTCCGAAGCGGTCCAAGCAGAAACCGACCGCGGGTGCGGCCAGTGCCCCGCCGGTCGTCGACGCGGTGGACTGCCAGCCGAACGCCTCCGCTCGACGGTGCTCCGGTGCCCGCTGCCCGATCCCGCTATACACCGCCCCCAGCGCAGGCGCGATGGCGGTACCGCCGAGGAACAGCACGGCGCCGAGAAGTACCGGGGAGCTCGACCCCGCCAGCACCGCCACCAGCGCCACCATCCCGGCGAGCACCGCGCCCAGCCGCAGGGCCAGCCGGGGTGGCGCCGCGGCGCAACGCCCGCCGACGACCAGCCCGCCGAGCAGGGAGCCGACGGCCCACACCCCGGCGAGCACCCCAGCGAGGAAGGGCTCCCCCTGGTCCCGAGCCCAGGCGATGATCACCAGGTCGGTCCCGAGCAGGCCGGCCACCAGCAGCCCCATCACGGCGATGAGCGCGGCCAGCTGGGGCTCGGCCAGCACGCTGCGCCTGCGCACCGGTCCACCCGCCGGTGTCTCGGGCTGCGGCCCGCCCAGCCCGGCCCGCCGCACCAACACCGCGAACCCCAGCCCGCCAACCAGCACGAACCCGGCGACCAGCAGCACGGCGGGCGCTGGTCCGGCCAGTGCGACGGTGGCCGCGACCGCCAGCGGCCCGATGACGAACAACAGCTCCTGCAAGGTGGCTTCCAACGTGTACACCGAGTCCCGCAGCGCGGGCGCCACCAGCCGCGCCCAGCCGGCTCGGGCGATCTGGTTTACCGGCGGCAGGGCCAGGCCAGTGACCGCAGCCAGCGCCACAGCCACCGGCCACCAAGCGGCCGACAGCAGTGTGGGTAGCGCGGCGAGCACCGCCAGCCCAGCGGCGTAGCCCAGCGACGTACCGACCACCAGCGCGACGGCGTGACCCCGGTCCGCAATGCGGCCCCACCAGGGCGCGGCCACGCTTTGACAGATGGTGAGCGCGCCCACGACGACCCCGGCCAGGGTGTAGGAACCGGTCCAGCCCGCGACGAGAAACGTGATCGCCAGCGCATTGCACGCGAAATGCAGCCGCCCGGCCAGCGCCCAGAACAGCAGTCCAGGCAGGTGCCCGACCGCGAACACCTCCCGGTACCGACCGGTCATAGCCTGCTTGACGATGCCACTCACGGCTTAAGCCGGACCGACGTCCACCCGCAACCCGTGGGCGACGGCGATGCGGCTGGGTAAGCGCCGATGGGATTACCGCGCCTGGCGCCGACGGCTGATCACAAGCAGATAGGGCGGCACGCAGGCCAGCGCGGCGGTGATCACAGCAGTCAGGGCGAGGCCGCTGTCGCGGTCGGGCAGCGGGTCGGACCACGTGCCGCCTACGTTGACGCGGCAGCCGTCAGCGGTCATCTCCACCGCACCCACCTGCGGGATTCCAAAAGCACCGTCCCTGCACTCGTTCGCAGCTCTATACCCAGCACCGAACCACAGACCGGCCGAGACCAGCAGGATGGCCACGGTCGTTGCGATGGTCAGGATCGGTGGCCGCCCCAAGCGGGAGGCAGCTGACCCTGCGTCATGGTTGGTCATACCCACCACCTAACCATTTGACGGGCAGCCACCCGCACCGTTGGCCAACCTGACCGGATCACTGTTGGGATTCCAGTTCGCGCACCCCGACACGGTCCAGCCGCGAGCCTTGTTCACCAAGATCTCGGAGCCCGACCCCACCCGGTTGAAATTCAGCACCATGCAGGAGCTACCGGGGTCCATAAGCAGGTCGTTGCAGTCGTTCGACAGCTTCTGCGCACTCAGATCATAGGGCGAGGACGACTGTTCACCGCGCTGGGCATTGATCCACACACTGTAGCCAAGCTGCGGTTGCAGCCGCATTGGATAGCCGATGCCAATGCTGAAGTCCAGCTTCTGACACGAATCAGTGGTGTCGTCCCAATCAAAATACGGTGCCGCTTCGCCCGGGACGTTAGAACCCCATCTCACGGCATTCCACTTGAAACTGGACTGCTCCCACGCTGCCCAGAAGTTATGTCCGCACGCAGTTCGGCAATCGCCTCGTGCGCGCTGCTCCCCGGCCCAGGCTGGGACATCCCAGTGACGTCGCCTGTGTAACGCAGCTGCAGCACCGTGGTGCCCGCAAGCTGCGCAGCCAGCTCGTCGAGGGTCTGCGGCGTGGCAAACACAACCTTGGATACCTGTGGCGACACGTGGGTGCCCGGCATGACCGGCTGCGCCCCCACCTCTGCCGGGCCAGGCACCGCCGCCCGCCCGGCCGCACCCCCGGTCCCGACGGCCGCAGACATCGCAGTCACCACCGTGGTCAGCAAGAGCACCGAGCGCGCAGTAGTCCGTTTCCGATTCGTTCTTCGGCCGATCTTTCGCATTACAGACCCACCCGGGCGCCGCGCAGGTCGGCTCCCTCCAGCCGAGTCCCGAGCATCCGGGCCCCGGTCAAGTCGGCGCCGGACAGGTCGGCACCGCGCAAGTCGGTCTGCACCAGGTTCGCTTCGGTCAGCCGCAAGCCCGACAGCATGACCTCCCGCAGGTCGGCCCCGCCCAGCGCGGTGAGCCACAGATCGACCTCGCGCAGCGTCCACGGCCGCAGCCGGCAATCGCTGATCGTGCTGCCCAGCAGGGAGCAGCTCTCCAGCACCGAGTCGGCCAGCACGGTGCGCTGGAAGGTGCAGGTATGAAACGCCGTCCCGCGGTGCTGCGAAGCGCCCAGGTCAGCCCGGGTGAAGTCACATTCGGTGAATCGGCAGCCACGGGTACGCAACCCTCGTAGGTCAGCATCGGTGAACCGGCAACTGACGAAGCAGCGCCCCTCCCACTCCTGATCATCGAACACCTGATCGGTGAAGTCCTCGTCGGTGAAGTCCTCGCCGCCAGTCGCCGTCACCCACCCACCTTGTCAGCCCACTCCGCCGGATCAGGTAGCACCCTGGCGGGCAGCGGTGCCGTGACAGATCAGTGAGGAGGCTGAGTAGGCTCTGGCTACTCCGTGTGGTCATGATCGTCCACGGAGCGCAGAATCTGGACATGGGAAGCCTGCGTTCCCTCGTAGGCCGACAGCAGGTGGATAGGCCCCAGCGCGTAGTACCGGGTCCAGAGATGCCAGATCTCTTGCCACCACAGGTCATCCGCTTCGAGCTCGCGCACCGGCAGTCCAGCCCGCCGCGCTTCGCTGCTCCCGATAACCGCCGAGTAGGTCTTGTACCTGGCGACGATCAGACGGCTCAGCTTCGTACGCAGTTTTTTGATGTCCGGCCGGCTCCGGTCCGGGTTACTGCCGATGGCCTGCTCAACGAGTTCGTCCATACCGTCAAGTGCCGAGCGGGCGCGCTGGACAGCGGTGCTGTCGATGCCGGCGAGCATGGCCGCATGCACCGGATAGGTCTCAGGGCGGGTGGCAACATCACCGAGTGCGCTGCTGACGGCTTCGATCAGATCCCTGGCGCTGACGAATCCCCGATCGGTCAGCAGGATCTGAGGATCGATCTGACCCAGATCCGACGTGGGACCCATGACAATGCTGTGTGCACCGAGCGCCAGGAGCGTGGCTGCGCTCTTGGCCAGCTCCGGGACGATCACCACGAGCTCGCGGCAGGCCGCCTGGGCCATCCGCGCCAACCGCACAGCGACGCCGCCGTCCCCACCCGGTGAGACGAGCAGCAGATGCAGGTCCTGCGCCCGGTCGAGCCCGTTGAGCAGCTCCGCAAACAGGGTGACGCTGTCCTGGGTGATCTGGTCGATGAGCACCACGAGATTACTGTCGTGACGCTGCTGGTAATCCTTGATCAGGTCACACCGCGAGTAACGATCTTCATTCGGCGCGGAGAACAGTGGGGTGGCCGCGGACCGCGACGCTACCGGGCCCGCCGAGCCGCCGTTCGTGGCTGCGGCACCGGCCGCCGCGGCTTTGGTTTCATCGTTTTGCTCCCCAACTGCCATGCTTCGACCGCCGTTCGCCGTCGTTCGCCCCAGTCCCTGTCCGCACGCTCGGGCGGCTCGGGTAGCGCCGCAGCAGACTCCGGTGCCATGGCTGAGCCTCCTTCACCTGCTCCACTGTCCGTCCAGGCCGAGCCACCTACCGTAGTGCTGCTCCACCGTCGGTGCACACCATCGCAGGTACGTCCCGATAATCCCCGGTGGGGGGTAGTACTGAGGTATCCGGACTGCTTCTCGTGGCCGGGTCAGATCTGCCGTCCAGGCGTTCAGCGACAGCCGGCGCACGATGCTCAAGAAACCAACCGAGAGCCTCAAGCTCATCATCTGCCACCGGCCAAGACACCGGAACCCGATTCACGATCGAGACGAGACCAGCTCGATCGACGGCGTCGAGCGCAGCAGCGACCTGGTCGATCGCCGTGGCAGAGAGCCCGTCATGCGGATCGGGCAACTTGGACGGGGCATCAGCGGAAGCGATGAGGTCGGGGATGGTCCAGCCCCCCTTCCCCGCTGGCGGAAGGTACAACCCGTGATCGTGGCTGTAGAGAGTGCGGTCATTGTCCAGGTCGTACAGCCACTGCGCATCAGCACCACAGCACCAGTCGTAGAGCGCGTACACGCCGACGTGCCTACGAGAGTTGTCGTCCTGTGCGCGAGCCGCCAACCGAGGCCTGCCTTGCTCGTCAGCACATTCGAGAGCGCGGCTGGCGTGAGCCAGGCCAGCCCTCAGGGGTATCCCCGGGCGCGGCTCCCAACCCGCGATGGCTTGCGGAATTTTGATCAAGCTCGTGTGGCAGACCGGTGCGCCGATCAGACGTCCCACCTCGGCAACGACGAACTCGACCGTAAGCGACGCACCCTCCCCGGGTGGTGTCGTGTCGAGGGACTTCACGAAGTAGTCATGCCCATCGCTGGCTGTAGCTCGGAACGGCCCACTCCAGCTACCTCCAGCGCCGGCTACCGGTGCCACCAGCAACAGAGCATCGAAGTCATCAATGCGCGCTTCGACCAGACCCGACCAATCAGCGAGCTGGACCAACGCACGGGCTCCTAGTGACGTTCCAGAGAGGCACGACCGTGACAACGCTACTGGCTGCTGGCCGTGACGCCCTAGCGGTCAAAGGCTCGCACGCTCGGGTCAGCGCCCATGCAAGGAGACCCTCGATGCCTTCGGATCCTCATTTCAGCTACGGCACCCAGCGTTACTCATCGCGCTGGCGACGGGCACGTAGCTGTTCGCGGCCCCGGTCGGCTTCCCGGCGCAGGTGGTTGCCCGGGGCCGTACAGGTGATGGCGAGGTGGTGGAAGAGGTTTGTATGTCGATGCGGAGGGTTTCGTCAGCTACCGACTCAGGAGTGGGGTCAGTGGGTGAGGGTGGTGAGGAAGGCTCGCCAGGCTGGGGTGGGGACGGTCAGGGCGGGTCCGTCGGGGTCCTTGGTGTCGCGCACCAGCACCCGGTCCGGCGCGGGCGCGACCTCGACGCAGGCACCGTTTCCCCAGCTGTAGCTGCTCGTGCGCCAGCCGACCTGGACACAGTTGCCGCTTCCGTAGCTGTAGCTGCTGGTGCGCCAGCCGACCTCGACGCAGTTGCCGCTTCCGAGGCTGTAGCTGCTCGTGTGCCAGACGATGCTGTCCGGCTCAGGCACGGTCATGATGATCTTCTCCATTCGCGGAGAGCCCGGTTGCCAGGGCGGCAATCAGCTCCCGCGATTGTCCCTCACCCAGCGCGGTGTCGGCCAGCGCCCCCAGGATCCGCCGGTACGCGGCGATCTCCTCCGGCTCCTCCAGGAACAGGCAGGAGGTCTCACTCTCCAGGTAGGCCACCGGCTTGAACTGGGCGAACTCCATCAGTCGGAACGCCCCGGTCATCGCCGCGTGCGGGCCGAGTGCGATGGGCACCACCCGCAGGGTCAGGTAGGGGCGTGCCGACATCCGCTGCAGGTGGCGCAACTGCTCAGCCATCACCGCGCGCCCACCCACCGGCAATCGCAGCACGGATTCGTGCAGATAGAAGGTAAACCGCGCGGGGCGCTCCCGGCTGAACAGGATCTGCCGGGCCAGCCGGGCGGCCACCCGATCCTCGACCTCGTCGGGCGGCACGTTGACCATCCGGCTGATCACCGCACGGGCGTACTCGCCGGTCTGCAGCAACCCAGGCACACCGGTCACTTCAAGTTCGCTGATCGCGACTGCCCTGTTCTCTTGGTCGATCAGCGTGACGAGCTGCTTGGGCAGCCGGGAGCCGTGCTGCTGCAGCCAGCCCGGGGTGTCCTGCTCCCGGCACAGCGCCAGCAGCCGCTCGCGCTCCGGGCTTTTGACCCGGCACAGCCCGAGGAACGCGGCGATGTCCACCTCGCTGGTCCCGCGTTGGCCGGACAGCAGAAGGGACACGAAGCTCTCCGACCAGCTGAGCAGCTGGGCGACCTGCGCACCGGTCAGCCCGGCGTGCTTCATGGCCTTGCGCAGGCCACGACCCAGTTCCAGCCTGCGGATCGTCGGCTCACGATGCGGCATGGTGGCACCTCCCGGCGTGGATCATAGAGCCCGGCAGCACCGATTTCGCCCAGCGCGGTCAGATTTACCACTGGCAAATACATTGCATGACCGATGGTGAACCGGTTTCCTGATCATCAACGGGGCGACGGACCCCGACCACTCCCGGGGAGGCATCCGATGAGCGCACTCACACCAGTACAAGCCGACGCATTCGCTCTGCTGAGCGACAACCTGTACCTCCACCTGGACGAGGTGAACTCGCTGACGATTCAGTGCTGGACGTGGTCCGCCGACGAGATGCAGACGGCGAGCGCACTCATCCGCGATCTGGTACGCGTCATCCGCGAATTGCTGATCGAGCACAAACTACAGGACAGCGGTGACTGCCGGATCTGCACGTCGGCGTGGCCCTGCCCGGTGGTGACGACCATCCACGGATTGGTGAAGGACCCGCAACGCCAATTCGTCCCCCTCGTCCTGCGGGCCATGGATATGGACTAATACAACCGCCTCGTGAGAAATCCCAGGTGTCTCAAGAAGACGCACCGTCCTGGGCGGCAAGTAGTACTACAGCCACCCTTTCACGCTAAGCGACTTCCGAATACCTACAGTTATACGGCGGGTAGGTGACGTACCCGCCCTATCGTGAACCCCAGCCGCTGCCTCCAACCAGACGCACATCCTTCCCCACCAGGTGAGAAGTGCGCCCACCGCAGGGCCTGAAACTGCGATTAGGCTCCAAATAGCTGTCCAGGGGGTGCCTGAAACCGCGATCTGGATCCTAATCGCGGTCCAGGGGTGCCGGGCGGGGTGATGCGTCCGGATGGTGAGACGGTTGAACTCTTTGGGCGGGGTTGGCGGCGGGTGGAAAACTAGGGACACGTTGGGGCTCTGGTGTGTCCGCCCTGCTCAGCGTGAAAGTGCGGCTGTAGTGGTAGGGCCGCACCATGGGTCTCGGCCCAACGGCTGAGGACGCTGACGGGGTCGAGCAAGGTGTGGCCGAGGTCGGTGAGGGCGTACTCGACCCTCACCGAGGTCGCCCCCGACGTCACCGACCTCCAGGTGGGTCAGCGCGTCATGGCCCTGGTCCCCTGGGGCGCCTACGCCGACTCGCTAGTGGTCGACACGGTTTGCGTGCTGCCCGTCCCCGACGACATGACCGACCTGACCGCCGCTGGGTTCCCCGTCGCCTACGCCACCGCCCACGTCTCCCTCGTGCACCGCGGCAGCCTCCGCGCCGGGCAGGCCGCCGTCATCATCGGAGCCACCGGAAACGTCGGCGAGGACATCGCCGGCTACGCCGCCGCTGGAGCACTGTCTGCACTGGTACCTCGCCGGTCAGCTGCTCCCCCGGATCCCCACGGCTCACCCGTTCCTCGACCACGCAGCCAGCGCCGCGCTCACCGCCATCGCGGCAGGTACAGCCGGTGGTAAGCACGCACTGCACCTCGTGCCCTGACCACCTACGTCCGCACCCGAGCGGCTCACCGGAAGTCGCGGGAGTTCGAGTGCACCCGCATGTCCAGTGATGCGGCGTGTTCGGCCAGTACGTTGATCACCCCCTCGGTGATCTGCAACCGGCCGCGCAGCAGCAGCGCCGGGCAGGCCCGCACGACCGTGTGGTAGCGGACCCAGAAGCCGGGTGAGCAGATCACGTTCACCATGCCGGTCTCGTCCTCCAGGTTGAGGAAGGTGACTCCACCCGCGGTGGCTGGGCGTTGCCGATGCGTCACAGCACCTGCGACCAGCACTCGCTGCCCGTCGCCGCGTTTCCGAAGGTCAGCGGCGAGCACCACACCCAGCCGGTCCAGATCGGCCCGGAGGAACTGGGTGGGGAAGGTGCCCGGCGAGACCCCGGTGGCCCACACGTCGGCCGCGGCGAGCTCCAGCCCGCTCATCTCAGGCAGCGCGGGCGCGGTGACCCCCACTGCGGTGCCGGGCAGCCGGTCCGGGCGCTCGGCGGCCACTGCTCCCGCGGACCAGAGCGCCGGTCTGCGCCCGGGGGCGAATTGATCGAACGCCCCGCCGGTGGCCAGCGCCTCGGCCTGGGCGGTGCTCAGCCCCACCCGGTGCGCGACGTCGGCGATGCTGCGGTAGCGGCCGTTTGCTTGCCGTTCCTCGACCAGCCGGGTGGCCAGTGGCTGGCCCACCGTGCGCACCGTGGCCAGTCCCAGCCGCAGCGCCTGTTCCGGCGCGCCCTCGGCGGCCGGTTCCAGCCCGGCATGCACCCCGCTCTCGTTGACGTCCGGGCCTCGAACGATGACGCCGTGCCGCCTCGCGTCGGCGATCAGCGACTGCGGGGAATAGAAACCCATCGGCTGAGCGCGCAGCAATGCGGCGCAGAATGCCGCCGGGTAGTAATGCTTGAACCAGGCGCTGTAGTAGACCAGCGCGGCGAAGCTGATCGAGTGGCTCTCCGGGAAACCGTAGTTGGCGAAAGCCAGCAACTTGGCGTAGATCTGCTCGGCGAGCTCACCGGTGATCCCGTGCTGGGCCATTCCGTCGAAGAGCCGTTCGCGTAAGCGTTCCATCCGCTCGGTGGAGCGTTTGGCACCCATCGCGCGGCGCAGCTCATCGGCCTCGGCGGCGGAGAAATCGGCGACGTCGATGGCCATCTGCATGAGCTGTTCCTGGAACAGCGGCACACCCAGCGTCTTGCGCAACGCATTGGCCAGCCGCGGATGGTCGTAGTCCCACATCTCCTGGCCGTTGCGGCGCCGAATGTAGGGGTGCACCGAGCCGCCCTGAATCGGACCGGGGCGGATCAGCGCCACCTCGACCACCAGGTCATAGAAGCATCGGGGCTTCAGCCGCGGCAGGGTGGCCATCTGCGCGCGGGACTCCACCTGAAACACCCCGACCGTATCGGCCTTGGCAAGCATGGCGTAGACGGCCGGGTCGGTGGGTTGCAGGTCCGCGAGCTGTATCCGGTGCCGGTGGTGGTGCTGCACCAGGTCGACCGCATAATGCAGCGCGGAAAGTATCCCGAGCCCGAGCAGGTCGAACTTGACCAGACCGGTTGCCGCGCAGTCGTCTTTGTCCCACTGCACCACCGAGCGGTTCTCTTTCCGGGCCCACTCCACCGGACAGACCTCGGCAACCGGGCGGGAACAGATCACCATGCCACCGGAGTGGATGCCCAGATGCCGGGGAAACCCCTCCAGCTCCGCTGCCAACGCCAGCACCGGCTGGGGGATCTCGGTGAGACCTGCCTGCAAGGTCGAGCCAGCGCCGCCGCCTTTGGCCAGCGAGCCCCATCCGTCGATCTGTTTACTCCAGGCGTCCTGATCGCTGGTCGAGTAGCCCAACGCCTTGGCCACGTCCCGCACCGCCGACCGGGCCCGGTAGGTGATCACGTTGGCAACCTGGGCGGCGCGGTCGCGGCCGTATTTGCGGTAAACGTGCTGGATGGCCTCCTCACGGCGGTCGGACTCGATATCCAGGTCGATGTCGGGGTAGCCGTCTCGATCCGGGGCGAGGAACCGCTCGAAGAGCAGGTCCATAGCCACCGCATCGACGTTGGTAATGCCCAGCGCGTAACAGACCGCGGAGTTGGCCGCTGAGCCGCGACCCTGGCAGAAGATGTCGGACCGACGGCAGAACCCCACGATGTCGTGGACGATCAGGAAGTAGCCGGGGAAGTTCTTCTCTTCGATGACGGCCAGCTCGTGCTCGATCTGGTGGTAGGCGCCGGGACGCTCGTCGTAGCTGCCGTAGCGGGTGGCCGCGCCGAGCCAGGTGAGCTCACGCAGCCAGCCAGCCTCGGTGTGACCGGCCGGAACGTCGAACGGCGGCAGGTCTGGCGCCACCAGGTGCAGGTCGAAGGCGCACTCCCGGCCCAGCGCGGCAGCCCGCTGCACGGCCCCGGGCCAGCGGGCGAACCGGTCGGCCAGCTCTTTGCCGGAGCGCAGGTGGGCCGTTGCCGCGGCGGGCAGCCAGCCGTCCATCTCGTCCAGGCTGCGCCGGGCCCGGATCGCGGCGAGCACGGTGGCCAGCGGGTGCCGAGAGGGGGTGGCGTAGTGCGCGGCGGTGGTAGCGACGATGTCCAGCCCCTGCGCCGCAGCCAGCTCAACGAGTGCGTCGTTACGCTCGGTGTCGTCCGGGAGGCCGTTGGCGGTGAGTTCGACGACGACGTGTTCCGGGCCGAACAGCCCGATCAGACGGTGTAGCTGCGCGGCCGCGGCGGCCGGGCCCGCACACTCCAGCGCCCGACGCACCGCCCCCTTGCGGCAACCGGTGAGCACCACCCAGTGCCCGCCCGCGGCGGCGGCCACCGCGTCCAGGTCGTAGACCGGTTTGCCCTTCTCTTTCCCCGCAAGCTGGGCATCGCTGATCACCCGGGAGAGCCGACGGTACCCCTCGGGATCGCGGGCCAGCACCAGCAGATGCTCCCCCTCCGGGTCGGGCACCCCGTTCTGCGGCGCGGTGAGACCGAGGCTGAGCTCCGCACCGAACACCGTCTTGACCCCCAGCTCACGGGCGGCCTGCGCAAAGCGCACCACGCCGTACATGCCATCGTGATCGGTGATCGCGATCGCGTCCAAGCCGAGCCGGGCAGCCTCCTCAACCAGCTCTTCGGGGTGGCTGGCCCCGTCCAGAAAACTGAAGTTGGAGTGGCAGTGCAGCTCGGCATAGGGGATCCGCGGCTGGGTCTCCGCAGACTGGGCCTGCGCCTCAACCTGAGCAGACAGTGCCGGCGGTTCATAACGGTCCCGGTGCCATGTCCATGCCGGGCTGTCCGCACCGTCGCCGGAATACTTCTCATCGCGATGACGCCTGGAACTGGGAGCAACGGAACCCGTGGCACCAGACCCCGTAGACCCGGAACCGGCGAGTCGCCCGGACAGCGCCCGTTCCAGGTCCGCCCACCGCACTGGCGGGTTGTTCCAGCCCATCGCTCGGGTCCCGGTCAGAACGGAGGTGGGTCGAGGTCCGGGTTGTACTCGGCTTCGACCTCAGTTTGGGGAGCGCTGGTTTCGGGGGCGTGGTTTTCGGGTGGGGGGTGGGTCTGGTCGATCGGGTTGGATCGGTAGTCGTGGGGGTGGCTGGTGTAGGTGTGTCCGGTGGGGGTGGTCCAGGTGATCCGGCCGTCGGGGTATTGATCGACGTGCCAGCCGGGGGCGTGGGTTTTCATCAAGTGGTCATGGCGGCAGCCGGCGTAGAGGTTGTGCTCGCTGGTGGTGCCCTCGGGCCAGGGGATGGTGTGGTCCAGGTCGGCGGTGGCGGCGAGTTGGCGGCAGATGGGGTTGCGGCAGTACAGGTCGCGGGCGCGGACGAAGTCGGCGAGCCCGGTTGGGGGGGTGTAGGTGGTGCGGCCGTAGTCGAGCAGGGTGCCTGAGGCGGGGTCGGTGAGTAGCCGGCGCCAGGTTCCCTCGGCCGCGATCTCCCGGGCCAGGGCGGCGGGGATGGGGCCGTGGCCGACCAGCTCCCCGGGTTGCTCATCGAGCCCGAGCAGCATGGTGATCGGCACGATGACCGAGATCAGTGGCTTACCCGGCCCGCTACCAGTCCTGCGGGCAGTCCCGCAGCAGTGCTCACCCCGGTTGACCCCACCGCGATCGGCGGGATCGGTGGGGCTGGTCGGCTGCGCGCTGTTCTGGGCGTGGGTAGGTTCGGCGGTGTCTGTCTCGGTGCTGGCGTTGTTGGTGCTGGCGTTGTTGGTGTCAGGGCCTTCGGTGTCGGGGCAGGCGTCAGCGGGGGGAGTCTCGGCGCGGCCGTCGTCGACGCCGTCGCCGTTGTCGCAGCCATGGGCACTGTCGTTGGAGCAGTCGTCGGCGCACTCGCAGTCGGGGCCTTGGCAGTCGCCGGTGGCTGCGCAGCGTCGCCCGGTGAGCAGATCGACGAGCAGATCCGCCCGGCGGGCGTCCATCCCGCGGGGATCCTCCGCGCCCAGTTTGCGGGCGAGCTGGCACAGCCGCTGATACGCCGCGGTGGCATCCGGCGCCGACAGCAACGCCCACAGCGTGGCCATCCCCGTCTCGTCCGGAGACACCACGACCCGACGGTCCTTACGCCGCTGCTGATGACGCGCTGCCGCACCGTCGGGGTCGATCGCCAGCACCGCCCGGGTCAGCGCGGCCCGCAACTGTGACCGGGTTTGGGTCCCGGCGCGGGGCAGCACCCGCGCCTCCAACGCCACACGCTGCTCAGGGGTGAGTACGTAGCTGGTCTCGGTGATCGCCTGCACCTTGAGCACATCCAGCGTCCCGGCCTCCCACGCCGCCAAAGTGCCAGGTAGGTCCTCGACCAGGGTCTGGGCCATCATCAGCCGGCCCAGTGCCGCACTCCGCGACAACTTCAGCGCCAAGCCCACCTCGTCGGAGGCATAGTTACTGCACGCCACGGGCACGTCCGAGCGGGTCGGCTGGGAATAGTTCTCCGGGCGACGGCGAGCGAACTCCGCCAACAACCCCGCCTGCCGCGCCCCAGCCCAGGACACCACCCGATCGAACGCGATGATGCCCTCGATCAGGTCGGTGTCCGACAACCTGGCGGGGTCCACCGTGATCTGGTCCAGCTCCAACGCCAGCCACCCCGACGGAGCGCACGCCGACATCGGGACCTGACTGGTGTCCTCCGACTCCGCAACCCCGTCGAGCCAAGGGGCCTCATCGAGCCAGGCCGGATCGAACCAGTCCTCCTCGAACGGGGCACCCGCAGTGGGCGCCTCCTCGTCAACGAGCTGTTCGAACACATGTTCGATACTAGCAGATCGCGGATCGGGAGCAAGTGCAGGCTGCCCGGTCAAGCCACACGAGCAGCAGCCCAGCCAGCAGAATGCGCACCCGCCGGCAGCGCCCCAGCGGTGATCGTCCCGCCTCGCCGTGCCACGAAGCAGACCCGATCATCAAGTAGTGGGCTCGAAGTTCAAGAGGATGCTCTGGGCCTTGGTGGTGTCATAGAGGATCTCGCCGTTCGCTCTACGACTCGGTGTTGCCCTGACGTGAGCCGCGCAACCAGCCATCTCCGATGCCAGATAACCGGCGAGCGACATCGAGAGAAGTCCACCTGTGACATCGACGATCACATCGTTTCCTGGCTCGAGACCGAGCTCGTCAACGGTGGACTTGATCGCACTGTTGATTTTTTCAGTAGCCAGCCTCATATCTCCGAACGGGTCGATCTCCACGAACTGATGAGAATCGTCGAGTCCCTTCTCGCTAACCAGCTTCTCGGCTTGGGGTCGAGTATCAGCAGAATGCACCAGAATCGCCCGGCGCGGACTATCTGTACTGAGCAGCCTATCGATTGCGAGCAGCTCCGGAGCAGGACTCGCGCCGCCGCTTTCAGCCTGCCCGACGCCGGTTGCGTTGGGCCCGACGGTGAGCGCGACGACCGGCCATCGCCGCTCGGGGTAGCCGGGTGTCCCCGCCAGAGCCCGCAGCTCAGACCGGCGTCGAAAACGCATGAGGTATCGGTTGGCGAGAGCCAGCCCCAGGACGGCAGCCAAGGACACGACTGCGAAGACGACGGTCAGAGTCGCCGTGGACCGGCCCTCGTATATCACATGCTCGAGAGCCGTGACCAGACCGGGTACCAGGACGACGATCACCAGCTGGTTTGTGCTGAGCCCGCGCACCACTCCGGAGGGTTCGGTACGCGTAGGACTGCCTGTTCTCGTCCATTGGTCACTCCTGTCCAGGAGGCAACACGGGCGGGTTCTCCTACAGTGGGCATTCGGTCCAAGCCCTTCGACCGTTACGCTCCAGCAGCCTAGAACTGGCGACGTAACAGGTACGCCGGCGCCCGCGATGAGTCGGTGATCGGGTACAGCAGCTGAGGGGACGGCTCGTGACGCAATTCTTCAACCCGTACGCCTTCGTGCCAGCGTCCCGCAGGCGCGGGGATGCGCGACCAGCAGACGACGGACCGGCCGAGTCCGGAGGTCTACTCCGTGCTGATAACTGGACCGGTCGGCTCCGGCTCCGCATCACGGCGGTCACTCCCCTGCTGATCACCGAGCAGGACGGCACCGAACAAGACAGCACCCAGCGGCGCACCCGGACCGTCAACGGGCAGATCACGGTGCAGCCGACAACGGTGAAGGGCATGATCCGCTCGGAGTTCGAGACGGTCACAAAGTCACGGTTCGGTGTCTTCGGCGATCATCACCGGCACCGGCTCGCGCACCGCACCCAGACCCGGGACTCCGCCAGCCTCGTGCCGGTACGGGTGACCACGGCCACCGGGGAGAACGGCCAGAAGAAAAGACACGTCCTGCCACTACGAGGTGTTCGGGACCATCGCTTGAAGCCGATGGCTGCCGCCTGGGTGCCCCGCTACGGCACCAATCCGGTGGCGGTGCCTCCGGACATTCGCCACGAGTCGCTGGTGTGGGCCTGGGTCGTGCTGGTACGCCGCCTGCCTGCTCCTAGATCGAGGGAACGCGACATCTTCTACTGGCGGGTGGTGACCATGGCAGATGGCCGTGGCAAGGAACCCGCTGAGCCGGAGTTCATTCCGGAACCACCGCAGAACACGAAACACCGCCACGTTATCGAGCCGGACGAGCGGCCGCGGCTGATCCTGGGCTGGTACTTCCACAGCAACCGGAATATCGGCAACAAGCACGACGAGCGGGTGTTCTTCGCCGACGGACTCGAAAAACGCGATAGGAGTCGTTGGCCGAAGTCACTGCCACTCGGCAAGGACGTGGTTGACGGATGGTCCGACCTGATCACCAGCTATCACGACGCACACAGCCACGAGGAGATTCATCAGCGCAAGCACAAGGGCAGACCAGTCGCGGCGACCGAGTACGTGGGCCACAAGCCCGGTGACACGGCCTGGTCCTGGCATCTGCTACCGGAGAACGACAAGCTCGACGAGCTCAAGGAGCTACCCGACAAGACGCTGTGCTACGCCGAGATCGACAACGGCCGGGTCACCGCCCTCTATCCCGTCGCGCTGAGCCGCAAGCTGTACCAGACCAGTCCCCAGAAACTGGCGGAAACCGCAGGCTTAGCCCCGGCGACCCAGCATGACGAGCTGTCCCCAGCCGACCGAGTGTTCGGCTGGGCGCCACCGGCCCGCGGGAAGGGCCGTCCCCAGGACGCGCGGGCGCTGCGCGGCCGGGTCCGGGTCGGTCCGGTCACCGCGGGGCAGGGCGCCGCCACCGAGCCGGTCGAGCGGGGCCTGGCGATCCTCGGCCAACCCCGCCCCACCCAGGACCTGTTCTATGCCGCAGAAGACCCTGCCGGTACGCCCCTGGCCAGCGGAAACGAGGGCTATCGGAACGGCGGCGGGTTACGGGGGCGCAAGGTCTACCCACACCAGCCGGGCACCACCTGGAGTGCCGACCGTCCCCAGCCATGGCTGCTGCACGGCACGGGCATCGCGGAGAATCGGCCCGACGTCGGCAGCCAGAATGCCCTGCTGCACGACTGGATCGCCCCCGGTGCGGAGTTCCAGACCGACCTGCACGTCCAAGATCTGACACCGGCCGAGCTGGGAGCGCTGCTCTACGTCCTGCAAGGCGCGGACCCAGACGGCTGGCAGCAACGATTCCACAAAATGGGTGGAGGCAAGCCGCTGGGCTTCGGCACTGTGACCGTACAGGTGCTCTGGGATGAGTCAGACCTGCAACCCGGAACAGACTGGCAGTCCTACTTCGCCCTGCGGGATACTCCGAAGGCTGCTACTCACCGAGAGCAGGCCGAACGTACGATCGCCGATTTCCTGCGACGATCCGCGACAGCGACACATGAACGCCCCGCCCACCTGCGGGCCTATGAGCACTACCTGAGCGGGTTCCCAGAGATACACGACCCAGCCGACCCGCAGGTGCATTACCCGGCCGACCCTGGTGCCCCTGATTCGGACGAGAACCGCTACGAATGGTTCGTCGACAACCGGAAAGCCGGCAAACCGCAGCGGCTGGGTGCGCTGGAGCGAGGCATTGACGGGCTGCGGCTACCCCTGCGACCAGGCCCGGAGAAGCAGGCGAGAAACGAACCGCGGCGCGACGGTCACCAGGGGCGGCGGCGATGACGCGCACGGTGGTACCGGTCCTCATCGAGACCCAGGGCAAACAGGAGTTCATCTTCGGTACGAGCAAGCGGCGGGAGGCTGTCGGTGCCTCCTATCTTGTGCACGCGATCGCCACCGAATGGGTGGCCGAAGCCGTACAGGAGATTACTGGCACACCCGTCGGCGCGACGATCGCCTCCGGTGGGCACCACGAGGTGCTCGTGCGGACCTCCGGCACGTTTCTGGCGTTTTTCGTCGACGTCGATCATGCGCGGTCAGTGATCAGCGCGGTCACTCTCAGGGCGCTGCGCGAGGCGCCCGGTCTCGGCGTGACCGGAGTGGTCGGTGACCCGATCGGCTGGGCGAGCAACGACGCTCCAGCGGCTGTGGCTCACGTGTTCCGCGCCATGGCCACAACCCGGGCTACCCGGCCGAGCGCAGCGGCGCGGTTCCCGGTGCTCCCGGTCACGGCACTGTGCCCGTCCAGCGCACTTCCCGTCGCGGGACTCGCGCGAGTCGGCGAGAGCACCGAGCTGCGGTCCGCGCCCTCGCTGGCCAAGCTGGCCAGCCACGAACCTGCCCTGACCCGGCTGGCGGAACTGAGCGGCCTGTCCGTCGCGCACGTTCGCCGCGCAGCGCGGCGGCTCGACGGTGATCAGCCGGACTCGCCGCGACGCGTTGCCGTCGTACACGCCGACGGCAACGGGCTGGGTGGGGTATTCAAGGATCTTGCCGAGCTAATGGTCGACGAGTACGGAGCGCAACCGGACAACGCTACCTACGCCGCCGCGTACCGTAATTTCTCTGCGGCGCTCGCCACGAATACCGAACGGGCGTTCCGGCACTCCGTGCAGCACCTGCAGCAAGAGCATGGCGCCGATCCGGACGTCCTGGCGCTGGTACTCGCGGGTGACGACATCACCTTCGTCGCGGATGCTGCGCTCGCACCTGTGCTGACCAGGCTTTTTCTCACCGAACTGGGGAAAGAGATAGCCAACGACCCGGCAACCGGCCCGCTCCTGCGCCGCCGGGACCACGCCGCCGACCCCAGAATCGGGATCGCGGCCGGCCTTGTCGTGACTACTCCGCATTTCCCGTTCAGCGCCTCCTACTCGCTGGCCGAAGAGCTGGTCAGCCAGGTGGCCAAGCGGGCGAAGACCGAGGTCACCGACTCCACCGGAAAGCAGATCCCGTGCGTCTCATTGGCGGTGCACGTGCAGCTCGACAGCACGGCAACCACGGCAGAAGCTCTGGAAACCGGGTTGACGGTCGACGATCACCTGCTCACCGCCACGCCCTATGTCGAGATCGTCGACATCGGCGAGCCCGCCCGCGAACTGTCCGAACGGTCCCGGCAATGGCTGAAGGGCCGCTGGCTCGACGAACTGTGGCAGCTCGCCACGGCTGTGCTCGACAAGGACTCCGACGGGCGCCGGATCCGGCCCTCGGCCCAGCTGCACGAGCTGCGCGCCCGGCTACGCCCCCACCCGGGCGCTGCGTCGGAGTACCTGGAACGGCTCATCGGCGCCGCACCGCAGCGATGGGAGATCCTGCGGGAGGACCCGCGGTCACTGTTTACCGCACGCGGCGCCGACCCGCCCACCACCCGGCTACTCGACGCACTGAGCCTCGCGCCGCTGCTCGTGCCACACCGGGAGTCAAACCATGCCTGAGCTACTGATCACGTTCCACGGCGACTGGCGAATCGGCACTGGGAAGGGAAGCGCGGGCGAGCTGGACGACCTGGCACGCCGGGATCCTCGTGGGATGCCGGTGGTGCCGGCGACGACGGTCACCGGCATGATGCGCGATGGTTGCGAACGGGTCGCCGCCGCGCTCGACCGGGGCACCGACGCCGACGGGTGGCGCGCCTGGGTGGACCTGCTGTTCGGTAGCCAACCCGGGCGGGACGGCCGCCACGACCGGGTGCCCGTGCCTGCGGCGCTGTCCCTGCGCACCGCCACCCTCGGCGAGGCACTTGTCGGCGCGTTGCAAGATCGGCCGAACTGGGTGCGCAGCCTGTATTCGGTGCGCCCCGGCGTCGCTTTGGATCCAGTGACGAAACAGGCGAAGACCGACTACCTGCGGATGGTCGAGGTAGTCCGCGGGGGCCTTGAGCTCCGGGCCCCACTGGAGCTGGCCGACGACGGGTGGGACGACGCGCAGCGCGCCACGGCGTGGCTGCTGCTGGCCCTCGGCGCCGAGCAGGTCACCGAGCTGGGTGGCGACCGGCGGCGGGGGCTCGGCCGGTGCACCCTCGAACTATCTGCCCTGCCCGCGCCGGTACTGGCCGCGCTCGCGGCTGAGCAGCCACCGCGGCCCGCCGCGCCGCCCGCCGAGTCTGCGAGTGCGACTGGCACCGCCGTGGCTACCAGCAGTGCGTGGACGACGATCGAGTTCCAGGTCCGCTGCATCGATCCGGTGCTCTCCGCGACGGCCGTGACCGAAGGCACTGTTCGGGGAACAGCCGTGGTGCCGGGAGCCCGGGTCCTGCCGGTGATCATCGCGCGGGCCCGCGCGGCCGGCATCGACGTCGAGCTGCTGGTGCGTTCCGGCGGCCTCGAGTGCGACCCGTTGCACCCCGAGATCGGCAGCGTCGCCGGGCGACCGGCACCGCGGTGCCTCGTCCAGCCCAAGGGTCGGCCGGTGGGACAGCAGCTGTGGAATCAGCTACGCCAGCCCGCACCGAAGGAGATCACGGCGAAGCCGATACGAGACCTGTGGCTGGGTGCCGGCCACGGACCGACCATCGACGCTGGTAAGCCCGAGCTTGAAGTCCGGGTGCACAACACCATCCACGATCCCGTGCAGCGGCCAACCGAGGAAGTCGGTGGGCTGTACAGCTACGAAGTCATTCCCGCCGACTCCCGGCTTCGCGGAACCGTGCGGCTGCGGGTTCCGGCCGACGCCGCCGAGCAGGTGGCCAGCGCGCTGACCGGGCGGTGGCGGCTCGGGGGATCGAAAAAGGACGAGTACGGACGAGTCGACGTCACCGCCACCGTGGTCACCCCGGCAAATCGTCCGGTGCCGGGCGCCCGCCAGGCCTGCCTCTGGTTCCGCACCGACGCTGTCGTGCTCGATGACCGGCTGGCCCCGGTGTGCACGGTGGACCAGCTGGTGGCGGCGGTCGGCGACCGGCTCGGCACGCCGCTGCGGCTGGCCGACGTGCCCGAAGGGTGCAGGGCGGACGCCGTCGCCTTCGCCAGAGCAGAGGGCTGGCAGACGAAGTGGACCCGGCCGCGGCCCACCTTGGTGGTGGTCGCAGCGGGAAGCACCGTGCTGGTACAGCGCACCGACGGGAAGGACTTCACCTCGGCCGTGCTGACCGAGCTGGCCGAGCAGGGCCTGGGTGAGCGCCGCGCGGAGGGCTTCGGGATGCTCGCGGTGAACGACCCGCTGCTCGACGCCCCGAGCCTGATCCGCAGCCACCCCGGGTCCGGCGATGAGGACGTGGCAGCAGCGGCAGTCGCGGCGCTAACCGATGCCGAGCGGGCACTCATCGAGCAGCTCAAACGGGAGGCACTGCGCCGCGAGGTCGAGCACCGGGCCACGACCTTACCCCGGGACCAGCTGGGTGCCTTGGCGGAACTGCCGCCCGCGCAACTGGGCAACGTGCGCAACGCGGTGAATCGGATCGCCGTCGCGCAAGACCCGTCTTCCGCCGCCGAGCGGTTGCTGTCCTCCATCCGGCGTGCGCGCACCCGGGACCGGCGCTGGTCACGCGAAGCCGAACAGGCGTTGTCCAAGCTGTTGGCGCCGGATGCGGTGTGGGAGCGGCTCGGCATTCCGGCTGCAGATCGGCTTGCGGAGCTCGAACCCTGGGCGCGAGCGAGGCTGGTCGCCCACTTGACCGCCGGTGGAGCCACCGCCGGGGGCGAAGGAGAGAGGAACAGCGATGGCGCGTGAGGTGACCGCAGTACGCAGGCTGCAAGCGCTGGTGTGTCTGCGTTCGCCGCTGCACGTCGGCGGTGCCGCGGAGCATGCGGGCGCGGACGCGGCGTTGGCCCGGGACGGCCGGGGCAACCTCTACCTTCCCGGTACCTCGATCACCGGAGCACTGCGCGCGGCGCTCGACGAGGCCGACAGCCGTCGTGAGACCTGGGGCGCCGCGGACGTCGACGGTCTCGGAGCGTCCCGAGTGATCGTTCGTGACGCGGCGCTCTGGGCAGGCAGGGACCTGACGACACCGCCCGATCCGGGCCGCCGGGACGGGGTGGCCATCGACCGCGCATTCGGCAGTGCCGTGGATGGCTTGTTCTTCGGCCGCGAGATCGTTCCGGCTGGCTCGTGGGCTCGTATCGAGATCGACGTGCACTCCGACGCGACGAGCGAGGCTGCGGACCTCCGATTGCTCGGCCGAATCAGCTCGGTGCTGAGCACGGGTCTGCGGCTCGGCGCCCGGACCAGCCGGGGCCTGGGGCTGATGTCCGCTGACGAGGACGACATCACTGCCAGGGAAGTGCGCTACGACTCGGCATCGTCGTTCTGGCGGACCCGGCGCACCCCCCGGTCCGTGACGCTGCCCGCAACCAGCCCCACCGACCGTGACCTGCTCGACGTCGAGATCCGCTGGCGGCCGGACGGCCCGCTCGCGGTGGGCGTCGCGGGCGCGGTACCGACGCTCGCCTTGCATCCGCTGCTGGAACCGCATCCCAGCCGGCCAGGGAGGTTGCGTTTGGTGCTGCCCGGGACGGCGCTCGCCGGGGGGCTGCGCAGCCGTGCGGAGCTGGTGTGCCGGACGGTTCGGCAGTCCGATACCCCGGACGAGTTCGCCGACCAGTTGACCTCGACGCCATTGGCCGCCCTGTTGTTCGGGCTCGCCCGGGACGAGCACGACTCCCCCTCCTCGGCGTTGCTGGTACCGGACTGCCCCAGCACCACCACGATCGCGGCCGCTGACTGGGCCGTCGCCACAGCCGCCGACACCGACCACCCACCCCGCCGGGTAGCGGCGGACGGTGACGCCGCACTAATCCGCACCGAGCACGTCGCGGTGGACCGGTGGACCGGTGGAGCGAGCGAGGGCCAGCTGTTCAGCGAGTACGAGCCGCACGGTTTCGAATTCGAGCCGATCAGGCTGGTGCTGGACCGTGGGATGCTGCCACTGTCCGTTCGCGACGCGGTGGCCATGCTGCTGCTGGTCGTGATCCGCGAACTCGCCGACGGACGGGTGCCGTTGGGTGCCCGCACCCATCGGGGCCTCGGTGCCGTCGAGGTGACTCGCATCCGGCTTCGGGGCGCAGGCTTGGACGTCGATGTTGCCGGAGCGCCGGACCTGCGCAGTGCCGACTTCGACGCACTCCGGATCGCGTGGCAGAAGTGGATCGACAGTAAGGAGGCAGCATGACCGACGCCGCGCGGGACGCCGGAGCCTTGGCATGGCACGCCCGGCGGTGCGACGCCGCCACGGCGCTCGCCACATTGGCGGGCGAGCACGTGGTCTTCGTCGCTACTCCCACGGCCTTCACCGTCGCCGTCTTGGCAGCAGGAGAGCTGCGCACCGCACAGCAGGCGCCGTGGCCGCTGCCTGCAAGCACCTTCCAGCTCACCGCGTTCGACGAGACCACCGAACTGCGGTGGCTGGCCGACGGCGATTCGGGCCGGGCGGTGTGGCTTGCCGAGTCCGGCGCTGCGCTGCCTGGACCGCCTACCGGGTCGCAGGAGTTCAGCGCGCGGCTGGCACAGCGGGCCGTGCTGTGGGGCCTACCCGACGGCGTCGGATCCGGGGGCTTCTCCCGGTGGTCAGAGGCGCGAGTCGGGCGGGCGCTGTATCCCTGCGTACCGGGAAGCTCGCCCCGGCACCGCGCGGTGCTGGAGTCCGTGGAGTACGCCGCCACGGATTCCCACGGCTCGATGGCGGTCTTCGAGCAGCGGTTGGTCAGGTTGGCTTCGGTCGAGCTGGCGCCGGCGTAGCTCCATGAAGCTGCACAACCTCACGCCCCACCCGGTGACGATCATTACCGATGCCGGGTCCGTGCACCTGCCATCCGAGCCCGGCTGCACGCTTCAAGTCGAGGAAACCCAAGAGGTGACCGAGCCCGTGTTCGTCGAGGGATTGCCCGTGCCCACCGTGCGGGTAATCGGCGGCTCCGCAGTCGATCTGCCGGAACCTGCTCCGGACACCCTGTTCGTCGTCAGCCGCGTGATCGCCGAGGCCCGCCCCGATCGGACTGATCTGCTGGTGCCCTATGACCTCGTAAGGGATGCGGCCGGGCGGGTCATCGCCTGCCGCTCCCTGGCGCGCATGGCCATCGCGGTCGACCCGAGGAGTTGACATGCCCACGCTGCTCATCCTGCGCCTGACCGAGCCCGAGACGTCGCCGTACCCGGTGCATCTGCACGCCGCGGCAGGTCGGCTCCTGGAGCCGTCCGACGCCGACCACACGGCCCAACGCAAGCCGTTCACCGTCGGGGCGCCGGTCGTCGAGGACGGGACCGCGACCTGGCGGCTGGGGTGGCTGCCGGACCTGGCACTGCCCGCCGCCTGGCCACCGCAGGAGCTGCGCCTGGGTGGGTCCATGCTCGATCATGCCCACCGGGGGAAACGGTGAACACCATGAGTGACGCGGATACCGGAACCCCCGACAGGACACCAGCCTTGGATAATCTTTTCGATCTCGGCGACTCAATACCCTTGGTCGACGCCCCTAAACAGGGGCATAATCGAACTCATGTTCGAAACACACCACCCCCGCGCCCTCCCACAACATCAACGTGGGGTGCCATACCATCACGCGGTGCCTGCCTCAGCTCACGACATCGCGGCCGAGCTCCGGACCCGCTGCCCGGGGCTGCTGACGAAGAAGCTGCACAAGCTCCTGTACTACTGCCAGGCCCACCACTTGGCCGTCTTCGGCGAGCCCCTGTTCACTGAGCCGATCGAGGCCTGGGACATGGGGCCAGTGGTGGCTGATCTATGGGCACACGAGAAGTACGACGCGCCACCACCGCCACCCCAGTCGCTCGGCGAGCGTGAGCTGAACACGGTCGGCTACACGCTGAGCCGGTACGGGGCGCTGACCGGGAAAGACCTGGAGGTACTCAGCCACGGCGAGGACCCGTGGCTGACCGCTAACCAGGGACGGAACCCGGGAGGCCGCGCCGTCATCAAGCGCGAATGGATCACTGCATATTTCCGTGGCAACGCCAGTACTGAAGGTGAGGAACTAGGCGTGCAGGGCGAAGCGGTGCTGTCGGGGTGGGTCCGGGAGAGTGTCAGGCCATCGGTTGCGCCGGGTCGGCCACTCAGCCGCGAGGAACTCGTCGTTGAGCTCGACCGGATCGAGTCGGGGCTCGGTGATAGGTGACCCACCCGGGGGGCACACCCTGGAAGCTCGAAAGGTTTCCTGAAACTCTCAATATCTGGATTGACATCTGTTCCCCGAGCAGTGAGCTTCGGCGCATTGTCAGGACCTGGGTCGTGACACGCTACGAAGATCCCTACGAGGGGATGAGGCGAGAACCGGATATTGACAACCTGTGGTACGGAGTGGTGCCAGGCTCCAACGATGGGCAGGACAATGTGGTCGTGTGCTCATACTTCATTGAGGAGTCCACTCGCACGGTGCGCTGCGACAATTGCGCCAC
>JBQTGW010000119.1:0-22267 GCA_052390495.1 Pseudonocardiales bacterium
CTTGGGCTCAAGCGGTCATAGCGACACCCGGCTTGACCTGGGGCGGGCGCCCGTACGCTGGTTGGCGGATCGGGCAGGTGTCCACCTGCCCCTGAGCAGGCCCGATGGGGCGCCCGCCCCAGGTCAAGCCGGGTTTTGGGTGTCGCTATGACCGCTTGAAACCGCCCACCATATCCAGAAAGTATCAGGCCACACGGGTTGCTATCCCTCGTAGGGGCAATGAGGACTATCGGGGGTCTCTTCCTCAATCAGGTCATCCAAATCATGTTGCTATCCCTCGTAGGGGCAATGAGGACCGTGAGCTGTCGGAGTTTCGCGGCATCCTCAACGCCACGTTGCTATCCCTCGTAGGGGGCAATGAGGACCTGCGGGTTCGTCACCTGCACGCTGACACCGTTGTCACGTTGCTATCCCTCGTAGGGGCAATGAGGACCGGCGGGAGGAGCCTCGCTGCGGTGCTGTTCGACCTGTTGCTATCCCTCGTAGGGGCAATGAGGACACCGCGCTGCTGGCCGACCTCAAGCGGCACGGCTACCCGTTGCTATCCCTCGTAGGGGCAATGAGGACCGCCCCGGCCGGCGAATCGGCCACCTGGGCGCCGGGGTTGCTATCCCTCGTAGGGGCAATGAGGACCTGGTGACAGACACCCGGATGGCCCCTGGCGAGCGCGCCGTTGCTATCCCTCGTAGGGGCAATGAGGACATGGTCTCGCCCCTACTCGGGGTCAGCCGCTGTACTGTTGCTATCCCTCGTAGGGGCAATGAGGACGACGGTACCGATTGCTCTAAGTAGATTCTCGTCTTGTTGCTATCCCTCGTAGGGGCAATGAGGACATCTGGTGGCTCAAGCCGAGCCGGGTGAAGCCGGTCCCGTTGCTATCCCTCGTAGGGGCAATGAGGACTGCCCACCGCCAGCGCCCCGCCCACCGCGGCACCGGGTTGCTATCCCTCGTAGGGGCAATGAGGACGGCGGCTTGCCTGAAGGCGCATGTAAGTTCCTGCACCAGTTGCTATCCCTCGTAGGGGCAATGAGGACTCAGGGACACACAGAGGGTACTGAGGTTCCGAGTAGCTGTTGCTATCCCTCGTAGGGGCAATGAGGACCTTTGCCGCGAGAGTGGCCTGACCACCACCGAAGTTGTTGCTATCCCTCGTAGGGGCAATGAGGACATTGCTGGTGTGCTCTGAATGCACAACAAAGTACGGTTGCTATCCCTCGTAGGGGCAATGAGGACTATTGAACTCAGCAGGCTGCAAACGGCAATATTCGTGTTGCTATCCCTCGTAGGGGCAATGAGGACGATCGCCCTACGCACTGGCTGAAGCACCGGGAATCGTTGCTATCCCTCGTAGGGGCAATGAGGACAAGTCGCCAAGTGGCAGCAGTCCGAAACTGGCCCGTTGCTATCCCTCGTAGGGGCAATGAGGACACGTCACCCATAACCCAGTCTCATGGCGTATGAAAGTTGCTATCCCTCGTAGGGGCAATGAGGACTTCCCGCCGGCTGGCGGGCGAAGTCCCGTTTCGCGCGTTGCTATCCCTCGTAGGGGCAATGAGGACATGGGACAGCTGAGAGGAGCAGGAAATGAGCTACGATTAGTTGCTATCCCTCGTAGGGGCAATGAGGACCGTCGCGCCGAGGCGGCGCGGAAGCCGGGCTGGTGGGTGTTGCTATCCCTCGTAGGGGCAATGAGGACAGGTGCGGAGTGCAAGACAACGCAGAATACGTGAGCCGTTGCTATCCCTCGTAGGGGCAATGAGGACACGATCCGGATGAAACTAAAGAGCTGTCGGAGATATTGTTGCTATCCCTCGTAGGGGCAATGAGGACTGGCCGCCGGCCGCCTCCCGCGCCCACCGCGCCACGTTGCTATCCCTCGTAGGGGCAATGAGGACCTCGGCCGCATCTGCGGCCGGTCGAGTCCGGATCCGAGTTGCTATCCCTCGTAGGGGCAATGAGGACCGGCGTCCGGCCCGTGAGCTCCGGGCGGCGGGGCAGGGGGTTGCTATCCCTCGTAGGGGCAATGAGGACGCATTTACCGGGTCGTGGCTGCGTGATGCCTATCAAGACCGTTGCTATCCCTCGTAGGGGCAATGAGGACACGGGTGGGTGGCCTCCCGCGTGGCGGAGGCGGCCGGTTGCTATCCCTCGTAGGGGCAATGAGGACGAGGTCGCCGTGGCGTTCATTGATCGCCACGGATACGGTTGCTATCCCTCGTAGGGGCAATGAGGACGGGAACCCCCCAGAAGGCGTACCTCACCGTGCGCGACGTTGCTATCCCTCGTAGGGGCAATGAGGACCCAGGCCGCCGATCGCCACCACGGCGGCGGCCAGCCGTTGCTATCCCTCGTAGGGGCAATGAGGACCCCTTCCTCGGTTCGGGGCAGCTCAAAGCAGCTGAGTTGCTATCCCTCGTAGGGGCAATGAGGACTAGAGGCAACGACCGCGGGTAATGCCGCCGCTACCGGTTGCTATCCCTCGTAGGGGCAATGAGGACCGGAAATCCGTTCCGACAGCTCGGTACTAATGCCGTGTTGCTATCCCTCGTAGGGGCAATGAGGACAGCCGAGACCTGCCCCGAGAATCGAAGCAATGCTAACGTTGCTATCCCTCGTAGGGGCAATGAGGACCTGAGGTCGAAGGCGCCTTGGTCACCATGGCCAGGATGTTGCTATCCCTCGTAGGGGCAATGAGGACTGCCGGTCGGCACCGTCCTGCCCGCCAGGCCGGTCAGGTTGCTATCCCTCGTAGGGGCAATGAGGACCGGGGAAGGTGATCCGGGTCCGGGCGTTGATCCCGGGTTGCTATCCCTCGTAGGGGCAATGAGGACCGGGGAGAAGTCTTACGTAAGACCGCCCTCCCAGGGGTTGCTATCCCTCGTAGGGGCAATGAGGACCAGAATGCGGGGCTGCGCGGCCCGCATTATCTGGGGTTGCTATCCCTCGTAGGGGCAATGAGGACGCTCAACCGAGGCGATCAGGCGCAGAAAGGTCTCGTTGCTATCCCTCGTAGGGGCAATGAGGACTCCACCACTTACAAATTTCAGCTCAAAATCACCGGTTGCTATCCCTCGTAGGGGCAATGAGGACTCCTCCTCTGTGGCGGCTCGCACTTCCGCGTAATAGAGTTGCTATCCCTCGTAGGGGCAATGAGGACGCCAGCGGCGGCGGACCTCACCACACAGGGCCACCCTCGTTGCTATCCCTCGTAGGGGCAATGAGGACCCCGGTGGCGCTGGCGACCCTGGACCGGCTCGTCGCGTTGCTATCCCTCGTAGGGGCAATGAGGACTGGGCACCACGCCGTGCGGCCGGGTGGCCAGGGAGAGTTGCTATCCCTCGTAGGGGCAATGAGGACTCGCGTCCGCGTACGGGGAGCACGACATCGGCAACGCGTTGCTATCCCTCGTAGGGGCAATGAGGACGCGGGCGGCGGAGGCGACGCCGCAGCAGATCATCGGTTGCTATCCCTCGTAGGGGCAATGAGGACACCACCCTCGGGTGGTGGCTGCAGGTAACAATCGCAACGTTGCTATCCCTCGTAGGGGCAATGAGGACCCCACGGTAACGGTGCAGGTCAGGGGGCGCAAGCGGGGGGTGTTGATGTTGGTTTTTGCAGCGATCCGCCGGTTGTGCGCGACACGCCTGTGGTTCGCTGCAACTGTCGGCGTGTCGCGCCGGTCAGAGGATGTCGTCGGGCTGGCTGTCTCGGGCGCCCCAGCTGTGGCGTTCGGGGTGGGCTCCAGGTGGGAAGGTATAGACCAGGACTCGGTCGTAGCTAGAGTCGATCTTGATTTCCATGGCCGCGTGGAACCGTTTCATCTGAGCGGGGCTGAGGTGGCCTTCGAAGACGCTGCGCTGGATGTGATGCAGGTATTGTCGGCAGGTCTTGAGCACGCCAGGGTTGCGTTCGGCGGCGGTGTCGTACACGACGATGACGTACACGGGTCACCACCAGATCCGGAACGCCTTGTAGGGCACACCTTCCAGGCATGTGCGGGTGAGCCGGAGGGCTTCGAGGTAGATCAGTTCGTCGTAAGCGACGGGTCGCTGTAGCTGGCGGTGTTGGACGGTGGTGGCGAGGTCGTCTCGGACGGTCTGCACGACCAGTTTTCTGCCCTCCTCGCTGAGGGATGCCTGGTTCGAGGTGGTCTCGAAGTGCCGGGGCTCAAGCTGCCGACGGGCGGCCAGTCGCAGCAGCAGGCGGTCGGCGAACAGTGGCTTGAAGACCTCGGCGAGATCTAGGGCGAGGGTGTGCCGGTGACGTTCCATGGTGCTGTGCAGGAAACCGATGCCGGTGTGTAGAGGTGTGAGCCGCAGCGCGGTGAGGACCCGTGCGTAGACGATGCCGTTGACGTAGCTGATGAAGGCGTTGCCGGCGTTGCGTGGCGGTCGGCGGCTGCGGCCGTGTAATTGCAGCCAGTCGGGCAGCTTGGTGTCCATCAGCTCCCAGGCCGATCGACGGAAGGTGCCCTCGGCGCCCATGAGCTGGTCGCGGCCGGTGGCCGACGCCGCGCTGGCTTCGAGCACCCGGTAGGAACGCTCGAGCAGGGTGCGGTCCACGACTCGGCGGACGTTGAAGGCGCAGGAGGTGACCAATTGGCGGGCGATCACCATGCGTTGTTCGTCGTCGGCGGCGAGACGGACCTGAGCGACGACGGTGTCACCGGAGGTGCTCGTCTGCGCGCCCAGCAGCGAACCGGCGTAGTCGCCGTAGTGGCTGAGTAGGTGGACGTCGATGCCGTGGCGGTTCAGCAGCGCCATCACGGCCGTGTTCACGTCGACGTTGTCGCTTGCGACGATGTCCCGCACATCGGTGACGGGGATGTGCCGGTCCGGGTGACCTTCACGTTCGATCACAAGCGACTGGTCCTTGCGCCGGATGCGGCAGGCAGTGGTGAGCCAGTAGGTACGGGATGCTTCGGGCATTCACTCCACCCAGCAGTAGTCGAGATAGCTGCAACCCCGGCAGCGGGAACGGGCGAGTTTCGGCGGTGCGGACTCCAGGGCGACGGTCCGGAGCACGGTGTCGATATCTGCTCCAGCGCGGGCCGCCTCGTCGGTGCCGTAGGGAATGGTGACGGTGCGACGAGTCGACGGGTAGTGCAGGATTCCACCGCGTACCGGCACGCCTACCTCGGTGAGCCGGTGACAATAGTGGATGGTCTGGGCTCGGTCGGCCTCAGTGGATTTGGCCGAGGACTTCACCTCGTGCACCCAGGTTTGACCGTCGATGAAATCTATGCGTGCCGCGCCGAGATCGACCGGGGCCTGCCGGGTGTAGGTCGTGTCGTGCACGGCTTCGCCGAGTTGTACCAGCGAGCTGAGCCGTTCCGGGCGCAGGCCGCGGGCGAACAGCCACAGCTGCCGCGGGCAGTGGTACAGGTATTTGACGTGCACGCCACCCACGTCGTCCGCGCTGATCACAGCACCTCCCCGGCTTCGTAGCGGCTTCCTACGGGATCGCGGGGCGCGCCGAGGCCGTAGTGGGGGTCGTATTCGGCGTCGAATACGTGAACCTTCAGCTTTTTATCCCAGCGGCAGCGCAGGTAATGCGGCAGGGGAATGAGCAGTTCCTCGGCCAGCAGGCGACCTGCGGGACCGTGCTCCGACAGCAGTCGATCGGCGTACTCCTGGTGGTCTTGGGCGAGTACCGCCTCAGTACCATCAAACTGCTTGTCGAATTCCTCGGCCAGCTGGCTGCGATCGTCGAAGGGATAGTCGAAACCGAGGAACGCCTTGCTGAACCTGTCGCGGGCCTGCTCGACCGCTTGGCACCACTCGGTTCCCCAGTCGCCGTCGTAGATCTCGTTGAGCCAGCCGAGGGTGTCGCGTTCGTCGATGACGTGCCCGTCATGCCTGGTCAACAGCTCCATGGCGAGTCGGGTCGGCTCGGCGTCGTAGACGCCATCGGCGTACTCGGCCGGACCACCGCCACGGCGCGGCCGGTAGTCGGGCGGGTAGACAACGACTGGGGCTGGGGGGCGAGCACCGAGGCGATTAACCCGACCGAAGCGCTGCAGCAGCGCGTCGAGCGGAGCGCCGCTGGTGTGCAGCACATCAAAGTCGACGTCGAGGGAGACCTCTACGACCTGGGTGGCCACGAGCAGCCCGGGGTGACGGGGGTGCCGGGTGCCGAAACGGGCCTGGATGGCCGCCTCGATCGTGGACCGGTCCTTGCGGCGGAACCGGGAATGCAGCAGCAGCGCCGCCTCCGGTCCGTGCAGCTCGGTCGCCGTCGGGGCGAGCTCCTCGTGCAGGGCACGGGCGTGGGCGACGTTGTTGGCCACGACGAGCACCGCCTGCCCGGCCCGCAGCTCCTCAGTGATCTCCGCAATGGTCGTCGGCTCGGTCAGGTGGGTAGGCCGGACCGTGATGCAGTGGCGCTGTGGCCAGGATCCGGACAGGGCGACCCGCTCGCAGGGCGTTTTCAGGGTTGTATCCAGCAGATCCGCCAAGGCGTCGGGCAGGGTGGCCGACAGCACCGCGATCCGTCCGCCGAGGTCCTCCCACAGCCGCAGCATCGCCAGGATCATGCCGAGCCGACGAGGGTCGTAGGCGTGCAGCTCGTCCAGGATGAAGACGGAGTTGGCGGCGTCGATGAGAATTCCGCTGTGCGCGGGTCCGGCCAGCGCGCCCCGCAACAGCTGGTAGGGCGTGCCGACCCGAGCCAGCTCGCGGAACAACCGGGTCGCCGCCGCCCGGGACACGGCCTTGTGCGCGGCGGCTCCCTGCGGGACGCAGTCGTCCTGCAAGGCGCGGTCCAGGTGGTAGGAGGCCGCCCGGGAGTGCGCCACCCCGATGTCGGCCGTGCCGAGTTCGGTGCCCAGCCGGTTGGCCATGGCGTTGATCGAGGCCAGATAGGGCAGGACGTAGAACAGCCGAGGTGTGCAGCCGATGCGGTGGCGCAGATCCTCGATTTGGGTCAACGCCCAGAGCAGCGACGCCTCGGTCTTACCCGAGCCGGTGGGTGCGCGCAGCAGCAGATGACCGTCAACGGCGGCGGCTCGGACTTGATGGGGACGCAGCTCTGCGTGGCGTTTGCGAAGCCGCGCCCGCAGCCGCTCGGGGTATGCCGTGGTGAGCGGGTGATCGGTGCAGAGCGGGCTGTGCGCCGAGGACACGTGATCGGCGAGGGTGACCGCTCCTTGCAGCAGCACCGCAGTCAACCCGTCCGCCCTGTCCGCAACCCGCAATGGCGCTGCCCACCGTTCGCGCAGTTCCTCGAAGAGCTGGTATGCGTCGTGGCCCACCCCGTTGTCCTGCCGGGATGGGCCGCCGATCCCCGGGAGCAGGCCGTGGGCCTGAGCTTTTCTGGTCAGCCAGTCCTGTAGCTCGTCGACGGCGTCCGAGTCGGCGGCACCGAAGCGGTGCGCAAACGCGGCCAACTCCACGTTGTAGGTGGTGAAGAGGGGGATCTTGCTGTGAGTGTCACCGGTGAACGCTCTGTGGTGGCTGGCGACGCCGGTGCCTACCCACAGCCGGTCATTCGAGTCCGAATCCGCGAGCACGCGAGCTACGAAACCCAGGGAGTAGACCTCGTGGCGCTCTCCCCACGTCTCGGCGGCTTGTGCACTGTTGCCGACCATTACCTGAAAGCCGTCGGCGACCTTGCCCGCGTCGTGCAGCAGGATCGCCAGCCGCCCCCACGTCCAGAATCTCTCCGGCAGCTTGGCGATCTTCCCGACCCGCTGCTGTAGTTCGTCCATCGCCTCCAACGCCGCAGTCAGGTGGGTGGTGAGCAGCTCACCGGTGGTTTGACGGGCTTGGGGGCTTTTGGCCCACAACTGCCGACTCATGGGGCGTTCGCCACGGTGAACTGGCCGGGGTGCACCGGAGGGAGCAGGGCCACGGCTTGGCCATCCTCGGTTGCCCAGCCTCCCTCCACCTCGGCCCGGCTTCCCTCGGGGTGATAGCGGTAGGCATGCCACTGCGTCCGGGACCGGTCGAGACTGATCGCGGTGGGGAGTTGCAGCAACGTCCCGGCCGAGGTGAGCTGCGCCGGTAGCACGGCATGGCCCTGACGGCCTGCTTGGTGCGGCACCAGCTGAACTCGCCGCGTGCGGGCGGTGGCCAGGTCCTGGCTGCGGCTCAGGCGCAGCGTCCACACCGGTCTGCGTAGGGCCCGCTCCCACCGTTCGAGGTCGTCGAACAGCCAGATCCGCAGGGTCACCTCGGCCAGGAAGGGCCGGTCCTTGGGGGTCGGGTCGGCCTTGCGGCCGGAGGCGTCCAAAGGATGGTAGGTCTCCAGGTCGACGCCCTGGCCTGCGGCGGTGAAGGTCATCGCGAACCGCAGGTCGCTGGGCACCTGCTCCCAGCCGCCGGCCGCTGCGGCGAGCATCCCGCCGACGGTGGCTGGCGGTGGGCAGGGCAGCCCGATCTGCACCCCGGCGTAGAGCGGGTTACGGAACGACACGACCGGGGCGCGGACCTCGACGTCGAGGGCCTCGGTCATCCGGTGGCGTCCTCGAACCAGGCGTCCTGCGCCCCGCTTTCGACCTGCTCGGCCAGGCGGGTCAGGGCGACTCGGGGATGGTCGATGAGGACCCGTCCCGCTTCGATGAGATCGGCCAGTTCGGTGCGTGCCTTTTCCCGCTGCTCGCCCAGGAAGCCGGGCGCCCAGCCGATCAGCACCGGGCCGTCCAGTTCGTCGGCCCAGGCGTCCAACTCCTCGCGCAGCACGTCGTCGTCAAACACCGTTGCCTGTGCCTGTGCCCGCAACACCCGGGTGAACGGGTTGATCCCGCCCTTGACCGGGGCGAACAGCACGAACGCCGGCGTCCGGTCCCCGTAGTGCAGCGACCGCTTGGCGCCGCCACGCAGCCCGGCGAGGGTCCTGAGCAGCAGCGCCACCCGGCGTCGTCGCTCCGCGATCGGCATCCGCAGGGCAGCGGTGCCACGGAAGGTGACCTGCTCGGCACCGGCCTGCTCGGCCTCCTTCGCCGCCTCGGTGGGCAGCGCGGTCCGCAATCCGGAACCACCCATCTCGAAGGTGCCCACCCGGGGCAGATCCAGCAGCACATCCCCGGCCAGGTCGGCGCTGTAGTGCTCGTGCTCGTGCAGCACCGGGTTCTCGCCCGCGTTGAAGCCGCGACTCATGGTGCCGAAATCTCTGATCGGCCGTTGCGGTGCCACCGCAACGAGCGTTCCGGTGGCCAGTACGGTGTCGCGCTGGTAGTTGGCCTTGCTCACGGCCACCATGTAGCCGAAGAGGTCATCGTCCAGGTAACGGTCCGGGCGGCCTTCGGTGTATGCCTGCTGGTTCGCCTTGGTGCCGGAACGGGTCACCCCGGAGCGGGGCTCATCGGCCGGCAACGAATCGCGCAGCCAGCGTCGGAACGCCTGGGCGGACACGTAGGGGTGGGCATCGCGGTTGATCCGCAGCTGCTTGACCATGGCGACGTTGTTCTCGCCACGCCCATTGTTCGGTGCTCCTGCGGTGATCGCGAGAGCGATCTTGCCGACCAGATAGGTCACTGGTTCTCCTCAGCGGTGAGGTTGTCGGTAATGAGGTCGTCGAGCTCGTCACGGGACTTGACGTCATCGGCTCGCCACCCGCGTTGATTGAGCTGTTCGAGTACTGCGATAAACAGCAGATCCCGGTGCAGCCAGCTGCGGCCGTCCGAGTCGAACAGCAGCCGCCACTGCTCGGAGGTGACGAACGGCTCGGTCCGACCATCGGGTGGTAACAGTGCCCAGTGCACCGCGTACGTACGCAGCCACTTCTGCAACGTTGCAGGTTCCCGGTGCGCGTGTTCATATGCCTTGAGCACTCCGCGTTCCCGGCGCGGCGCCAGCGCCTCGGCGATGTGTTCGGCGAGCTGTCGGATTCGGCCTATGTCCTTATCATTCACCTGCAATACCTCGATGGCGTAGGAAAAACACAGTGGAACCAGGTGCGGCACCTCACCGGGTACGGCCGAGGACTCGGCCGACACCCTGCGCAGGAAGTTGACGGCTCGGGTGAGCACCTGGCGCGGGTTGTGAAACGCAAGACGGGCGAGCAGGGCGCTTCCAGGAATATCCTTGGTCCAGTGCGCGCGAACCAGGTATTTGTAGCCGACCTTCCGCTGCGGGTCATGCGCCGTGCTGCGTAGCCATTCGGCCAGCGGCTGGTCCATCGCATGGTCGTCGAGCACCTGCTCCTTGTTGCTGTTGCTGAAAACGATGAGCTGCACACCTGCGGTCAACCGGTGCGGATAGCTGCGCAGGTGCCGCAGCGCGGTGGTCTCCCGCCAGTAGGGAAGCGGCTTGGTGGTTCCCGCTCCCAGCTCCGCGGCCTGGAGAGTGCGGCGTACCTGGATGCTCACGGATCGCCGCAGGAACTTCTCGTCCCAGCTGTGCAGGGCCGCAGCGCGCCCACCGCCGAGCTGGCAGCCATAGGGCAGCGCGTAGAGGCTGTTCAGGCAGGCGAAACACAACGCCAACCCGGCATGATCAGGTGGTGTGGTATTGCGGTACGCCGTGCTGGCGCCGAGTGGGACATCGACCTTGCCGTAGTAACCGCAGGCGGGCCGGCCGCACAACGAGCAGGGGACCCCCGGCCAGCTGGCCTCATCTGGGAGCGCTCGCCACTGCGTCATGAGTTCCCGCCGTTGCGGCGGCGACAGTTTCTTCCGGTTGGTCGTGTTCAGGCCCGAAGAATTGGGCCAGAGCAGGTAGCTCGCCCCCAGCCAGAACCCGCCCGGTTCCTTCGTATCCTCCACGCTCGCCGTGTTCAGCAAGTGCTGGCTCATCACGAGAGTCGCCTTGTCGAACTCCGTGGGCTTGAGCTGATCGGGGTGATCCACGTCCACGAGTTCGGCGAGGGCGAAGGCACCGACCCGCTGCAGCGGATGTGGGGTGAGCACCACAGTGCGCTGCGTGTCTGTGGTTTCGGCGTGCACTGTCACGCGGAAACCCAGCCGAAACCGGCGGAATTGGACTGCCCGAGGCCCCAGGACCACATGGCTTGCAGGGTCTCCGGGGCGCCTCGCAGTTCCACCTCGACGGGCGCGCCTGTCTTCAGTCCATCGCTCACCGCGAATGAGCGCTTCGTTCCGACCCAGGTGATGCGTTCCAGCGTCACTTCGGGGTCCAGGCCCAGCGTCTCGGCCTTCCGCCGCAGGTTTCCAGTGAGATACACCGGAAACTCGGAGTCGGTGGGCAGTAACCAAGCCTGCCGAGTCACGCGCTGGCCTTCCCTGTCCCGGCCGGATCCCTTCATCACCACCGGAGTCGTGGTGCGCAACCGGGCATAGCCGGACGTGAACGACGGCGGTTCCACGACGCGCACACCTTGGATGTGAAACGCTGCTCCACCCCAGTCGATGACCCGCTGGGCGGTAAGGCTCGTCGCCCATGCCTGCACCACGGCCGCCAACGGACTCCCCAACTCCACGCTGCCCTGCCCGCCTACCGCATACACGCCCGGACGGCGATGAGCCGAAGGGAACACCGGAGCCCCGTAGCCGAACGGACCCATCCGGTGCTTGCCCCACCCCTGGCTGTGCAGTTGAGTGCCCAACTCTCGATCAGCGCTGGTCAGCAAGTTGTACGCAAGCCCGCGCCCAGGCCGCAGAACCTCACGCCACGGCAACTGCTCCGCTGCCGTGCGCACTTCCACATGCAGACGCACTTCGCCTCCACAAAAACATTGAATCGTCTTGAATTCGTAGCCCCGACGACGTCACAAGAGGTCATAGACGGATGCGTACTAGTTATCCCTTCTCTGGCGTCGGCATCACCCTAGACCTGCTAGCGAATACCCATCAGGCGGGGGTCAGGACCATCGCCTCGTCAACCCCAGTCGCGGACCAGGTTCGGGTTGCTGAGGTTCTGGCTGCCGCCGCGCTGCTGGAGACAATGTAGGCGAGTAGGTAAGTCGCCCCCGACTCGGCGATATGGCCCCGTGTGTCTACCGAGGACACCAGGCCCGTGGAGTGGTTCTTAACTGCTGGCCAGCTTGCTGTTGTGTTGCTGTTGTGATCCCTCGAAGGGGCGATGAGAACCACAGGCGGATCTTGTACCCACCTACAAGGATCCAGGTTGTGACCCCTCACAGGGGCGATGAGTACGCCAGTGTTGCTACAGCTTAGACGGAGGACAGGAGAGGTGCGGACACTGGTTGCAGCGATTCGTCGCAGATCCCATAGGCCGCACAAGGGTACACGGCTACAAGTCGGGCTGCGGGATGTTGTTGGGCTGGCCTCTCTGAGCATCCAATCGGCATCGCCGGTCATCCATCCGTCTCCTGCCTCAACGACGGCGGAACAGGGTGAGCGCAGCCAGCACCAGCGTGTAGGCGCCAGTGTGAGCGCTGACGATACTAGCGATCTTGGTCGCCAGCATCAGGTGACCGTCGTCCAGTGTCATCAGCCAGACGACCAGCGATACCTGGCCCACTCCGTACGACACACCGACGAACCACCACGATGCCCGCCACCTGCCCTCATTGGCTGGTCCTCCTGCCACCACCATCGCCTGCCTCCAGTTTGATCATGAGCTCAGTAGTCACCAGCAGTGAGCCACTAGTGAGCCACTCTAGCAGAATCCCTACCTTCAAGGTTCCAGAGAGAATTACCTTCAAAGCTCCAGAGAGCGGACATGTCTTGGCCTCCTGGTCAGCGCTGCTCGGACTGATGGTGCGCTAGGTCGTCGACCTCCACCCTGGACAGGCACGATTGAGGCCCACGGTGCCTAAGCCGAGCTTACTTGATCTTGATGGCCTGATCGTCTGCTCTACCTGTGACGATGGGTTCTAGATAGGTTTTGGACACACTGAAATGTAGCCAGTAAAAATGATGGACTTTGCATGATCGATATGATGGAATGTCCTGGTGGGAACCACTGTAGGCAGGATGCACATCGACAACGCCGGTCGCCAGTACACGACGGTTGACGGACAGCGTCGGGCCTACCCGTGCCATCTGCTGCGCCGGTCGTTCAGGGACGAGGCGGGCAGGCCGCGGAAGGAGACGTTGGCGAACCTTTCGGCGCTTCCGCCCGAGGCGATCGATGCGCTTCGCAAGGTCTTGAAGGGCGCGAGGCTGGTGGACGCCGACGTCGCGTTCGACACTGAACAATCGGTGCCGCACGGGGATGTCGCGGCGGCACATGTGATGGCCACCCGGCTCGGACTGAGGAAGCTGTTGGGGCCGGCCAGCCGTGAACGGGATATCGCCTATGCACTGATTTTGTCTCGGGCGGTCCGGCCAAGGTCGAAGCTTTCCACGGCGCGCTGGTGGTCGGGAGGCGACACCACCTTGGGTGCGGATCTGGGTGTGGCCGACGCCTCTACCGACGAGGTCTACGCCGCGATGGACTGGTTGGCCGGTGCCCAGCCCGACATCGAGGCGCAGCTGGCCCGGCGGCACTGTGCCGGCGGTATCGCGATGTTTGACCTGTCCTCCTCATGGGTGGAGGGGCGCCACTGCGAACTCGCTGCTTTCGGGCATTCCCGGGACGGTAAACGCGGTCGGCCCCAGATCGAGTACGGGCTCCTCACCTGCCCGGCCGGCCGCCCGGTGGCTATCGAGGTGTTCGCCGGTAACACCTCCGATGCCCTCTCCTTCACGACCGCCGTCACGCGCGTGCGCGACGGGTTCGGGATCGAGAAGATCATCCTGGTCGGCGACCGTGGAATGATCACCACGACGCGGATCGAGGACCTGCGCGAGTGCGACGGCATGGACTGGATCACCGCGTTGAAGGCTCCCACCATCGCGGCCCTGGCCAGCGACGACGGGCCGCTGCAGATGAGCCTGTTCGACACCCAGAACCTCGCACAGATCACCCACCCGAACTATCCGGGTGAACGACTGATCTGCTGCCGAAACCCAGCATTGGCCGACGAGCGCGCCCGCACACGCCAGGAACTGCTGGCCGCGACCGAACAAGACCTGGCCAAGATCGCCGCGTCGGTACAAGCGGGACGACTGACCGGCGCCGATAAGATCGGGGAACGCATCGGAAAAGTGATCGGTAAACACAAGGCCGGCAAGCACTTCCTCCGAGAGGTCACCGACACCACCTTCACCTACCGCCGCAACGATGACAAAATCAGCGCCGAGGCCGCCCTCGACGGCATCTACGTGATCCGCACCAGTGTCACCGAACAGACCCTCAACTCCGCGCAAGCGGTCACCGCCTACAAGAACCTCAAATACGTCGAACGGGACTTCCGCATCATCAAAGCCGATGACCTGGATCTGCGGCCCATCCATCACTACCTGGACAAACGCGTCCGCGCCCACGTACTGATCTGCATGCTCGCCGCCTACCTCACCTGGCACCTGCGCGACACCCTCGCCGAACTGACCTTCACCGACCAGCACATCCCCGACCGCGACGATCCCGTCGCCCCCGCACGACGCTCACCACAGGCCACCACCAAAGACACCACCAAGCACACCCCCAACGGACTACCACTCCACCGCTACAAAGACCTGCTCCACCACCTCTCCACCCTGGACCGCCAAATCATCAACTTCAGTGGACAGCGAATCGAGAAGATCACCACCCCGACACCCGTCCAACGCCGCGCCTTCGAACTGCTTGACACCCCCGTCCCCGTAACCCTCCAGTAGCCAGTAACAACCCGAGTATCCGATCTGACCGACAACGTTTCACCCAGGTCAGCAGCCCGCCATGACAACCAAGATCAAGTAAGTTCGGCCTAGACGACTCAACGGTGCCCCGCTGACGGCCGCGAACGTCCTCGCCAAGGCTGGGATGCCGCACAGCACCATCTGAGTGGGGCTGTCAGACGGTGAGCAGGCGGACCGGGTATTCGGCGGCGCTGGCGAGCTTTGCGAGGTCCTTGGGGTCTGAGGTGAGTACGGCGGCATTGTGTTCGATGGCGGCGATGACCACGGCCGCATCGACCACATCGGAGGTCCCGCTTCGAGCGAGCAGACGCCCCACGTCATCAGCGGTTTTCGTGGTGAAGTCGATACCCCGGCACATCTTGCGGATCTTGGAGAGCGCGTGCTGCCGTGGGCTCGCCCGCCAGACCTGCGCGAAGACGACGGCAGGTAGTAGGGCTGGGCGTCGGGCAAGCAGCGCCAGCTGACACTCCGCGATGACCTTGCCGTGCGGATGCGCTTCCGCGCTGATCAGGGCACCCGCATCGAGCAACAGCTGTGGGCGGTTGGTCATCCAGCGCGCCGGTGGGTCTGGTCAGGTATCTCACCGCGCAGGCGGGCGAGCGCCGACAGCCGGGCCTCTCTCTCCGCCGCCGTTTCTGGCTTCCAGAACCCGATAGCGTCAAGCTCAGCTCTGGCTTGCGACATGGCCTCTTCGTCCGGCTCGCCGTACACATTGTTGTACTCCGCGAGCGCAGTCTGGGCAGCCGCAAGATCGGCGGCTTCGCTCGCGGCCCGGGACAGCCACGCCGACAGCGCGATTCCCTCGGTCTCAGCGGCACGCTTCGCTTGCTCGTAGACCTCGGTGTCGAGTGAGATGCTGATTTTCTTGACTGCCATCTGCTTAGTCTAGCAGCGGAGTAGCACCTCAGTACTACCAAGGTTCGGTAAGGGAATGCTCGTGGGCCACCAGCCGCAGGTCTGGCGGGCAGGTGAAGGCGTTTCAGCTTTGGTGTTGCTGGGCTTGGTAGACGTCGGGGACTCCGTCGGCGTCGGCGTCGCGTTCCTCCTCGACGCAGATGCGGCGGTAGTAGCGGTTGCGGATGCGCAGCACGACGGTCGCCAGCAATGCGGACAGCAGCGAGCCGAGCAGGACGCCGATCTTGACGTGATCGTCGCGTTCGCTGCCAGCTCCGAAGGCGAGTTCGCCGATGAGCAGGGAGACGGTGAATCCGATCCCGGCCAGTAGCGCGAGGCCGAGGACGTCCCACCAGCTCAGTCCTTCGGCGAGCTGGGCGTGGGTGAACCGCTGCACGAACCAGGTCGCGCCCACCACACCGACGAGTTTGCCGACGACGAGGGCGACGATGATGCCCAGGGTGACCGAGTCACGCAAGCTTGCACCGAGCCCGCCCGCGCCGGTGATAGACACGCCGGCGGCGAAGAACGCGAACACGGGCACCGCGACGCCGGCGGAGATGGGCCGGAAGCGGTGCTCGAAGTGCTCGGCCAGCCCGGGGCCGGGGCCCTCGGCGCGGCGGAGCACCGGCACGGTCAACCCGAGCAGCACTCCGGCCACGGTGGCGTGCACGCCGGATTCGTGGACCAGCAGCCAGGTGACCGCGGCCAGGGGCAGCAACAACCACCACGATCGCACCCGGCGCTGCACCAGCAGCGCGAACACACCCAGTGGGATCAGCGCCAGCGCGAGCGGCAGCAGCTGCAGCGAGCTGGTGTAGAACACCGCGATGATCGTGATCGCGAGCAGGTCGTCAACCACGGCCAGGGTGAGCAGGAAGGTACGCAGCGCCGCGGGCAGGTGGGCGCCGATGACCGCGAGCACGGCCAGGGCGAACGCGATATCTGTCGCGGTCGGGATCGCCCAGCCCGCCAGCGCGCCGTCATCGGAGCCAGCGTTCAGCGCGAGGTAGATGAGCGCGGGACCGGCCATGCCGCCGACGGCCGCGGCGATCGGCAGCGCGGCCCGTCGCCGGTCGCGCAGGTCACCGGCGACGAACTCGCGTTTGAGCTCCACACCGGCGACGAAGAAGAAGATCGCCAACAGGCCGTCGGCGGCCCACTTGGCCAGCGTCAGGTCCAAGTGCAGCGCGGCCGGGCCAACCCGCAGCCCGCTCAACGTGGCGTAGGCGTCGCCCCACGGCGAGTTCGCCCAGACCAGCGCGATCACCGCGGCCGCGACCAGCAGCGCCCCGCCAACGGTCTCGGTGCGCAGAATATCGCCGATCCGGCTGACCTCTGGCCAGCTACCCCGCCCGAACAGATACGGAGTGGAGCGTCCGGGCGTCGTGCTCATGCGGCTCCTCGAGAAGAAGGGACGGCTCAGAGACCGCCGACCAGACTTCCCGGCACACCAGGGGATAACCCTACTTGACACCATGGCCATCGCCACTGTTGACGACGAGGGGAGTGCTCGTGGGCTACGAGCCACCGGGCTGGTTGGCGCGGGCCGTCGACACCTTCGGTCGATCCGCGCGGGAGCAGTGGGCGCCGTCGCCGGTCCGCAGTGTCGGGGCGCTGGTCAGGGCGGTCGCCCCGATCTGCCGGTTGCTCCGCGACGAGGTCGCAGACCAGCTCGCCCGGGAACAGGCGTCGGTGAACGCGGGTGAGCCGTTGCGCGGGCTTGCTGCCGAGTGGCGCCGGACGCTGTTCCCCACTGCCGATGACGGCGAGTTCGCTGACGGTTATGCGCAGACGGTGACGTTCGGCCTGCTCTACGCCCGCAGCCGAGGCATCGACTTCGACGACCTGGGCTACCAGGAGATCGGCGATCTGATCGCGGAGGGCAACACCCTGATGGGCCGGGCACTGCACGTCCTCACCGCCCAGTTCGGTGGCGTGGCAGCACAGGCCGGGCCGTTCACAGCCACGCTCGAGACATTGCTGCGGGTGATCGGTGCGGTGGAGTGGGAACGTATTCGGGCCGACGATAGCGACCTCTACGAGCATTTCCTCGACGAGTACGACCCGGCGCTGCGGCCGGAATCCGGTGTCTACTACACCCCGGTCGAGCTGGTCGAGCCGATGGTTCGGCTGACCGATGACGCGCTGCGCACCCGGCTCGGCATCGCCCGCGGCCTGGGCTCCGACGAGGTGCGCGTCGTCGACCCGGCAGCGGGCACCGGCACTTTTCTGCTGCACGTCCTCGATACCGTGTCCCGCCGCATTGATGCCTCGGACAATGCGCGCGAGGTGCTCAGCGCCACGGCCGGTCGGTTGGTGGGGTTCGAGCTGCATATGGGGCCGTACGCGGTAAGCGAACTGCGGTTCAGCGAGCTCTTGGCCCACCACGGTGTAGACCTGACGGCGGCGGACCGGATGTCGTTGCACCTCACCAATGCCCTCGACGAGGAACCGACGCGGTGGGCCGACCGGATCAAGGCCGAGCTGCCGGTCACGGTGGTGATCGGCAACCCGCCTTACCGCGAACGCGCAGCCGGCGACGGGTCGTGGGTGGAACTCGGCGGTTTCTACGGCGGGCGGCAGCGTACCGAAGATGCCTCGTTGATGTCCGATTTCCGGCTCCCCGGAAATGGGCGCAATGAGTACAAGCTCAAGAACCTGGCCTGGTATTTCTGGCGCTGGGCCACCTGGAAGGTTTTCGACAGCTCCCCTGGGTTCGATAACCCCATTGGGCAGGGCCGTGGCGTAGTGGCGTTCGTGACCACGGCCGCCTACCTGCGCGGCACGGCATTCAAGGGAATGCGCAGGTATCTGCGCCGCACCTGTGATGAGGGCTGGATTATCGACCTGAGCCCGGAGGGCATGCGGCCCGACGTGGCGACTCGGACCTTCCCGAAGGTGCAGCACCCGCTCGCGGTCGGCATCTTCCTGCGCGCCGGGCCGGACGGTACCGCCGAACCGGCGCGGATCCACTACACCGCCGTGCATGGTAAACGGACCGAGAAGTTCGCCGCGCTCGCCGCGCTCGGGCTCGACGATGCCGGGTGGCGGGACGCCCGCGACGGCTGGGATGCGCCGTTCACCCCGGCCGGTGCGGCGAGCTGGGACGAACACCCCGCGCTGGATGATCTGTTCCCGGTGCGTATGCCGGGTGTCAAGGCGAACCGGGCCTGGGTGTACTCCGCACGACCGGAGGTGTTGCGGCAGCGCTGGCGTCGGCTCTTGGCCGAGCCCAATCCAACAACCCAGTCGGAGCTGCTGAAGACCACCCGCGACCGCACCATGACGAGTCGGCTCGCCGCGCTGCCCACGGGCGACTGGCCCAACGGTGATCGGCTCCCTGCCTTGGCGGACGAGACCGACGTCGACCCACCGCTTCGCCGGGTATTGCACCGCAGCTTCGACCGCAAGTGGTTGATCGCCGACCCCCGGGTGATCGACTTCCCGCGCCGGGATCTCTGGTTGGCCGCGAGCCATCCCGAGCAGGTGTTTCTCGTCGAGCAGCATTCCAAGGTGATCAGGAGTGGGCCCTGTGTTGTGCTGAGTGCGCTGCTTGCGGACACCGACTGCTTCCAGGGCAGCGAGGGCGGGCGAGTCCTGCCCCTTTACCACCCCGAAGGGCGGCCCACCTGCGGTGCCACGTTGCTGGCCGCGTTGTCGCAGCGCCTTGGGGTGCCGGTGGGCGCACTGGATCTGCTCTGCTACGTCGCTGCTGTCGTCTCGCATCCGGGCTACCCGGCGCGGTTCGCCGCTCAGCTGGAAACCCCTGGTGTCAGAGTGCCGGTGACTGCGGAGGCCGAGCTGTTCACCAGGGCTGTCGAGCTCGGACGCAAGGTGGTGTGGGCGTCGACCTATGGGCAGCGCTGCGCCGATCCCGCCGGAGGTCGGCCGAGCGAGGACATCTCACTGCCGCCAGGCAAACGTCCGATCAACCTGAACGGCATCCCGCACACCCCGCAGGACATGCCGGCCACGATCGAACACACCAGTGACGACCCGGACGTCAAGTCCGACGACGTGCTGCTGGTCGGCGCCAGCAGATTTCGGCCGGTTCCTCCTGCGGTCTGGCGATACGACGTAGGCGGCAAGCCGGTGCTGCGGCAATGGTTCGCGTCCCGGAAACGTGCCCCGGGCGGACGCGTGACGAGCCCGCTGGACCGGATCGTGGCCGACCGGTGGTCCCGCGCGGACACCGTCGAGCTACGCGAGCTGCTCGCCGTGTTGCGCCGACTCACGGATCTGGCACCCGTGCAGGCGCAGCTGCTGGATCAGGTATGCGCCGGGCCGCTCATCACCGTCGAGGAGCTGACGGCGGCAGGGGTGCTGGATTCCCGGGGCCGCTGAGACGTTCGGACGCGGTCGGCTACCCGTTGGCCTGCGCGTCGAGCAGCCGCTCGATGTTCTGTGGGGTGCCCGGTGAGCCGAACAGCGTGCCCACCGCCCAGTTCGCGCCCACCCATTGCCAGCACCCGGCCTGCTCCGCGCTGACCACCGGATGGGCGATGACGTTGATCCCAGCAGCGCGCACGATATGGATCACAGCGTGCACCGTCTGGGACAGGATCCGGGACGGGTCATCAATCACCTGCTGGGCAATCGGCTGGGCGATGCGTACCACGTGCACCGGTAGTTCAGCCACGCAGCGCAGCCCGCCGATGCCGCTGTTGAAGTCGTACAGCCCGGCACGGACCCCCAGTTCGGCGAGCACCATCAGGTTGTCCTGGGCGTACGCACCGCCCTCACCTGCCAGCACACCAGTGTCCGTGCGGATCGCCGTGACCGGCATCCGCAGCTCCAGCCCGGCTGGCCGAAGCCCGGTCTGGGCCAGCGCGGCACTGACCTTCGCTACCAGGTCGGGGTCTTGCGCCTGCGAGGTGGTGAGGTTGATCGCCACCGGAAGGCGCCACCATGACAGTGCTTGCTCCGCTGCGATGCATATCCACGGCTCGATCGCATGCACCATGCCGATCTGCTCCGCGAGTTGGGTGGATTGCTCTTGGGACAGCACACCCAGCTCCGGGTGGTGCCAGCTCAGTACCGCTTCGACACCCACCAGCCGGCCAGATTCCAAGGTCACCACCGGCTGGTACTCCACTCGCAGCTCTCCGGTTTCCAGCGCGCTGGACATCGTCGCGGCCAGTCGGAGTTCGGCGCGGTCAGCGGCGTCGGCGTCGGCATCGAATACGGCCCACTGCCGTTTGCCCTTGCTATGCAGCCGACGCAGCGTGGCGCCGGCTGCACGCAGCAGCTCGGCGTGGTCTGTTCCCCCGACCCGCCGCTGCACGACGCCGATCGTTGCGGTGACTACCACCCCGATCTCGTCCAGGTAGACCGGTTCGTCGAGCTCGACGTGGATGGCCTCGGCCAACAAGCTGACGTTGAGCGCCGAATTCCCAGGCTCGATGAGGATCGCGAACTCGTTGCCGCCGACTCGGGCGACCATGGCCGACTGATCGGCGACCACTTTCCGCAGCCGGATCGCCACCATCTCCAGTACCCGGTCACCGAAGCGATGCCCCAACCCGTCGTTGATCGCCGAGAAGCCGTCCAGGTCGAGGTGCAGCAGAGTGATCACGTCCGACGGCTCCAGCCGCCCGAGCACCTGCTCGAGATGGGAGACGAAGTGGTGCCGGTTCGGCAAACCGGTCTGCGGGTCGTGCAGCGCTTGGTGGCTCGACCACTCCTGGAGCAGGTGTAACTCCGTGAGGTCATCGACCATCGTGGCGAAGTACTGGGGCTGCTGCTCGGCACCGAGCAAGACTGAGGCGGCCAGGTAGACCCACGCGGGCCCACCGTCCTTGTGTCGTAACTGACATCGAAGCCGGAACCGTGATTCCCGGCCGCTGCGCAGGTGCTGGTAGTGCTCCAGGAGAATGGGGCCGTCATCGGATGAGAACAAACTGCTCAGCTCGCTGCCGAGCAGCTCGCCCTGGGGGTAGCCGAGCATCTGATCGAGCGCCGGGTTGGTCTGCTCGATCCGCCCGCCGGGCTCGGTGATGACGATGCCCATCGGGGAGGAGTCGAACACCTCGCGGTACCCTGCCTCGCAGGCCTGTAGTTCCCGCTCGACGCCGTGGTGCGCCACCAGCAGGGCCTGGTGAATTTCCTCTTGCTGGTCGAAGAGGCGATCCCGCAGCGCCGACGTGTAGCCGGCCACCAGGGCACTGAGCAGCTCGATAATCCGGTTCCCAGACAGGTCTGCGGCGGTATTCTCCGCGGTTGTGGGTAGCACCCTAGCCAGCACCTCGACAGTGCGGGACAAACTGTGCGGGCCGGTGAAGTCCCCGGCCACCAGCTGTGCCCCGACGTTGAAGGCGGCTGCGGCATCCACCGAGGGACCAGACAGCGCTGCTACCAGGCGCTCGGTGAGGTCGCGCAGGTAGAGCTGGATGTCGGCCGGTGACATCGGCACGTAAGCGGTGGTGCTGACAGCGCTTACCCACTCCCGTGCGAGGGCATCCAATGACCAGGGTTCGCAGCCGTGGTCAGTAGCCATTGATCCACCCTCCGACTACCAATTATGAAACTGACTCCCTGGGTGATGTCCAGCCTGGCCCGTCCACCGGGCCCCGGCTTGTGGCCGACTCCGGCGAAGAACCCGACAGTCTAAGTGCCGACGTCGACCTGGGGTACAGCGGCCGTGCAGGTCGACGAAGGACCAGCTGCCGTGACCCCGCTTCTGCGGAGTTTGTCGATTCGGCCTCGGGCATCGTCACGGGTAGCTACGCTGCGGCTCCGGCGAGGAGTTGTCGACAGCGTGGACGGAGCGGGTGATGGTGGCG
>JBQTGW010000120.1:0-5196 GCA_052390495.1 Pseudonocardiales bacterium
GCCCTCGACGCCCTCGGGCTGATCCCCGGCGCCCGCGGCGTCACCAGCCTCGCCGCGCTGGCCCGCAGCGGCAAGACCGTGCTGGGCGGGCTGCGCAACCCGGGCGCCATCCGCAACGGCATCAGCACTGTGCGGACCAACGCGGTCGCGATGGCCAACCGCGTAGTGAAAGGTGATCCGGTGGATGTGGCGACCGGGGAGATGGTCCAGCAGCAGACCGATGTCGAGCTGCCCGGCATCCTGCCGCTGGTCCTGCGCCGCACCCACCTGTCGTCCTACCGGGTCGGGCGCTGGTTCGGCCCGTCCTGGGCCTCCACCCTCGACCAGTGCCTCGAAGTCGACGCCACGGGCATCTGCTACGCCGCCGAGGACGGCATGCTGCTGGTCTACCCCACCCCCGGCGAGGACCCGGTGCTGCCCGAGGAAGGCCCCCGCTGGTCGCTGGCCCGCGCCCCCGAAAGCGGCTACACCATCGAGCACCCGGAACGCGGGCACACCCTGCACTTCGCCCCCGCCGACGACCCCGAAGGGTCTCCAGGGGGCAGCTTCCGGCTACCGCTGGTGGCGATCACTGATCGCCACGGCCACCGCATCGACCTCGGCTACGACCCCGACGGGATGCTGGCCGAGGTGCGCCACTCCGGCGGCTACCACCTCACCGTGGACACCCACGACGGCCTGATCACCGCACTGCGGCTGCGCAGCGGCGACAACGGCAACGAGGTCACCCTGCTGCGATACCGCTACGACGAGGCCCGGCGGCTCACCGAAGCCATCAACTCCTCCGACCTGCCCATGCGGTTCGACTACGACCCCGACGGCCGCATCACCCGCTGGACCGACCGCAACGACACCTGGTACGCCTACACCTACGACGACGCGAGCCGGTGCGTACGCACCACGGGATCCGATGGCTGCCTGAACGCCAGCTTCACCTACCACCACGACGACCCCGACCACCCCGTCACAGAAGTAACCAACTCCCTGGGCTACGTCACGCGCTTCGAGCTCAACGACGCCTGCCAGATCATCCGCCAGATCAACCCCCTCGGGCACGCCACCGTCTCGGAGTGGGACCGCTACGACCGGCTGCTGGCCCGCACCGACCCCCTCGAGCGCACCACCCGCTACACCTACGACCAGGTCGGCAACCTGACCGCAGTCACCCGCCCCGACGGCATCCAGACCATCGCTACCTACAACGATCTACGACTACCGGTGGCGGTCACCGAGCCCGATGGGGCGGTCTGGCGGCAGCGCTATGACGAGCGTGGCAACCTGATCGCGATCACCGACCCGGTCGGGGCCACCACCACCTGCTACTACAACCAGCACGGCCACCTCACCGCGACCACCGACGCCCTCGGCCACACCCGACAAGTCACCACCAACCCCGCAGGGCTGCCCATCGCCGTCACCGATCCCCTCGGCGCCACCACTCATTACCAGCGCAACTCCTTCGGTCGCATCACCGCCGTCACCGATCCTCTCGGCGGAGTCACCCAGCTCAGTTGGACGCTTGAAGGCAAACTCGCCCGGCGCACTCTGCCCGACGATGCCACCGAATACTGGACCTACGACGGCGAAGGCAACCTCGTCGAACATGTCGACGCCCTCGGCCATCCCACCCGCCTCAGCTACGCGCCGTTCGACCTGCCCGCCACCCACACCAGCCCCGACGGTGCCCGGCTCACCTTCGAATACGACACTGAACTACGCCTCAGCACCATCACCAACCCGCAAGGCCTGACCTGGCGCTACGATTTCGACCCGGCTGGAAACCTGGTCCGCGAAACCGACTACAACGGCCGGGTCCTCGCCTACGCCTACGACGCCGCCGGACAACTCGTCGAACGCACCAACGGCGCCGGGCAGACCACTCACTACACCCGCGACCCGCTCGGCAGCATCACCCAGCAGCGCTCCGGCGAAGCCATCGCTACCTTCACCTACGACCCTGCCGGGCGCCTCGTCCACGCCACCAACCCCGACGCCGACCTCACCATCGAACGCGACCCCCTCGGCCGCATACTCAACGAAAACCTGCAACGGCCGCACCCTCACCAACACCTACAACCCCGTCGGCCGCCGCCTCACCCGCCAGACCCCATCAGGCGCAGAAAGCAACTGGGAATACGACTCCAAGGGTCAGCCAATCGTGCTGCACACCGCAGGACACACTCTGCGGTTCACCCACGACCCCGTCGGCCGCGAGATCGAACGCCACCTCGACACCGGCGTCGCCCTCACCCAAACCTGGGCTCCCAACCACCAACTCAAGACCCAAACCCTCACCGCACCTACCCGCGTCCGGGCACAGTCCGAGTCAGCCCGCCAAGCACGCCTGCTCCAACAACGCACCTACACCTACCGGCCCGACGGACACCCCACTCGCATCGACGACCACCTCACCGGCACCCGCCACTACACCCTCGACCCAGCAGGCCGCGTCACCACCATCCACACGCCCGACTGGACCGAGCACTACGCCTACGACCCTGCGGGCAACATCACCCGCGCCACCTGGCCCACCGCGCCACAGGACACCAGCGATCTCAACGAAGCCCAAGGCGAGCGCGACTACACAGGCACCCTGGTCCACCGAGCCGGCAACACCCGCTACCAACATGATGCGCAAGGCCGAGTCGTGCTCCGTCGGCACAAGACGCTCTCCGGCAAAACCCGCGTTTGGCACTACACCTGGGACCCCGACGACCGCCTCACCACCGTCACCATCCCCGACGGACAACGCTGGCGATATTCGTATGACCCACTCGGCCGACGCATCGCCAAACAACACCTCACCCCCGACGACACCACCGTCCTCGAACAAATCGACTTCACCTGGGACGGCGCGACCCTCGCCGAACAAACCCACACCCGACCCGACCACCCCGACGGTTCGACAACCACCTGGAACTTCGAACCTGGCAGCTTCCGCCCTCTCACCCAAACCGAACGGACACCCCTCCGCGACGCACCGCAGGACTGGATCGACCAACAGTTCCACGCTATCATAACCAACCTCATCGGCACCCCCACCGAACTCGTCGATCCCAACGGAAATCTCACACGGCAGACGCACACCAGTCTTTGGGGTATTCCCATAACCCCAGAACAACGAAACACCCTCTGCCCACTGCGATTCCCCGGCCAATACAACGACCCCGAAACCGGTCTGCACTACAATTTCCACCGCTACTACCTACCCGAAATCGGACGCTTCGGCTCCGAAGATCCTCTCGGCCTGGCGGGTGGCATTAATTCCCACGCATATGTCCCGAACCCCACGGCGTGGCTTGACCCGCTCGGACTCACGCCATGCTCCAAGCAGTTGGCCGCAAACACCGGGGACACCTACTACCGGGCGATGAGCCCGGCTCATTTTGACGAGTTGACTGCTACGGGGCGGTTGCCAGCAACGTCGGAAACGTTTATCTCGCCGACGCGGCAGTTCTCGGAGGCGTATGATGGGGTGCTTGTTGAGTTCAGCCTCCGGCGTGGCACCACTGACGCGCTGGTCGGAGTTGGTGTCAGGGACCCCTCGGCCGCAACTGCGGCGCGGTTCCCGGACATGCCTCTCGTGTCGAGGGGATGGGCTAAGACATCGGCGTTCTTCAAGGGCGAGGGGTCGCAGATCAACATCGGCCTCGGATCTGGAACGGCTTTGGACATTTTCAACGAGGGGATCATCGGCTTCCGGAGGCTGTCTTGACACCGAGAGAGCGACAGCTGGTGCTGTCCATGGTTGCTACTCCGGGCGGAGGGGAGACTACGTCGCCCGCGGACTTCCTACGGCAGATGGGGGCGACCGACGGGCTGGCCCTGGGTCTGAAGCTGCTGCGTGATGCCCTTGCCCGGAGGGACCCGGTGGACGTAGAGATGGCACTCATTGTCGCCGACGTTTTTGGTGTTACTGATGACTACTTGGAGTCGCTTGTGGCCCTGGCCTCGAAAGACTGGCATTTCAAGCACGAGGACGTGGTCACGTTGTTGGGGCGGCTGCGCAGCCCAGAGGCGGTTGATGCGCTCTATGAAGCCGCTCAGTGGGTGCCTGAGTATCTCGACTTCGACGAGAACCGGGCGTTGGCAAATAAGGCCGTTCGCGCGCTTGGAGCTATCTCGGTCGAGGGGGCCGAGAAGGCGCTGAAGCGGTTGCTCAGTTCCGATGCCGAGGTCATACGGAATCAGGCCGCCGCGCAGTTGGATCGCCGTCGAGAACCCTGAGGCCAGGTCCGACATCGGCTCTCCCCATCTGGCTAGATGCTGGCGCCGATGTTTCTGGCGATGTCGCCTGGTAGTGGGTAGGGCTGTTCGGGTGGGAGAAGTGATGGGTACCGGGTCGAAGTGTGGCGTAGCACTTGGGCGTGCTCAGTGATGTCGGTGATGTTGGTAATCCAGTGGTTGACGTAGTCGTGTGCGGCGGTGCCGCCGAGGCCGATCTGGAGTGAGCGCCAGGTGAGGGGTTCAAGTTCGATGGTGCGTTCGGGGTCCCATTGCACTCGGACAGGGCTGGCCCGTTTGTGTTTCTCCCAGGCTGCGTGGTCGGGGTAGAGGTTCGGGTCGAAGTGAGTGAGGCAGGCGAGGGAGAGTGCTTCCTCGAATCCGGCACGGGTGATCTGGATGGACAGGATGCGTTCCTGACCTGGCTTGGTGCCCCAGCCTGAGCGGTACATCATCCACAGGAATGATGGTTTGATCCAGGTCATGCGGTCGAGCTTGAAAGGCGTGCCCAGGAAGGTTCTGGCCGCGACCGCAGGGATGGCGATCGCCGGGGAGTATGCCTGGTAGACGGTGATGCTGTGGTCGTCGAAGACGGCTCGCACCTGGCGATGGGGAGGCGTCATGGCGAGGTTCTTGCTCTTCCTCTTCGGGTGAGTTGGTCGGCGGCTTCAAGGTCAGGCGCAGGCTGGGGGTGTTGGGGCCGCGTTCGTCTTCGTCGAAGAAGAGTGGGCAGCCGAAGCCGATGTTGTCAAACCTGCTCCTGAAGTGCGGTTGCTCCGTTACGCTGCTTGGTGTCAAGTGCTGGGTGCACCACTAGCCTCGACCAGGAATTTGTTGAGGACTTCGGTTGGTTTGAGCCAGCCGAGTGTCTCACGTGGACGGTTGTTGGGTTCGTCGGTGATGGCGTCGAGTTCGGCTTGGGTGTGGCCCGAGAGGTCGGTCCCTGTGGGGAGGTACTGCCGCAGGAGCCCG
>JBQTGW010000121.1:0-7018 GCA_052390495.1 Pseudonocardiales bacterium
GGTGGTTACGTGTTTGGGGCGTGGGTGGTTTGGGCTACTTTTCCAACAAACTGGGGGCGCCCCCCCCCTTTGTTTGGGCAAAGCGTCGCAATACCCACCATCGCCACCATCGCCACTCACAGGCGCCGCAAGCGCGGAGCGCACGAGGTGGGCTCCCTGCGTCACCCCATCGCGGCGGTCGCCGAGGGGATCGGCCGGCCAGCGCGCCTCCCGCGTCGAGCTGTCCATCGGGTTAGGCTCGCCCTCGGCAGGAGGGGGGGCCCAATGTTCGATGACCGGTGGATCGATCACGGCGCCGGCGTCGCGGACCTCAAGCAGGAAGTCCGACGGCGAGCGGGGCGTGCGCCCGGCTTCACCCCAGTGGTGGCCGCTGACCAACAGGGTGCGCTCGGCGCGGGTCAACGCGACGTAGAGCAGCCGCCGCTCCTCCTTCAGCCGCCGCGCTTCGAAGGCGTCCTCATGCGCAGCGAGCGCCTCGGCGAGCTCCTTCTGGTTGGGGCAGCGCGGCAACGTCAAGTCGGGCAGATCAGCGCGGTCCCCACGCAGCGATACCGGCAGCTCGGTGACGGTCCGCAGCCACGACGAGCTCTTCTTCGCCGCTGGGAACACCCCGTCCACCAAGTGTGGGACGGCGACCACCGCCCACTCCAAGCCCTTGGCCGCGTGCACCGTGAGGATCTGCACCCGGTCGGTCGCGACCTCGACCTCACCTGGTTCCAGACCGTCCTCGGCTTCCTCGGCGGTGGCCAGGTAGTCGAGCAGGGCAGACAGGCCTGCCAGCGGGTTGACCGCGGCGAAGTCGGCAACCACGTCGGCGAACGCGTCCAGGTGGGTTCGGCCCACCGGACCCGGACGGGCCAACGACTCGGTGTCCAGCAGCAAGGTCCGCTCGGCGTCGGCCACCAGGTCGGTCAGTGGCTGGATGATCCGGCGGCGCAGCGCACCGAGCTCGGCGCCCAACGACCGCAGCCGCTCATACCCCGGCTTGGAGTAGTGGACCGGCTCCCCGGGCGAGTCCAGCGCGTCGACCAGCCCGGCCTGTTCGGCGTGCTCGGCTGGCAACTCCCCGGGCAGCGCGGCCAACACCTCCTCCGGGGGGGCGCCTGGCCGCACCGGGGTTCGGTGATCGAGCGTCAGCTCCCGGGCTCGGCGCCACAGCGCCGCCAGATCGGCCGCGCCGATCCGCCACCGGGCGCCGGTGAGCAGCCGCACCGCGGCGGTGCCCGCCAGCGGGTCGACGAGCAACCGCAGCACGCTGACCAGATCGCGGACCTCCGGGGTATCCAGCAAACCCCCCAGACCAACCACCTCGACGGGGACATCGCGGGCCCGCAACGCGGCGGCGAACTGCCCCATGTCCGCGCGGCGGCGCACCAGCACCGCGGCCGTCGGCGGGACGCCCCGCTCCGCTACCGCCGCGTGCCAGCGCTCCGCGACCGCGGCAGCCACCCAGCCGACCTCGGTGCGGACGTCGGGCAGCAGCGCGCAGCGCACCTCGCCGGGCCCAGCCCCTTCCCGGGGGCGCAACTCGCCGACCAGCACCGGTGGGCCGCCCGACTCCACCTGACCCAACTCGACCCGACCCGATTCAACGCAGCGCAGCGCGCCGGACACCGCATTGGCCACCGCGAGTACTTCGGGCGGATTGCGGAAGCTGGTGAGCAGTCCCCTGGTCGCCGCGGGGGTACCGTCGGCGCGGGGGAAGTCGGTGGTGAAGCGGGGCAGGTTGGCCGCCGAGGCACCGCGCCAGCCGTAGATCGACTGACAGGGATCGCCGACCGCGGTCACCGACAGTGCCGGTCCAATCCGGACCGGGCTCGAGCGGGCCGGACCGGATTGGGCCGGACCACCGAACAGCGAACGCAGCAGCACCCGCTGGGCGTGCCCGGTGTCCTGGTACTCATCGAGCAGCACCGCGGCGAACCGAGCCCGCTCGGCTGCTCCGACCTCCGGGTGATCCTGCGCGAGCAGCGCGGCGATACTCATCTGGTCACCGAAGTCGAGCACCGCGCCGCGCCGTTTGAGCTCGATGTAGCGGATCACCAGGGGCAGGATCGCCAGCCGGGCCCGCTGGCACGCAACCACCGGCTTGAGGTCAGCGCGCAGCGGTCCGCGTTGGCGCGGGCTGGGCGCTGCGGTGGTCAGCGCAGTGAGCAGCGCCTCGGTGCACTCCTGGAGCTCCGCGGGTCCGCACAGGTGCTCGGCGAGCTGCCCAGCCAGCCCGAGCACCCAGCCGGTGACGGTGTCCGGCACTTTGCCTTCGAGGTCGAGGTCGGGTTCCCAGCCCGCGGTCACCCGGTGCGCAAGCTGCCACGCACCGGTCTCGGTCAACAACCGCGCGCCGGGATCAGTGGGCAGCCGCAGCCCGTGCTCGGCGACGAGCCTGCCTGCGTAGGCGTGGTAGGTCAGCACGGTGGGCTCGCAGGCCAGCACCGCCGCGCGGCGCTCACCGCTGGGATCAAGGCGGTCCAGCACCTCGCAGCCGACCAGCCGACGCAGCCGGGCCCGAACCCGCTCGGCGAGCTGCTGGGCGGCTTTGCGGGTGAACGTCAGGCCGAGCACGCCCTCGGGGGTCACGTAGCCGTTCGCGACCAGCCACACCACCCGAGCAGCCATGGTCTCGGTCTTGCCCGATCCGGCACCCGCGACCACGAGGGTCGGCTCCGCGGGATCGGCTGCGATGACATCGGCCTGCTCCGGGGTGGGCTCCGGGATCCCCAGTGCGACAGCGAGCTCAGTGGGCCCGATACCCGGGGCTTTGGATGTCGTCCCGGCTTTGGATGTCCCGGCTTTGGATGTCACAGCCCGGGGCGTCATTCGGTGACCTGACGGCCGGAGCCGTGCAGTGGGCACGCGATCCGCGAGGGACAACGCTGGCAGTCACCGTTCTCGATCACCTCGACTCCCGGCCCTGCGGTGCGCGCGGCAACGCCCCGCACGACCTCCAGCCAATGGTCCAACGCGGGCTCGTCCAGCGCGGGCTGGCAGCGCTGCACCGACGCGGCCGTGCGCGCGGAGACCTGAACGATGCGGGCGCCACCGGGCTCATCGGCCAGGCCTTGCTTGACGAAGGCACCATGCGCGGCGGCGAGCTGGTAGGTGGCCAGCTGCGCATGCTCCGCGGCGGCCTCCTTACTAATAGGGGTCTTGCTGCTTTTCACGTCGACGATCACGGGACGGCCCTGGCTGTCCTGCTCCAGCCGGTCCACCCGGCCACGCAGCACGATCCCCGCCGCGTCGCCGGACGGCGGGAGTTCGATCTCGACGTCCTGTTCACAGGCCACCTCGGTGAGCTCGCCGCGGCTGTCCTGCCACCAGCGGCGAAACGTCGCCACCATCTGGCGCACCCGCTCCTGCTCGGCGCGGGAGTACCAGAGCGCGCCCGCGTCCACCCCGCTCCATGCGTCGACCAGCGCGTGCTCGAGCTGCTCGTCGGTGGCGCCCGCGGCGGCCGCCTGGACCAGCCCGTGCACCAGCGTTCCGGTCACCGCGGGCAGCGCCCGGACGTCCTCGCCGCCGTGGCGGGTGAGCAGCCAGCGCAGCGGGCAGGTCGACACCAGCTCCACCACCGACGGTGACACCCTGGCCAACTCACCCTCGGCGCGCAACGGGGCTTCGGTGGACGGCGACCCCAGCCCGTACCAGCTGTCGGGGTGCGCACCAGACACCCCGGCCTCGGCCAGCCGGGCCAGTCCGGCCGCCGCGTGCTGCCGTCGCGAGTCGTCCTGAGCCGGATCGCAGACCACCCGGCGCAGTTCGGCCACGAGCTCGGGCAGGTTCAGGCCCCGGCTGCAGGGAGCCACCTGCTGGAGCACCCGGCCGTCGGTGGCGCCGAGCTTGTCGACCGCAGGTTCGTCGGCCACGAGTTCGTCGAGGAAGCGCGAGGGCTGTTCGTCCTCCCCGCGGACCGCGCTGACCAGCAGCCGACGCCGGGCGCGGCTGAGGGCCACCAGAAGCAGCCGCCGCTCCTCGGCCAGCAACGGCGCGGTGCGGGACATCGTGGCGGATTCGACGCCTCTGATTGTGTCGACCAGCCGCTCGACGCCGAGCAGCGACCCACGCAACCGCAGGTCGGGCCAGCTGCCCTCCTGTACGCCGGGGACCGCGACCAGCTCCCACTCCCGACCAGCGGCACCGTGCGCGGTGAGCACCGCCACTGCCTCGCCCTGCGGCGAGCGGGGGGCCAGCGAATCACCGGGGATCTGCTGTTCGGCGATGTACTTACAGAAACCGAGCACTCCCGCTGGGCCGCTGTCGGCACCGGGTAGCCGGTCGGCGTAGCGGGCCGCGCTGTCGAAGAGCGCGACCACCGCGTCGAGGTCTCGATCAGCCTGCGCGCCTGCCGGACCACGCCGCGCTGCCGCCGCCGCCCAGCGCTGCGCGAGCCCGCTGGCCTGCCAGACCCGCCACAGCACCTCCTCGGCCCGGCCCCCACTCTCAGCCACCCGAGCCGCCGTGCTGAGCAGGCCTATTACTCTGTGGGCCGGTGCTGCGCTGCGCTCGTCGAGCTCGTCGAACGCATCAAGGCAGCCCCGGCTGAGCGCTTCGACCAGTAGCGCCGCACTGGTCCGGTCGCCCCCGGCGGCGAGCTCGCAGCGGCGCAGCTCGCGGCGCAGCCTGCGCAGCGCGAGCGGATCCGCCCCGCCCAGCGGAGAGGCCAGCAGCGCAACCGCCGTCTCCTCGTCAAGTGCCCCGGGATCGACCGCGCAACGCAGCACCCCCAGCAGCGGGAGTACCGCGCCGTGGCGGGCCACCGGCAGCTCCTCGCGCGGCACTGCCACCGGCACTCCCGCAGCGAGCAGCGCCCGGCGCAGCGCCGGCAACGCCCGCCCCGTGGAGCGCACCACCACTGCCATCTCCGCCCATGGCACCCCCTCCAGCAGGTGCGCCCGCCGCAACTGATCAGCCACCCACGCCGCCTCCGCCGCCGCAGATCCAAACACCTCAATCCCGACGTCCCCGGGCGTGTCGGGCTCTCCCCCGCGCGTGTCCGGCTGCTGTCCGGGCGTGTCGGGCGCTCCCCCAGACGCGCCGGGGCCGTGTAGCTCGGCGGCACGGGGGCCAGGCAGTCGGGTGGCCAGCCGGGATACCGCAGCCCGCACCGCCGGGGCCATCCGGTAATCGGTCCTCAGCCGCACCACCGGGCTCCCACCAGTGATGAGCAGGCCGGGGTCAGCGCCGCGGAAGGAGAACACCGTCTGGTCGGGGTCTCCCAACAGCAGGAGCTCGTCGGCTCCCGCACCAAGCTGGGTGATCAGCCGAGCCTGCTGCGGGTCGAGGTGTTGGACGTCGTCGACGATCAAGTGACGCACCCGGCGCCGCTCGGTGCGCAGCACATCGGCGTCGGTGTCGAGCACCAGCAGTGCCTCGGAAACCAGGCCGGCGGCGTCCATCGCGGGGGCACTGGCCTGCGGCGCGACGGTACCCACCGAACCGCGCAGCAGCATCACCTGCTCGTAGGTGCGGAAGAACCGCCCGGCGGCCACCCACTCGTCGCACTTGCGGGACCGGCCCAGCGCGATGAGGTCCTCCGGCCCCAGGCCGCGTTCCGCGGCGCGCAGCAGCAGATCCCGCAGCTCGGCGGCAAACGCGGGCAGGCCCAATGCAGGGCGCAGCCGCAGCGGCCAATTGCGCGCCCCTGCCTCCAGCTCACCCGCCAGCAGCTCACGGACCACCACGTCCTGCTCGGGACCTGACAGCAGCCGGGGCGGAGGCAGTTCATGGCGGGACGCCTGCAAGCGCAGCAACGCGAAGGCGTAGGAATGCACCGTGCGCACCAGAGGTTCCCGCACGGTGGGCGTGACGCCGTGCGCGGCGAGCTGCTCGACGATGCGTTCCCGCAGTTCGGTGGCGGCGCGGCGGCTGGAGGTCAGGACCAGCAGCCGCTCGGGATCCACCCCCCGGCGCAGCACCCGGTCGGCGACCGTGTGCGCAATGAGCGTGGTCTTACCGGTGCCCGGCCCGCCCAGCACCCGCAACGGGCCACCGCTGTGCTCCAACACCCGGCGGGCGTCGGCGTCGGGCTCCCAGGCTGTGGCGCACGACGTTGCGGGGCGAACCAGGACGGGCACGGCCCGCATGCAATCACGCTGATGCGCTGCTACCCCGGAGGCTCGCGGAGGGGATGATTGTTTTGCGACGAATGAGGAATGTTGTGCGATGAATGACGAACATCTGGAGCGGATCCGATCGGTCGTGGCCGCCATCCCGCCGGGAACGGTGCTGGCCTACGGGGACGTCGCCGCCCGCGCCGGGCTACCGGGCCAGGCCCGGCTGGTCGGCCGGATCCTCGCCGAGGACGGCCACGACCTGCCTTGGCACCGGGTGCTGCGCGCCGACGGCACCCCCGCCCCGCACCTCGCCGCCGAACAACTCGCCCGGCTGCGCACCGAGGGCGTGCTGGCCGAAAGCGACCGGGTCCCGATGCGCCGCTACCGAGAGGCCCCCTAACGAAGAGGGACGGTCGGCCGCTGGGGTGGGGGATGTCTCAGCGACCGAACGGCCCTGGGACCGCCGGTACCGAAGGGGGGAGGATTCGGCACGGCGGTCGATCGGGGTGATTCCTCTGGATGCGCGCTCCGAGAGTGTGAGCGCGGCGATAACCGCGAATGTTCACGGTTGATGCACAACGGCTTACGCTGCAAAGCGACGCGCGGGCGGGCTTCGTTACACGTCTCGCCAGAGTAAGAGCATGGTCCAAGGCTAAGGAGCGATGTCGTGGTGGAACAGATCTCCCATGTCGGAGCGGCCATTCGCACGTTGCGTGTAGCCGCCGGCCTGACCCAGCGCCAGCTCGCCGCGCGGGCGAACGTCTCCCTGAGCCTGCTGGGCAAGGTCGAGTGTGGGGACCGGATCGCCACCCCTGCCTTCATGGCCGCTGTCGCGCGGGCGCTGAAGGTGCCGGTCGAGCGGCTGACCGGCCAGCCCTACACAGACGATCACCGCGACGACCAGATCCACCGTGACATCGACGCGCTGCGGGAGGCGCTGCGCCACTACGACCTTCCCGCTGATCTGC
>JBQTGW010000122.1:0-9101 GCA_052390495.1 Pseudonocardiales bacterium
CTTTTTTAGTTTTCTTGGGGGGGGGGGGGGGCCCCCGGTGCGGGGGGGGGCTCTTCCAGCCTCGCCGAATTGGGGGGGGGGCGGCCCCCCCCCCCCCCCCCCCCCACCCCACTTTCGGCGATCATGAGGGGTGATCTGGCTGTTCGGGCGGGGTACCGGTGCGGCGGAAGGTGGGTACGCCCGGTCGAGCCGACCTGTGTCAGTCCTCAGGACGGCGCCCCGCGCCCCCCGACTTGGCTCCAGATGGCGGGTGGGGCGGGGTTGAGTTGAGTCGGGGAGGTGAGACGTGGGTTCTTTACTGCGGGATGCGACCGGGGGGTCACGAACTCGTCACAATCCGCTATCTTGACGTGGCCCAGGCGCGTCGCCGGTCTTGCCGAAGTCGTATCAGGAATCGAGGGCCCCGGCAAGGACAGTCTCGTTAGACGGGGGAGGAGTGACCGCAGGAAGCGTGCCAAGGCTGTCCCCAAGTGCGGGACGGTTGGCCTCCAAAATACTGGAAAACGAACCACCCTGTACCAGTAGCAGGGTGCGGGGCGGTAGTAGCTCCGCATGCTGCTCCGCGAGCTCTGCGAAGTTCACTACGTCAGACATCAAGACCTCCGTGGCAGTAAAAGCCGACTCCCAGTGGGCCGAGCGCAGACACATCCCATCCGTTTCTGGTCGGGCACACATACTTTATCGACGGGTATGATTAATGACAACCAGTGCAAATACGTAAATCTTCCTGCGCAGGCCACCTAGGAGTTGCTCTTAACTACGCAGTTCACAGCCGGATTCCATGTAGTCAGCGTTGCAATCGGAGCGAATCTTCGACGGGTCGAACTGGCCTAGCGCCTGCGCTGTAGGCGCACTTTCAGCGCGTCGAGTTCGTCGCGCAGTGAGCTGGGCAGGGCGTCGCCGATCTTGTCGAACCAGCGTTCGATGCGGGGGAGTTCGGCCCGCCATTCGTCGAGGTCGACGGTGAGCGAGGCCGCGAGGTCCGCCAGTGGGGTGGGCAGCCCGGACTGGTCGATTCCCTCCGGTGCGGGCACCCGGCCGATCACGGTGTCGGTCGCGGTGGCCGTGCCCTCGATCCGCTCGATGATCCACTTCAGCACGCGGCTGTTCTCGCCGAAACCCGGCCACAGAAAGCGCTGGTCAGCGCCGCGGCGAAACCAGTTCACGTAGAAGATTTTCGGCAGTTTGGCGGCGTCGGCGTTCTTGCCGAGGTTGATCCAGTGCTGGAAGTAGTCGCCGACGTGGTAGCCGATGAACGGCAGCATCGCCATCGGGTCGCGGCGTACCTCGCCGTGCCCGCCGACCGCGGCGGCGGTCTTCTCGCTGGACAGGGTGGCGCCGAGGAAGACCCCGTGCTGCCAGTCGAAGGCCTCGTTCACCAGCGGGATGGTGCTAGCCCGGCGACCGCCGAACAGGATCGCGGAGATCGGCACGCCCGACGGATCGTCCCACTCGTCGGCGAGCACTGGGCACTGCGCCATCGGGGTGCAGTACCGGGAGTTGGGGTGCGCGGCGAGCGCACCGGCAGCGTCGTGTTCAGGAGTCCAGTCCTGCTTGGTCCACGAGGTGAGATGCTCGGGACGGCCTTCCATGCCCTCCCACCAGATGTCGCCATCGTCGGTGAGTGCGACGTTAGTGAAGATCGAGTTACCGTGGCGCAGCGTGCGCATCGCGTTGGGGTTGGTCTTCCAGTTCGTTCCAGGCGCGACGCCGAAGAATCCGTTCTCCGGGTTCACCGCGTAGAGCTGCCCGTCGTCGCCGAAGCGCATCCAGGCGATGTCGTCGCCCAGAGTCTCGACCTTCCAGCCCGGGATGGTCGGCTCGAGCATCGCCAGGTTGGTCTTGCCGCAGGCCGAGGGGAATGCGGCCGCAAGGTAATACGTCCGGTTCTCCGGAGTGGTCAGTTTGAGGATCAGCATGTGCTCGGCGAGCCAGCCCTCGTCGCGGGCCAGCACCGAGGCGATCCGCAGCGAGTAGCACTTCTTGCCCAGCAGGGCGTTGCCGCCGTAGCCGGAGCCGAAGCTCCAGATCAGCCGCTCCTCGGGGAACTGGACGATGTACTTGGTGTCGTTGCAGGGCCACGGCACGTCGGTCTGGCCGAGCAGCAGCGGTGCTCCCACCGAATGCAGGCAGGGCACGAAGTCGGCGTCGTGGCCGTCCGGCTGGATGAACTTGCGCAGCGCGCGCCGGCCCATCCGGGTCATGATTTTCATCGAGCACACCACGTACTCGGAATCGGTGATCTCGACGCCCAGCTTGGGTTTCGGGTCCTCCAAAGGGCCCATACAGAAAGGCACCACATACATCGTGCGGCCGCGCATGCACCCCCGGTAAAGCTCGGTCATGATCTCCTTCATCTCATCGGGGGGCATCCAATTGTTGGTGGGGCCGCTGTCGCGTTCTTCGCGTGAGCAGATGAAAGTGCGCTCCTCGACGCGGGCGACGTCGGACGGGTCGGAGACGGCCCAGAACGAATTAGGCTTGCGATCCAGTCGGGTGAGAGTGCCCGCGTTGACCAGTTGGGTGGTGAGCCGGTTCCACTCCTCCTCGGATCCGTCACACCAGACGATGCGGTCAGGTGTGGTCAGTTCCGCGACGTCGCGCACCCAGTTCAGTAGCCGAGAGTGGCTGGTCGGAGCGTCGTCGATACCCGGGATGGTCGCTGTTGTCACTGCGCTGATCTCCTTGCCTGGGCCACCGGCCCGCAATGCCTGCCGACGACGTTCCAGGGGACGCCGGGATCCGCCCGTGACGAGCACGGGCGGTCCGCAGGAAAAGATATGTCTAGGAGGTTAAACGCAATGTGCACACAGCGCAGTGGATGAGCTTGAGAGCTGCCTCACAAGACCGGTTTCGGGATCGTTTCAGAACTTCTCTGTCACGGTTCGGTTGCTAGGTCGCCTGGCTCACCGAGGACATATTGAAGTCCGGCACCCGCATCGGGGGCATCGCGGTGCGGGCGAACCAGTCCTTCCACTCGCGGCACAGCGTGTGCTGGGTGGCGCCGACCTCACTGGTCCGGCGCAGCAGGTCGATCGGGCTCTCGTTGAACCGGAAGTTGTTCACCTGGCCGACCACCTCGCCGCCCTCGACCAGGTATACCCCGTCCCGGGTCAGCCCGGTGAGGAGCAGCGACGTCGGATCGACCTCGCGGATGTACCACAGGCAGGTCAGCAACAAGCCACGCTCGGTGCGCGCCACCAGATCCCCGATAGAAGAAGACGACGCAGCCGCTGCGGGACCGCCGGTCAGCAGCAGGTTGTCCATGGGCGGGGTGAACTGACCGCCCAGCTCCTGCGCGGCTGCTCGCGGGTAGGCCAAGGCGTTGATGGTGCCGTCGGACAGCCAGTCCACCCGGCGCGTCGGCGTGCCGTTGTCGAAGACGCTGGCCGAGTCATCCGATGCGGTGGTGGCCAGGAACGGTGCGGTTTGCAGACCTGCCGCTGCCGGGTCGCTGGACAGCGTAAGTGGCAGGTCGGTGAGCTGTTCACCCAGCCTGGTACCGCCGCGGGGGGCGGAGAACGCCGTACGGCCCTCATGGGTCGTACGGCCCTCCATGGTCAAGGTCATGTAGATCATCAAATCGGCGACTGCTGCGGGCGGCAGGATCGTCTCGTATCGGCCCGCAGGCAGCTCCACCTGCCGCTGTGACCAGCCCAGCCGTCGCCGCACCTCGGCGGTGATCGCGGTGAAGTCGAGATCGGTGAAATCAGCGGTGTAGGCGCCTGCCCAGGCGCTGCGGGTGAGATCGTCGGCGACCTTGGCGTTGAGCTCCACGGTGCCGGTGGGCTGCACCCAACGACGACGCAGCCCGGTGGAGGACGCCAGCCAGGTGGTCTGCACCCGATGCTCGGCGAACCCGTAGAGCAGCTGCCTGGTCCCCGCGCCGGTATCGCGGAACGCCGCGGCCAGCTCGTCGGCCAGCCGGGCGAACACCCCGATCTCCGTGGTCGCACCGGGGGTATCGAAGTCATCCTCGGCCGTGCCTTCGACCAGTGGCGCGGCGTCCCGGGCCGGCCCGGACTGCCGGGCGGCCTTCTCGCTGGCCGCCACCACCGCGTACACCTCGTCGACGTCGGCACCGTTGCCGCTGACGGTGCCGACTGCGGGGCCGTCACTTCCCTGCACCACCGAGATCACCGAGAACGAGCGCGTCGTGGTGTGCCCGTTGGTGGTCATGGTGCTGTTCGCCCACCGCAGGTTGGCCTCGCTGGTCTCGGTGACCAGCACGAGGCACTCATCGGCCTTCGACGCGGTAAGCACGGCTTCGGCCAGCTCGCTGGGCCGGATCACTGGCCAGCCTCCTCACGGGGGTTGAGCACGGTGATGGCGCGGAACAGCCCGGGCGGGCACCCGTGACTCACCGCGGCGACCTGACCGGGTTGCGCCTTGCCGCAGTTCAGCGCACCGGCGAGCAACCATGACGACCGGCCGCCGACGGCCTCAAGGGCACCCCAGAAGTCGGTGGTGGTGGCCTGATAGGCGACGTCGCGCAGCTGCCCAGCCAGCCTGCCGCCCTCGATGCGGTAAAAGCGCTGCCCGGTGAACTGGAAGTTGTCGCGCTGCATGTCGATCGACCAGGATCGGTCACCGACGATGTAGATGCCGCGCTCCACACCAGAGATCAGCTCCGTGGTCGTGGTGTCGGCGATCGGGTCGGGCTGTAGCGAGACGTTGGCCATTCGCTGGATGGGCACGTGGTACGGCGAGTCGGCGTATGCGCAGCCCGCTGATCGCGCCAGCCCCAGCCTGCGGGCGAAGACCCGATCGGTCTGGTAGCCGACGAAGCGCCCATCTCGCACCAGGTCCCACTGTGAGGTGGCGACCCCATCGTCGTCGTAGCCGATCGTGGCCAGGCCGTGCGGCTGGATCCGGTCACCGGTGACGTTCATGACCGGCGAGCCGTAACGCAGCGTGCCGAGCTTGTCCGGGGTGGCGAAGGAGGACCCGGCATATGCTGCCTCGTAGCCGATCGACCGGTCGTACTCGGTGGCGTGCCCCACCGATTCGTGGATGGTCAGCCACAGGTTGGTCGGGTCGATCACCAGGTCGTGGCGGCCCGCCTGCACGCTGGGCGCTTTCACCTTCTCCGCCAGCAACTCCGGGATCTGTTCGAGCTCACCGTCCCAGTCCCAGAGCTCAGTGCCGGTGAGGTACTCCCACCCTCGGGCGGATGGCGGCCCGCACGTCCGCATGCTCTCGAACGAGCCCGCCGTCCGGTCCACCGCGATCGCGGTGGCTGCCGGATGCAGCCGTACCCGCTGCTGGACGGTGCTGGTGCCTGCCGAGTCGGTGTAGAACTTGGTCTCCTTCGCCGCCTCGAAGGTCACGTCGGTGTGCTCGACCCCGTCCGAGGCGAGTAGCCGGGCCGACCATTCCGACAGCAGCGCCACCTTCTCGTCGATGGGCACCGTGAACGGATCGATCTCGTGCTCACCCACCCACACCGCGTCGACGTGTACCGGTTCCGCGGCCAGTTCCACCCGCTCGGCGTTGAGTTGGCGCAACGTCCTGGCCACCTGCACGGCTCGCTCGGCGGTCGCCACGGCGGATTGCGGGGTCAGCTCAAGGTGTGCGGCGAACCCCCAGGTGCCCGCTACGATCACCCGCACAGCCAGCCCTACCGTGCTCGAGTCCTGCGCCGTGGCGACGGTCCCGTCGCGTAACCGCAACAGCTGACCGGTGATCCGCTCGATCCGGACGTCGGCATGCTCCGCACCCAGCTGGCGTGCGCGGCTGAGCGCGGCGTCGGCCATCGCCCGCAACGGCCACGCGAGAAAATCCGGATCTATCGTGCCAGTGCTCACAGCGACCGACCCTAGCCGTGCGCTGCCGCTCGCTGCAGCAGCCGCTCGGCCAGTGTCGCCGCAGCTGACCCCAGAACCCCGGACTCATGCAATGTCTCCAGAGGCACGACCGGCACGTCGATCGGGTGTCCCTCCTCGAAAATCCGCCGCGTAACGGTGACCACCTGCGCCGTAGGGAGTTCCTCCACCAGCATCACCCGGATCGTCTGCCCCATCGTGACCACCGCAAGCTCGCTGCCGATAGTGATCTCCTCCGGTTCTGGTGAGTAGCGGGACGAGCCGAGAACGCCGAGCATGCACCGCGCCTTCTGGACCACCATGCGCAGCGCATCGAGACCGGTAAACCTCACGTGCAGCACAGTTTTCGGAGCCTCGATCGGGACTCCCTGTAGAGCGGCTGCGAGCTCCCCTCCTATGACCATCGGCACCCCGGCCGCCAGCGCAGGCCACACCACGCGGTACGCGATGAGCCACGTGTCCAGGCTCATCGCGTCGGCTCCCGGTGCCAACCGTTCGTCCAGAGCTGCGGTACTCGGCTCCACCCCGAAGGTGATTGTTAGCCCGACCGCGCCGAGCACCCGGCGGACCGCCTCCAACGTCGGTTCCCGGGTGCCCTTCTCAAAGCGGCACACCTGGTATCGGCTCAGTCCGCAGCGCTCGGCGAGTTCGTCTTGGGTCAGAAGATGCTCGTCGCGGACAGCCCTGATCAGCTCACCAGGGCTGCGATAGATGTGGTCATGTACGCGGCGTGCCATGGGTCTGATGTTGCCCTGCTCGACTGACATCCGATCTGATGCGCGCTGCTGCAAGGGCTAGTTGTCCACAGCGACCCCAGTTGTCCACTGCCAGCGTCACCCGCCCTTGACAGTAAGGCATTGTCACTGTCCGTCCCCTCCGAGGCGACGGACAGTGACATCGGGTATGTCGTGGAGGAAGACCCGGACGGTCGTGGTTCGGAGTCACCAAGCCGGCCGACGCGGCTGCGCGGACCGTAGGTGGGTACCGGTCTCGATCGACGAGCGGGCAGGTGGGCGAGCATGCGGAGCGGGCGGGCACCGAGTCCAGTGGTAGGGCAGCTGTCAAGGCACGGCCGTCGAGGCACCTGGTCACCGGACCGGTTGCGTCGATGATGGAATGGGGTCATCACCAGGGGTGAACCTTTGGGCGTCCGATCGTCGGATGCGGCATGGTAGGACTGCCGGGTGTATTTCAGGGTCAGCAGAATCCCTCAGAGTCAGCAGAGCTCAAGCTCCGTGACGGACGTTACGGTGCGAGACGGAAGTCTCCAGGAGCGCCCAGAGAGTTCCGCGCCGAGGGAGGATTGATGATCGAGGCGACCGGCCTCACCAAGAGTTACGGCAAGACACTGGCCGTCAATGACTTGTCGTTCACCGTGTCGCCGGGGCGGGTGACTGGCTTTCTCGGGCCCAACGGTGCCGGGAAGTCCACCACCATGCGGCTGATGCTCGGGCTGGACCGGCCGAACGCCGGTGACGTACGGATCGATGGCAAGCGCTACGGCGACCTGAAACAGCCGCTGCATACCGTCGGGGCGCTGCTGGACGCGAAGTGGACCCACCCCAACCGCTCGGCCAGGGCACATCTGCGCTGGCTGGCCCGGTCAAACAAGATCTCCACCAAACGGGTCGACGAGGTGCTGGGGCTGGTCGGGCTCACCGAGGTGGCGGGCAAGCGGGCTGGTGGATTCTCGCTGGGCATGTCGCAGCGCCTCGGCATCGCGGCGGCGCTGCTGGGTGACCCGCAGGTGTTGCTGTTCGACGAGCCGGTCAACGGTCTGGACCCGGAGGGCATCGCCTGGATCAGGAAGTTGATGCAGTCGCTGGCCAATCAGGGCCGCACCGTGTTCGTCTCCAGCCACCTGCTCTCCGAGATGGCGATCACGGCGACCGAGCTCGTGGTGATCGGCCGCGGCCGGTTGATCACGCAGTGCACCACGGCGGACTTCGTGGACAGCGCCTCGCAGGCCACCGTTCGAGTGCGCAGTCCGCAGCCGGACCGGCTACGCGCCGTGCTGGCCGGACAGGGCCGGACGGTGACCGAGGTGGACGGCGCGCTGATCGTCGTCGGCGCCACCGGACGGGAGATCGGCGAACTGGCCGCCGCGCACGGCATTGTGCTGCACGAGCTCTCCCCGCAGCGCGGCTCGCTTGAGCAGGCGTTCATCCAGCTGACCGGGCAGGATGTCGAGTTCCACGCCATCGCTGCGGCGCCCGCCGAGGAACAGCGTGACGTGGCGGCGACGGTCGCGACGAGACAGGAAGCGATTGAGTCATGAGTCTGCTCGCCGTCGAACGCATCAAGCTCTTCTCCACCCGCTCGCCCTGGTGGTGCATGGCGCTGATCCTGGCTGCCGGGATCGGACCTGCGGCGTTGCTCTCGTCCCTGGCCAGCGACCAGTTCTCGATCTCGGTCGCCTCCACCCAGGCCGGTCTTTGGCTGGGCAGCTTCATTGCGCTGGTGCTGGCCGCGATCGCGATCACCAGCGAGTACCGCTTCGGCACGATCCGCGCCACCTTCACCGCGGCGCCGAACCGCACCGCGGTGCTGCTCGCCAAGACCGTCGTGGTCGCGGTGTTACTGGGACTGGTCGGCCTGGTGACGGCCTTCGCGGCGTGGGGGATGGCCTACCTCATTGATGGCAGCTCAGCGATGGTGATCGACACCACCGGTGAGTGGCGCGCGGTTGCGGGGGAGGGCCTGCTCTATGCTGGGTACGCGGTCATCGCGATCGGTGTGGGGCTGCTCCTCCGGCAGACGGCGGGCGTGATCTCGCTGCTGCTGGTGTGGGCATTGATCGTGGAGAACATCGTCGGAGTATTGGATTTCACCCTTGGGTTGAGCATCTCGCGTTGGTTGCCATTCGCCAACGCGGGTAACTTCATCACGGCTGGGGACCCTGCGGCCACCGGTGCGGCTCAGGGCGCGCCGGTGATTGTTTATCCGTTCGGCGGGCCGTGGGGAAGCTTCGGCTACTTCGCCGCCGTTGCGGTAGCTGTGCTGGTGCTCGGAATCGTGGTCGCCAACCGGCGGGACGCCTAGCCGGAGCGGGGCCACTGACGTGTGGGAAGCCGACGCCCTTCACGTGCCATTCGGGGGCAGGTGGAGGGGTAACTGGGGGAGAGGGGTCCGGGTCGTCATTCGGGGACGGCCCGGACCCCGCGAACTTCGCGTTCGGTTCTCCCGTCTCGGGCTTGCGTCTGCTCCCAGGTTCCCAAGCTCAACGCCAGGGTTGTCGGACAGTCCGTGGGTAGCTTTGGGCCGGGATGTCGGCCG
>JBQTGW010000123.1:0-37354 GCA_052390495.1 Pseudonocardiales bacterium
CGCTGGTCGCCAGCCTCGTCATCGAGCCCAGCGCCACTCATGATCTCGTCAGCGACCGCACCTGGCGGTCCTGAGCGCAGGCCCCTATGGACTGCGCAGCGCGAGCAGTAGGCCGTCGCCTATCGGCAGAAACAGGGGCACCAGGGAATCGTCGGCGTGGACCAGGGCGGCCACCTCCCGCAGTGCGGCGGTGGACGGATCCTGGAAGGACGGATCGGCGACCCGCCCACTCCACAACGTGTTGTCGAAGGCGATCACCCCACCAGGCCGCAGCAACCGCACCCCGGCTTCGAGGTAGCGCGGGTACTCGAGTTTCGCGGCATCGACGAACACCAGGTCATAGGCGCTGTCGGTGAGCCGGGGCAGCACCTCCAATGCCTGCCCCATGATCAATCGATAGCGCGCAGCCCGGAAGCCAGCTTCGGTGAATGCCTGCCGCGCGGCGCGCTGGTGCTCAGGCTCGACATCGATAGAGGTGAGCACGCCTTCGGGAGCCATTCCACGGAGCAGCCACAACCCGCTGGTGCCTGCACCTGTGCCGACCTCGACGACGGCGCGGGCGGTCAGCGCACTGGCCAGGAACCGTAGCGCAGCGCCGCCAGCCAGCCCGATCGGTATGCAACCCATCTCCTGGCCGCGTTCACGCGCCGCAGCGAGCACCTCGTCCTCACGGAGGAAGCCCTCCACGTATTGGAGCACGGCGCGATCAGCTCGGGTAGTCTGCCCGCCCTCGGCGCCGGTCGATGTCACGCTGCGCAGCGTAGCGCCGGCCGCAAGCCCATCCGGAGGACGCCGCGCCGGACAATCCCCACCGCTTCACACCGTGAGCGCCACCTCGGCTCCCGGCGAGCAGTCTCAGCGAGCTCTCAGCCTGTGCATACGTCCACCACACGCTCACGCGTCATCATGTAGAGGTGCTCCGTCCCCTTACCGATACCTTGAGCGATCCCGCCACTCCCAGGCAAGCGGCCTCCCTGGTCCTCCTGGCTGACCACCAAGGAGCCGAGGGCTGGACACCGCCCTCCTGGGAGCAGGTGGTGAAGGAGCACGCCGACCGGGTCTACCGACTGGCGTACCGGCTGTCCGGTAACCCGCACGATGCCGAGGACCTCACCCAGGAGACGTTCATCCGGGTCTTCCGCAGCCTAGCCTCCTACAAACCCGGCACGTTCGAGGGCTGGCTGCACCGGATCACCACCAACCTGTTCCTGGACATGGTCCGGCGACGCTCACGGCTGCGGATGGAGGGCCTCCCCGAAGACACCGACCGCCTGCCCGGTGGCGGGCCCAGCCCCGAGCAGGTCTACGCCGACACCCACCTCGATCCTGACCTCCAGGAGGCGCTGGACGACCTCGTACCCGAGTTCCGGGCTGCGGTCGTATTGTGTGACGTAGAGGGTCTGTCCTACGAGGAGATCGGTGCGACGCTCGGGGTGAAGCTCGGGACCGTGCGCAGCCGGATCCACCGAGGCAGGCAGGCACTCAAGGCGACGTTGGAACGGCGTCGCGTCCTCGCCGAGGAGGAGAAAGGGACCGGATGACCGGCCTGCGCGGCCATACCTTCGCTGGTTTGTTGGCTGGCCTCAACGCACACCAGCACCTCGCCGTCGACGCCGTGGTGGCCTTCGTTGATGGTGAGCTTGGTGCGGGCGCCCGGGACCGAGCCGCTGAGCACGTCGCCACCTGCCAGAGCTGCGCTGCGGAAGTGGTCGGGCAGCGTCAAGCCCGCACCGTCGTCCGATCGGCTGGATATCCGCAGATCCCCGCCGACCTGTTGGCCGCTTTGCGCGACATTCCCCAGACAGCTGATCTCCCTACCACCCCGGACGGGCTGGCGGTGACCAACGACGGCGCCGTGGTCACCGCTGCTGAACCGGGACGTGCCACGATCGCGCCGCTGAGTGCCCCGTTGAGGGGCACTGCCCCATTGGGCGGGGGCCCGCGTTGGGGTAGCGGGGCGTCGATACTGGGCCGGACGATGCTGGGCCGTCGGATCGGGCGGGCGGGGGCGGGAGCGGTGGTGTCCGGGCTTGTGCTCGGTGCGCTGATCATGACGATGCTGGAGAAACCGGTCACTGATTCAGCAAGGCCGCAGCCGGAGGGGCCGTCAGTGCCCGCCCTGCCAGCGCCGCCAATCGTGCCGGCGGTGGCCCGAGTGCCCCAGCCCGGCGCGGGAGCAGTCCCGGGAGACCATGGCTCCGCCGCACGATGACGACCCCCCTCGGCCTTCCCCCCAAGAAGGGCGCCCGGGACCACCTCGACTGGGCCCGAGGCCACTGCAGCGGTCCGCGGCAGACCCAGAGGCGGAACACATCTTCAGCCGCCCCTACGGGGTCACCGGAGCATTCGCCGGTCAAGGTCAAGCGGGTGGCCTGCGGGGCAAACCAGACGGTGACACAGTCCGGAGCAGCATGACTGCTGCACCGCCGTCGGAAGTCATGGCAGAGGCGTTCGGCAGACCGCCAGGATCGGACGAACGGCTGCAACGCTCCCCTGCGCACGACGGGCACCACACCGGAGGGCACTACAACAGAGCCGAAGAAGAACCATTCTGGCCGCTGGGCGCGGGCGCCGACCCCTGGCGCGACCCGGGGTCGGCCGCCGTACTGGGTGCTCCGGCCGTAGCCGAAAGCGATCGGGATACTGCTCCCGCGGTGCCACGACCAGGAGCCCGGCTGAGCCTGCGGGATGTGCTGTTCGGCCGTCGCCTTAGCGCTGGCGCCCTCGCCGTGGTCGGCGCAGTGGTCCTGCTGATCGCAGGCGTAGGAGGATTCGTGGGCAGGCTCACCGCCGAGATCAGCAGCCCGCTGACCGATCCCGACGCAACGCTGGTGCAAACTGAGCCAGCCATCGAACGGCCGATCGGCTCGGTGGCGGCCGTGGCCGATCGGGTGCTGCCCGCGGTGGTGTCCGTGGAGTTCCGGGTGGGTGAGGATGGCGGCTTCGGCTCCGGCGTAGTGATCGACGCGGGCGGCTACCTACTGACCAACAACCATGTTGTGGCGCCCGCCGCAACCACCTCGCAGGCCACGCTCGACGCGGTGTTCAGTGACGGCACCCGGGTGCCCGCCCGAATCGTGGGCCGTGATCCGAAGACCGACCTCGCCGTGCTCAAGGTGGAGGTCGCCAACCCGACCGTCGCGCAACTGGGCCAATCATCGACATTGCAGCCAGGAGATGCGGTCATCGCGATCGGCTCACCACTCGGCCTGGCAGGTACGGTCACCACTGGCATCGTCAGTGCGGTGCATCGCCCGGTTCGGCTGGAGGGGGAAGCAGGCGACGGCGCGGCAGTGATTGACGCAATCCAGACCGACGCCGCGATCAATCCCGGCAATTCCGGCGGAGCGCTGGTGGACAGCACCGGCGCGGTGGTCGGCATCAACACCGCGATCCGCACCCTGGGTATCGGCGAAAGTGGGGGCTCGATCGGGCTCGGCTTCGCCATCCCCATAGACCAGGCGAAGGTGATCGCCCAGGAACTCATCCGCACGGGTCAATACCAGCATGCCGAGCTCGGCGTTAATGTCGCTTCGGTGACCGACGGTGTCTCCGACGGCGCCCGGGTGCAGAACGTGCGGCAAGGCAGCGCCGCGGCACAGGACGGCATCCTGGAGAACGACGTGATCATCAAGGTCGGGGACCGGGCCGTGGGCAGCGCCGACGAGCTGGTCGTCGCTGTCCGCGAGCGCAAGATCGGTGAACAGGTATCGATTTCACTGATCCGCGACGGCAGACCCCTTGTGCTCAACGTCACACTGAAGTCGGACTGACCTTCTCAGCAAGCGCCACGATTTTGCTCAGCTGGCTACGATGGTGCCGGGAAGGGTCGGCGAAGGAGGGTGCGCGCAGATGTTCAACATCGGTTGGGCGGAGTTCGTGGTGCTCGCCGTCGCTGGGCTGTTCATTCTCGGCCCGGAGCGCCTGCCGTCAGCGGCGGCCTGGCTGGGCCGGACCGTGCACCAAGTGCGGGAGTACGCCACGGGCGCCCGTGAACAGCTACGTTCCGAGCTTGGCCCAGAGTTCGACGAGTTTCGCAAGCCGCTGGAGGAGCTGCGCGGGCTGCGGGGCAACGGGTTCGGCCGACGTGGGTTCAATCCCCGCAGCGCGCTTTCCCGCCACCTTTTCGACGATCTGAACGACGATCCGTTCGACAAGTGGATCAAGCCGAATGGCTTCGCTACCCCCACTGGGCTGGGCACGGTGGTCACTCGGCCACTACAGCCCGGTGAGCGCGCACCGTTCGACCCGGATGCGACCTGACCGGTTCAGCGGAGCTCGGGGTCACTGAGAGCAGGCGGCCGGCCAAGCCGCGGGAGCGGGTTGCTAGGCGGTTGGCTATCCCGCGTAGCACCACTGCGGCGGGCGCCGTCGGGTCGGAGAGGACCAGGGGGATCCCGACATCACCGGCCTCCCGTAGCCGGGCGTCCAGCGGTACCTGGCCCAGCAGCGGTACGTCGCTGCCCACCGCGCGGGTCAGCGTGTCGGCGACCACCTGGCCCCCTCCGGAGCCGAAGAGATGGTTGCGCGAACCGTCCGGCATCTCAAGCCACGACATGTTCTCCACCACACCGATCAGCCGCTGGCGAGTCTGCAGGGCGATCGCCCCGGCCCGCTGGGCGACGTCGGCAGCGGCCTGCTGCGGGGTGGTGACGACGAGGATCTCGGCGGTGGGTATGAGCTGCGCCACCGAGATGGCGATGTCACCGGTGCCCGGCGGCAGATCGAGCAGCAGCACGTCCAGGTCCCCCCAGAACACGTCGGCGAGGAATTGCTGCAGCGCGCGGTGCAGCATCGGCCCCCGCCACACCACCGGGGTGTTGTCCTTGGTGAACATCCCGATCGAGATGACCTTCACACCGTGCGCCGTTGGCGGCATGATCATCTTTTCGACCTGGGTGGGACGGGCGGTGGTGCCGAGCATGCCGGGCACCGAGTGCCCGTAGATGTCGGCGTCGACCACCCCGACCGACAGGCCCCGATCGGCCATCGCGGCCGCGAGGTTCACCGTCACCGACGACTTGCCGACCCCACCCTTACCAGAGGCGATGCAGTACACCCGGGTCAGCGATCCCGGCTCGGCGAACGGAATCCGGGGCTCCTCGGAGTCCCCGCGTAGCTGGCGGCGCAGCGCGGTGCGCTGGGCGTCGCTCATCACGTCGAGCTCCACCCGCACGTCGCGCACCCCCGGTACGGCGGCCACTGCTGTAGTGACCCGCGAGGTGATGGTGTCGCGCATCGGGCAGCCTGCGACGGTGAGCCATACCGCGACCCCGACCGTGCCGTCGCCGGCCACGGTCACGTCCTTGACCATGCCGAGCTCGGTGATCGGACGGTGGATCTCGGGGTCGTGCACCCCATCCAGCGCGGCACGAATCGCATCGACCGTGGGTATGGCCTGGGTAGAAGTCATACCTCCATGCTAGGCGTCGCCGGGGCCCATACCGGTTCGCCCATGCCGCTGCGGCCCAGTCGGCTCCGGCGGCCCCGGCTCCCGGTGTTCGGTCAATCGGGCGAGCTCGGAGCGCAGGAAATCCCGGGTCACGACCTCACCGACAGCCAGCCGCAGCGAAGCGAGCTCTCTGGCCAGGTACTCCGTGTCCGCCCTGGTGCGCTCGGCGCGAGCCCGGTCCTCCTGCAGCGCGATCCGATCGCGGTCGTCCTGGCGATTCTGCGCCAGCAGGATCAACGGCGCCGCGTAGGCCGCCTGCGTGGAGAACGCCAGGTTGAGCAGGATGAAGGGATAGGGATCCCACCGCAACGACAGCGCGGTGAGGTTGAGCACGATCCACACCACGACCAGGACGGTCTGGGCGGCGAGAAATCGGCCGGTGCCGAGAAAGCGGGCGATCCGCTCGGAGAAACGGGCAAAGGCGTCCGGGTCGACCCGAGGCGTCGCCAGCCGACGCGGCCCGCGTGGCTGATCCAGCCGGGTACCCCGGTAGGGCCCAGACGTCTCAGCCACGGCGCACCTCGCCGGGCCAGTCCGTGGTGTCCCATGCCTCCCGCTGCCGCCAGTCATCAGGCAGTGCAGCGTCCAGCAGGTCGTCCACGCTCACCGCGCCGAGCAGGTGCTCGGCGGTGTCCAGCACCGGGGCACAGACCAGGTCGTAGGCGGCCAGGAACCGAGTGACCTCGGCGAGTGTCCCCTCTGGAGCGAGCCAACCCAGCTCGGTGTCGAGCACACCCGCCACCAAGTTCGAGGGGGGCTCCCGCAGCAACCGCTGCAGGTGCGCGCAGCCCAGGTAGCGGCCGGTGGGCGTAGCCGAAGGGGGACGGCAGACGAAGACCATGCTCGCCAGCGCGGGGGTCAGCTCGGGGTTGCGCGCCCTGGCCAGTGCCTCGGCGATGGTAGCGGCCGGGGTCACTATCACCGGCTCCGGTGTCATCAGGCCGCCCGCAGTGTCCGACGAATAGGCCAGCAACCTGCGTACCGGTGCGGACTCCTCGGGCGCCATCAACCGGAGCAACCGCTCCCGCTCGGGCTGGGCGAGCTCCCCGAGCAGGTCGGCCGCGTCGTCGGGGTTCATCGCCTCAAGCACATCGGTGGCCCGCCCGTCGTCCAGCCGAGCGAGCAATTCGGCCTGCTCGTGCTCGGGCAGCTCCTGAAACACATCGGCCAGCCGCTCGTGGTCCAGCGCGTCGACCACCTCGTGGCGACGCTTGGCGGGCAGTTCACGCAGCGCGTTCGCGACCTCCACGGCGCGCATCCCTTCGAAGAGAGCCAACAGCTCATCGGTTTCCTGCCCGCGGGAGGAGACCTCGCCCAGCGTCAACCCCACCACGTCATCCCAGGCCAGGATCTGGGTAGGGCCGCGGCGTCCCAGCCGGCCGGTGCGTTCGCGCACCGCCAGCGTCGTGATCATCCAGTCCCGGCTGCGGGTCTGCTCCATCCCGGCGTCCACGACCACCGCGACCGCCCCGGTTGCGGCCACGTGTACCCGGGCGTCCAGGATCTCCCCGCACACCAGCGTCTCGTTGGGGCGCAGCGAGAACCTCCGCAGGCTCACCGTGCCGGTGGCCAGCATCACCGCACCCGGTTCGATCGAGGTGACCCGCAGGATCGGTAGGAAGATCCGTTGCCGGGCCATGAGCTCGATCACCAGGCCCCGGACCCGCGGCGGCCGCGGCCCTGAGCGCAGCGCGGTAACCAGGTCGCGGACCCGGCCGATCTGTTCGCCATCGGGCCCGAACACCGGCAGGCCAGCAACCCGGGCGGCATAAATCCTGGTCGGCGTAGACACAAAGGTGAGGCTAGCGTCCGCTCGCACCAGTGAGCCCCAGAGCCGCGACCTGCGCCTCGACGGCGCCAGCGGCCGTGAGTACCAGGACGTGCCGCAGGCCCCGGCTTGCTACAGTGGGGTTTACCCACAAACCCACCGATGCAATACTGAGATCTGTTCCGTCTGAGGAGGAAGCGTGAGCGCACCCGCTGGCTTCGAGCCGATCGCGGAGGTCACCGCTGATGAGCGCGCGCGGATCGCATTCGGCCGGGCCGGCGTGCGGCGCAACGACCGCTTCCTGGTCTCCACCCGCCCGACGGGGGAGATCCTGCTGACTCCATTGGCCAGCATCCCCAAGCGTGAACTGCTCGTCTGGGAGGACGACGAACTGCGCACGTCACTGCTGCGCGGCCTGGCCGACGTCACCCAGGGCAGGATCGCCCGCCGCGACGACCTCCTCGACGGTGACGACGAAGAGTGAGCGCCCCACCGTTCGCCCTGTTCTTCACCGATGAGGCACAACGCGTGCTGGACGAGCTCGGCAAACCCGCGCACGCGGTCAAGCTGAAGAAGGTCACGAAGACCCTCCGGCTACTCCGCGACGTCGGGCCAGGACACCCGGGGTTGAACTCGCACAAGTACCAGTCGCTGACCGGCCCGAGTGGCGAGGAGGTCTGGGAATCCTACATAGAGAACAAGACTCCCGGCGCCTGGCGGCTGTGGTGGATATATGGCCCCGGCGCCGACACCCTGACCGTCGTGACCCTCGGCCCGCATCCGTAACGCATGAGGCGGGCGACTATGCCACGGCGTTGCGCGCCTCTCCGGTCCGGCTGGGTGATGGTCTCAGCGTCGGGTGCGGGCGACCTCCGATCAGCGGTGGCAGTAGGAGTCGGAGGAGGCGTCGCCGCCTTGTAGGCGTACTTGGTGCACGCGTAGGCCGCGGAAGTCGTCACCGTGGGGGAAGAACCTCTGATCGATAGTCAGCCCGCCCGCAGGGTCGGCGTCGAGCTTGGCCGCCCAGGCGCCGACGCCGTCAGGGTAGAACTGGTCGTCCCAGGCGCCGTAGAGCGAGTTGGTGAGGTACACGCGGCGGCCGTCGCGGCTGACCTCGACCATCTGCGGTCCCCCGGCCAGCCGAACATCAGGCGCAGCGGGATGCGCGGCGCGGCCTACGATGCCACCCAAGCGCACCGAGCCGGTCTCGCGCGGGTTCGCGGGGTCGGATACGTCGTACTGCTTGAGCTCACCGGTGCCCCAGCACGACACGTAGAGCTGCTGGTCGTCGACCGCGAGGTTGATGTCGCTGACCAGCGGCGGCACCGCCCCAAAGGGCTTCAGCGCCGGGGGCAGCTGCTCAGCCGGTGCCGCGGCGGCCTCGGCTGGGCTGCGGTAAAAGGTCGGATCTGGCGTGGTGTGGGCCAGTGCATTCATGAAGTACACCTCAGGGTCGGCCCGCCGCGCGGGGTCCACACAAAGTGATTTAAAACAGTACTGCCTTGGATGAGGCAGTCAAAGGGCAAGGCTGGAGATCGCCAGCTGACGAGCGCAGCGTGGCTGGGGCGTAACCGCACGTCACGGACCTGAGACCTGCCTCACGAGGGCTCCCCGAGCCCGGGTCCGCGTGTCAGCATCGGATATCCCCGGCACCGCCAGGAGGAGGTCGCAACCGATGCGTACCACCAACGCCCCCCGTCCGTTTCGGCTGCGCCGCTCGTGCCTGGCGGTGCCGGGATCGAACCCCAAGATGATCGACAAGGCCCGCGGGCTGCCGGTCGACCAGGTCTTCCTGGACCTGGAGGACGCCTGCGCCCCGCTGGCCAAGCCGGGCGCACGCAAGATCATCGTTGACGCGCTCAACGAGGGCGGCTGGGGAGACCGAACTCGAGTGGTGCGGGTGAACGACCTGAACACCGAATGGACCTACCGCGACGTTATCGAGGTGGTCGAGGGTGCCGGGGCGAACCTGGACGCCGTGATGCTGCCGAAGGTGCAGAGTGCCGCGCAGATCCAGTGGCTGGATATGACGCTGCACCAGATCGAGCAGACGATGGGCTACGAGGTGGGCCGGATCGGCATCGAAGCGCAGATCGAGAACGCCAGGGGGCTCGTCGAGGTCGATGCCATCGCCACCGCTTCGCCCCGGCTGGAGACCATCATCTTCGGCCCGGCCGACTTCATGGCCTCGATCAACATGAGGACGCTGGTGGTGGGCGAGCAGCCGCCTGGTTACGAAACCGGGGACGCCTACCACTACATCCTCATGCGGATCCTGATGGCGGCCCGAGCAGCCGGCCTGCAGGCCATCGACGGACCATACCTCCAGATCAGGGACACCGAAGGCTACCGACGCGTGGCCAGACACTCAGCCGCATTGGGATTCGACGGCAAGTGGGTGCTGCACCCCAGCCAGATCGACGCCGCCAACGAGAGCTACCGCCCGACCCAGCAGGACTACGACCACGCCGAGCAGATCCTCGACGCCTACCAGTGGTTCACCTCCGAAGCAGGCGGTAAGCGCGGCGCAGCGATGCTCGGTGACGAGATGATCGACGAGGCGTCCCGCAAGATGGCGCTGGTCGTCGCCGAGCAGGGCCGGGCCATCGGCATGCAGCGCAGCGAGAAGTGGAGCCCCCCGGCGTAGCCCATACTTACGAGTAACCAGCGCCGGGCCGGTCGTCCGGCGCCGCGCGACGAAAGGTGGCCGCTGATGGCCCGGCTCGCTCAGACTCCCGGTCTCACCGAGATCCAGCGGGAGATCCTGGCCACGGTCAAGACCTTCGTGGACAAGGAGATCATCCCGGTCGCCCAGGAGCTGGAGCACTCCGACAGCTATCCGCAGGAGATCGTCGACGCGATGAAGGAGATGGGCCTGTTCGGGCTCACCATTCCCGAGGAGTACGGCGGGCTCGGTGAGTCGCTGCTGACCTACGCGCTGATCGTGGAGCAGATCGCGCGCGGTTGGATGAGCGTCTCCGGTGTGATCAACACCCACTTCATCGTGGCGCATATGATCCGCCACCACGGCACCGACGAGCAGAAACAGCACTACCTGCCCAGGATGGCTACCGGTGAGGTGCGCGGTGCCTTTTCGATGTCCGAACCGGAGCTGGGCTCGGACGTCGCGGCAATCAAGACCCGAGCGCGGCGCGACGGGGCCGGCTACGTCGTCGACGGCGCGAAGATGTGGCTGACCAACGGCGCCACGTCGACGCTGGTCGCAACCCTGGTCAAGACCGAGGAGGGGGCCGAGAAGGCGCACCACAACCTCACCGCGCTGCTGGTGGACAAGCCGACCGGTTACGGTGAGGTCGCGCCAGGGCTGCACGTGCCCGGCAAGATCGACAAGATGGGGTACAAGGGGGTGGATACCACCGAGCTGGTGTTCGACGGCTACCGCATCGGCGCCGACAAGGTGCTCGGCGGCGCGGCCGGCAAGGGCTTCGCGCAGATGATGGATGGCGTCGAGGTGGGGCGGGTCAACGTCGCCGCCCGGGCCTGCGGCATCGCGCTGCGCGCTTTCGAGCTCGCGGTCGACTACGCCCAGCTCCGCAAGACGTTCGGCAAGCCGATCGCCCAGCACCAGGCGGTGGCGTTCAAGCTCGCCGAGATGGCCACCAAGGTCGAGGCCGCGCACCTGATGATGGTCAATGCCGCCCGGCTCAAGGACTCCGGCGAGCGCAACGACGTGGCGGCCGGGATGGCAAAGCTGCTGGCCAGCGAGTATTGCAAGGAGGTCACCGAGGACGCCTTCCGCATCCACGGCGGATACGGGTACTCCAAGGAGTACGAGATCGAGCGGCTGATGCGCGAGGCACCGTTCCTGCTCATCGGCGAGGGGACCAGCGAGATCCAGAAGACGATCATCAGCAAGGGACTGCTGCGGGAGTATGCTGCCCGAAGCTGAGGAGGTCACCCACCATGTCCAGCCCGTTCGGGAGCCAGCGGCAGATGCCCGGCTTGCCCACGCCACCCACCGGCTGGCCGATCGGCTCCTACGCCACCTACGCCGAGGCGCAACGGGCCGTGGACCACCTCGCCGACACCCAGTTCCCGGTGGCCGACGTGACCATCGTCGGGGTGGACCTGATGTTGGTTGAGCGCGTGCTGCGCCGCCTGAGCTGGGGAATAGTGCTGGCCCAGGGGGCGGCTTCGGGTGCCTGGTTCGGTCTGTTCGTCGGAGTGCTGCTCAGCTTGTTCGCCACCCAGGCCGGTACGGGGGTGGTGCCGATCCTGGTCGGGGTAGGTACTGGTGTGCTGTTCGGGATGGTGTTCGCTGCCGTCGGTTACGCCTCCACCCGCGGTCGTCGAGACTTCGCCTCGGCCAGCCAGCTCGTGGCCGGGCGCTACGACGTGCTGTGCCTGCCGCGGCACGCCGAGCAGGCCCGTGACCTGCTGGCCAAGCTGACCTTGGGTCCCGACGCCCCAGCCACCTGATCACGCGCCGAGCGGGTGCCGCCAGCGCAGTCCGGGGAACCGGGCGAAATCACCGTCGGCGCTCACCCATTCACACCCGGATTCGATCGCCAGCGCGGCGAGAAACGCGTCCGGCACCAGGTTGCCCTTCACACCGACTAGCCGGCACAGCCGAGCGAAGATCGACCAGTGTTGCACCCCTGGGAAGATCGGGTGGCAGTTCGGCTGGTCTCGAACCGCGGCCGTGAAGGCTAACGCCTCGGACATCGGGCTGGGTTCACGGAAGATCCGGGGATGGGTGACGACCCGCACGAAGCCACTGAGCACCAGATCGGAGCAGGCGTAACTCGACTCGCCGTTGACCATGCCATCCAGCCAGGCCCGGTAGCGCTCATGGTCGGTTGCGTCCGGCCGGAACGCGTACACCAGGACGTTGACGTCAGGAAGTAGCACGGCCGTCCATCACGTCCAGCAGCGCCGCACTATCGTCCAGGTCCACTCCAGGCAGCACTCCCCCGCGCACGCTGGACACTGGAAGCTCGACCCGCCCGCGATCCTCCCGCCGCTCGGACTCGGCCAACAACCTGCGCAACGCCTCCTCGAAAACCGACGTCAGGCTGCGCCCCTGCCGCGCCGCATGGCTCTTCGCCCGCCGCAGCAGCTCGTCGTCCACCCGCAACGTCGTCCGCATGCATCAAAGCATACCCTTATGACAGCGATATGTCACCATGAGTCGGATCGCCGCTGTTCCACTCAGTGCCGGAGCCTGACTAGCAGCCTCAACATGGATATATCTCGTGACGTTAATGGATATCTGCGGAGGTAGGACATGACGAAGCGGCTGGTGGAGATGGACGACGAACAGCTCGTGGCCGCTCAGCGGACCTCTGGCGAGTCCACGATCAAGGGCACTGTGCAGCGTGCGCTGGAGATGCTGGTCGCCGAGGGCCTTCGGAGCGAGGCCGAACTGCGCGAGCGCTGGGTCAACCTGGGGGCCAGCTTGGCGGACCTGCAGGACGACGCGGTGATGGGCCAGGCATGGTCTTGATGGCGTCGACCTCATGGTTGATCGACACATCGGCCTTACGGCCACACGTCATGGAGTTCGCCGAGGTTCTCATCCCGCGGATCGCGGCCGGACGGGTCAGCATTTGTCTGGTCACTGAACTCGAAGTCGGCTACTCGGCGCGGTCGCTGCTTGATTTCGAGCGAATCAGTCAGGACGTGCTGGCACCGTTGAATCGGTTGATCACGCCGGTGGCCGCTGAAGCGCGGGCGCGCGAGGTTCAGCGCGCATTGATCGCGCGCGGGCAGCACCGAGCCGTCGCGATTCCAGCCCTGATCGTCGCCGCCGTAGCCGAGATCGAGGGTCTCACCGTGCTGCACTACGACGGCGACTTCGACCTGATCGCCGACATCACCGGGCAACCCACAGAGTGGGTAGTGCCGCCAGGTTCCGCGTAACTGACGGCCTTCACAACTCACCCCAGAAAGCCGCTGACGACGCTGGCCACGCCAGCGAGGGCACCGACCACGGCGACACCGGTGGCGATCGCATCTTTGTGCCGGATGTACCACGGCGAGAAGTGCGCCTTGAGCTTCTCCATCAGCACCACCACGTTGAGCAGTGCCGCCTGACGGTCCGACGATTTTTTGGCCTCTTCGTATTCGCGGATCATCGCTACCACGGTCATGCCGAGGATCTTGGCGTCGAGTGAATTGAGATTTCGCACCACCTGATCGACCTCAATCATCAGCGAGCGAGTGAGTTCCGCACGCTGACCGGCGCCGAACAGAATCGTGGCCGCTTTTTGTTCCGCCTCGGGCGCCCGGCTGGCCCAACGACGGCGGATGTGTCGCGCCCCGGCGAGGGCGACACCAGCGATGGCCAGGCCGACGCCGACACGCACCAGCCCGTTCCCGACACCGAGCAGCCCGATACCGGCCACGAGAGCGGCGACGGCCAGCACCACCAGGACCGCCAGCGCCTGCTTTCGCGGGAAAACCCTGCGCCTTTGTACAGGGGGCCTTTGTACAGGGGGCCTTTGCGCACGGGGCCTTTGCGCACGGGCCCCCTGCTGAGGGGGCTCAATTTTCCAAGCTTTGCCGGGAGGGAGCGCCGTCTCCGGTGGGCCGGAAGGCACTCCCCGGTACCTGCGGGTTGCCGGAGCGCCCTGGCTAGGGAGGATCGGCGCAATCCAATCCAGCCGATCCAGGGCGGTCAGCACCTCCGTTGCGGACTGCGGGCGCTGCGCCGGGTCGAGGGCCAGGCAGCGTTCGAGCAGTCCTTGCAATGGCGACGGCGGCACGCTGATCGGATTCCGCAGCCGGGTGAAAGCCAGTTGCAGGTACGAGGCCGCCGCTTCGTCGGGCAGGTGGCCGTACAGGCAGCGGTACAGCAGCAGCCCAAGTCCGAACAGGTCGGACGCTGCCGACTGCGATGCGCCGGTGATCTGTTCTGGAGACATGTACAGCGGCGTCCCGGCGATCTGGCCGGTCGTCGTCGTCGCGGTCTCCACTTGGAGTTGCCCGAACGTTCCGAAGTCCGTCAACTTGTAGATGCCCTCGACGGTGCGCAGGACGTTCGAGGGAGTGATGTCGCGGTGCAGGATGCTGTGCTGGTGCGCGTAGTCCAGCGCGGACGCCACATCGCGGCCCAGTCGTACGGTCTTCTGGACGTCAAGTTGGCCGGCCATCTCCAGTTCGGCGGCCAAGCTCCCACCGTCGATCCACTCCTGGACCAGGCAGAGCCGCCCATTGTGCTCGATGACGTCGAACGTCGCCACGATGTTGGGATGGTTGAGCGTGGCCACCGCGCGGGCTTCCCGCCTGCTTAGTTCGCTCGTCCCGGCGAGCAGCTTCAACGCGACGACCCGATCGTTGCGCTCATCTCGCCCGCGGTAGACCTCGGCGGTCGTCCCGTCGGCGCCTACGTGCTCTATCACCGTGTAGGGGCCAATGAGCGCGCCCAGGCTCAGCGTCACACCTGCTCCTGAATATGGGTTGCACGAACGAGTCCCCGACCCGCGTCCAGAGCATAGACTCAGGGAGATCGCTCAGTCACCGCGCGTTGGCCGCAGGCTGGAGCGCATCGCCTAGACTTACTCGGCCCAGTCGAGGGGTATGGCTGTCACGGTCGCGTTGATCCACTGAGGTGTCCTACACTCAATCCCCATGAACTCGGATCAGCGGCTCGTCTCCGAGCGATTTCCGCGCTCGTCGCAATACCACCCAGAATGGGTCATGACCCACGCCAGCGGCGGAGCGAATGCGCTCTGGTTGACCGAGTGGCTCACCACTGTTCTGGACTTGCGGCCCGGGATGCGGGTGCTGGACCTCGGCTGCGGACGGGCAGCGTCGTCGATCTTTCTACGGCGCGAATTTGGCGTGCAGGTGTGGGCGACCGACCTGTGGTTCAGCGCCTCGGAGAACATCCAGCGAATCCGGGACGCCGGTATCGAAGACGGTGTATTTCCGCTCCATGCGGATGCCCGGTCGCTGCCGTTCGCCGCGGATTTCTTCGACGCCATCGTGTGCATCGACTCATTTCCGTACTTCGGTACTGACGACTTGTACTTGAATTACCTCGCAAATTTTGTGAAGCCAGGCGGGCCGGTGGGCATTGCGGGAGCTGGACTGGTCCAAGAAGTCGAAGGCCCGGTTCCTGATCACCTTCAAGAGTTCTGGACGCAGGATCTCTGGTGTCTCCACTCGGCCGCCTGGTGGCGTCGACACTGGGAGCGGACACACCTCGTGGATATCGAGGTGGCCGACACCATGCCGGACGGCTGGCACGTCTGGCTCGACTGGCAGCGGACAGCATGTCCTGACAACACTGCGGAGATCAAGATCGTTGAAGCCGATCGAGGTCAGTACCTCGGCTACGTCCGCCTCGTAGGTCGTCGCCAGGCTGGAGCGAAGCTGGAGGACTACTGCTGGCCGAATACGATGCGATCTGCGCCCGTGCAGTACACCAGGAAACCTTTGCTCCGCATCCAGGAGTCGTGAGCGGAGCCGTCCTGACTCTCAGCGCTCAGCCAGCATTGAGGATCGAGTGCCGCACAAGCTGGTGGTACTGCTCCTGGAGATTACGGACGCAGCTCAGCGTCGGATAACGGCTGATGAGCGCAGCGTTGAGGTCCCGAGCGTGTGGCCGGACGAAGTTGAGCTTGCCCGCAGCGATCAATGCCTGTTTGCCAAGAGTAGCGGCCTCGTCTGGTGCACCCAAGTGGGCCAGTGAAGTAGCCAGGTTGAGACGGGCCATAGCGCGACGACGACATAGCGACGGGGTTGGAGTACATGGAGCACGTAGGCAATCAGTCGGACCCCGGCACCGACAACTCTCGTCACAGCGGCGGCCTGGATCAGCGAGCGCCATGGGGTATCGAGCGCAGCATCCGACCAGGATCACCGGTACCACTCACGGTGCTGGTGGCCGAGATGGGTGGCGGGGCGCTGTTGCGCCAGGGCTGGCAGATCGGGCCGTCGGCCTATCTCACCGCCGAGGACGCGGTGCCGGTGCGCCAAGCACTGGTCGCCGCATTCGGAGGCGACCCGTCAGGAGTCGCACTTCCCGAGCACACCGCAGAGTCCGACTGGCCACAGTGAGCACTGTATGGGGGATGAAGTACCGGCTACTCCTGGAACAACTGGAACAACTGACGAACTGGCTCAGCACTGACAAGCCACGCGAACCAAGAGTAGTGGAGATACAAACGGCACGGTTACTCATGGGTATGGTTCTACTACTGCGGCAACACGAGGTGAACAAACGGGGACAATGCCGATTCTGTAGGTGGCCGCAGCCCGGATGGCCGCTGTGGCGTCGGCGTCCGCGATGCACCGTGTACCGGGCACTCAACTTCGCCATGGGGCAACCGCTGGACATCGTGTGGTGGCAACTATACGAGAGCACGGGACGAGACGTGGCCCTGGACGAGGTGCGGAGGTGGCTGGAACAACGAGACCAAGCAGCTCGTGAGTTCAACGGGAGCGAGGTCAGCGGCGACGCCACGGTGGTGATGGGGAGGACAAGCGAGTGAGAAAATTGTTCGTACCGGTCCCCGCCCAGACGGCACGGCCGTCTCAAGTACGTCGGCGTGTGTCGCTCGCCCGATTTACCCGACGGTGGTAGCGGCGGGATGATGTGCCGATCAAGGTGTTTGCGTACCTCCGATCCCGGGATCAAGTTCGCCGTGTAGACACTATCGTTCCGCTGACCTGGCTATTGCCGCAGCGGGTTGTGTAGTGGGGTTCTGGTGGGGTCGATGACTCTGGGTGGGGTGAATTCGGGTAGGCCGCGGCCGTCGAGGCGGATGTGCCAGCCTTGGCGGTGCACAATATTATGGTGGTACTCACACAGCAGGCAGGTGTTACTGAGCTTCGTCTCGCCTCCGTCGACCCAATGAACAAGGTGATGGCCGTGGCAATAACGGGGTGCGCGACCGCAGCCCGGGAACGAGCATCCTCGATCCCGCTGGGCCAACGCGGCACGCAAGGCGAACGTGACCAGGCGTTGCTCACGCCCGACATCCAAAGGCATCGAGTCACCATCAAGGACCATAGGAATCACGCCAGCATCGCACGCAAGGCGACGGGCTTCGGTGGCGCACAGCGACCCCCCGGCATCCAGACTGATGCGCCCGAGGCCGTGAATCAGATCGCTGAGGGTCAGGGTGATCACCAGGTGCGGGCGTTGCCCACCCCGAGTGGGCAGGTCTCCCTCGTCGAGCAGGCTGGTCATGGCCTCGACCAGGGCGTCGGCGTCGCGGCGGGCAGGACTGCGCTCATCGGGGACCCCGTCGATCGGGGCCCGACGCTGATTCAGCGAACCCAGGTCCTCCTTCACGCGGGCGCCGCCTTCGGGGTCGAGGGTCCCGGCCAGGCGCACGGTCCCGTCCGCTCCGGTACGGACCCGCAGTTCCCGCTGCTCTTCGGGTTCCTCGGACGGCGCGCTGCCATCAGGGTCCAGATGTGCGAGGAGCCGCTCGGCGATCCGGCCCAGCGCTGGGGGGTCGAAGCGTCGGGCCATCTGCGCCAGGGTCTGCTCGGCCGCAGCGACCTCGTCGGGGTGAGTGGCCGGGGGGATCCGCCGCATCGTCGCGGTGATCACCCGCAGATGTGAGGGCCCGATCGCACCGGCCGCCAACTCCTTAGCCGTGGTGGGCAACTCGGGAGGCAACACCTCACCAGTCAGCGACAGCCGCGCGGTGAGCAACTCGGCGTGCTCGACCCGAACCCGAGCCTCACCCTGGGACAGATTCAGCACCCCGGCCAGCAACCGGGCAGTAGTCCCGAACCCGGCCGCGGCACCCACCTTCCCCGCGTCCACCTCCGCCACCACGTCCAGCACCCGGGCGTAGCCACGGCGGTACTCGGCCTCGGCAGCGCGCAACGACTCGAGCAGCCCGTCGATCCGGGCCTGCTCGGGGTCCAGCACTGCCGTGGTCACGCCCCCATCCTCACCACCAGCACCGACACTTTCGGCCCACCCAGCAGCCACCCCAGAAAGAATCTCGGGAAAGCGACGAACGGCCAGCCTGACACGATGAGCGGTATCGTTTCACCTGATCAGAGGGCAGTGGCACAACCCGCATTGTCCTGAATCACCGCGCGCAACCAGGCAAGTCCGAAGATCCGTGCCTTTCCCATGGCCCTCAGCGACCACATGAGTATCAGCGAGGTGATCTGATCCGACACCCGCCAGCCTTCCCACCGAGAGCTACCTCCCGCTCGCGCGGGCGCCTGCGGTTCCACGATCGTCGCAAGATCGTCACGTCAGCTTGAGGATCGTAAAACGACTGTGGCCCAGGTGTGGAGACGACGCATTTGCACTGGTGCTCGCCATCTCCACGCCCTCGGCGAGCCTTATGCCATCTTTTGCAGGTACTCGGCGAGACGATCGAAGGTCACCGACGCGCCGTCCGTCATCCCCGTCTGGAGTGCCGCGTCACGAGTTTCCTTCGAGGGGTAGAGCATCGTCTGCGTGATCGTTGTCTTGCCATCCTCTTCGGCGAGGATCAGCGTGTTGAGCGTTTCGGGCCAGTCATCACCCCACGATTCGGTAGACCAGCCGCTCGGGTGGTATGACCTCTCGATACTCACCGTGCATTCCCATCTCGGTGCTGTCGGAACGACGCCAGACGAAGTGCCACGTTCCGCCTGGGCGAAAGTCGATCTCGCAGACGGGTACGGTCCAGCCCTCCGGGCCGAGCATCCAGTGCGGCACGTGCTCGGGGTTGGTCCACGCCTCCCAGACGAGCCTGCGCGGCGCGTCAACGACGCGGGTCATGACGGCCTCCCAATCTGACGGCGTCGTGAATGTCGTGGCGCTGACCTCATTTTTCGTTGCCATGATTCTGCTCCTGTTCTTTCAGGTGTTGTAGGTACTCATCCAGTCGTTCGTAGCTCGCGTCCCAGAAACGGCGATAGTCGTCGGCCCACTCGGCGACCTCCTTGAGCGGCGCCACCTCGAGCCGGCACGGACGCCACTGCGCCTCACGGCCGCGCGCGATGAGCCCGGCACGCTCGAGCACCCACAGGTGCTTGGAGACGGCGGGGCCGCTCATCGCGAACGGTGCCGAGAGCTCCTTGACCGTGGCCGCGCCCGCAGCGAGCCGTCTCACCTCGCAGAGCGCTGACACCACCTCGCAGGATGCTGGCACCGCCGCCGAACGCTCGGCAGTCTTCCGCGTGGGCGACGTGGGGCACTGGTGAATCCAGCCTTGTCACTCTACCTAGGGGCTAGGTAGAGTGACAGCATGGCTAGTAGTTCGGGGCCGCGAATGACGTTGCCGACGCAGCTGGTGCTGCGGGCGATGCTCGCTGAGCCCACCCAGGAGATGTACGGGCTGCAGATCGGCCAGGCCGCCGAACTGCCCAGCGGCACCATCCACCCCATCCTGGCCCGCCTCGAAGGCTGCGGATGGCTAGAAAGCCGCTGGGAGGATATCGACCCGGCCAAGGAAGGCCGCCCCCGGCGCCGCTACTACCGTCTCAGCCCCGACGGCGCCGAACTCGCCCGCAACGCCCTCGCCCGCGTGCACACCCCCCGCGCGCTGGTGAACCGCCTGCGCCCCGGCCTCGCCGGAGGCACCCCGTGAACCGCCGGTCCCACGCCCACGCCCACGACCTCGCCCACGCCCACGACCACGACCACGACCTCGCCCACGACCTCGCCCACGACCTCGCCTACGACCTCGCCTACGACCGCTACCTCGCCGTCGACCTCGACCTCAACCTCAACCGCGCCCGCGGCCTCTCCATCGCCCTGGACTTCGCCCGCGGCCTCACCCGCGATCTCGATCTCATCTCCGTTCTTGACGGCGCACTTGATCGCGCCCACGAACTTGAGGACATCCTGGCGAAAGCAGCAAGTGGCGCCGGCTCCGTACCTGGGCGGGTTTCGCGGGGGTTGGTGGCGCTGGCGGTACGGGTGCTGCCCGTGCGGGATCGGCCTCGGTACGCGGAAGAGTTCCGGGTGGAGCTGGGCGAACTAGCACGCTCGGGGCGGTGGGGGTATGCGCTGCGAACCCTGAGCGGGGCGTGGGAGCTGCGCCGCGTCTTGATCGAGACGGTGCGCACGGCGGACGGCGTGCCAGCGCGTCGAGTGACGGAGTGGTGAGCGGCGTGGCGGGCGCGTTGGCCTGGCTGGCGTCGGGGGCAGGGGCGATCGGCAGCGCCGCGGTGGCCGTCGCTGCTGCTCCGGCCCTACTCATTCCGGTGCTGGTGATCGCCATTCCGCTCGCCACGCTGCCGCTGCTGATCACCACCCTGGCGCTCGTCGCGGTGTACGACTCCAATCAGGAACGGAAGACAGCGGCGGAGAAGGTGCTCAAATTGCTGGTCACCCTGCGAGCGGATCGGCGACGTGGCCGATGAACAGCGGCGCTCCGGTCGGCTTGTGCACGATTACGAAGGCGAACGGCCGGTCGGCGCGGACCACGAACTGCGGTGGCGGCGGCGCTGACTCCACGAAGGCCAGACCGGTGACGGCGGCGGCCTCGGTGCCCCACTCGTCGACCGTGATGTTCGCCCGGTGCACCGCCTGATCAAGCCCAAACCCTACCGGGGAGATACCCGAGAAGTCGTCCAAGTCGGTCAGCCCCAGCTTCTGCACTGCGGGCAGCAGGTTCAGGTCGGTGGCAAAGTCCCACCGGGGCAGGAACAGATCCACCTGCTCGGGACGCAGGCCCGAATCGACCTGGGCCAGCATCTCGGGTGAAAGCAGCTCGGCAGGTGGGCGCGCTTCCTGCGGGACGATCACCCGCATGGCCAGCTCGCTTGCGGCGTAGGGCAGCTCAACCGCCTGCCAGTCCGGACCGCTGGCGTAGCGCAGGGACTCCTGCTGACGCATCATCGGCACCGCCACCGTCGTGCCGTCGGCGCGGGTGAACGTCGCGTCGGTAGTCGGAATCTTGGCGAACGGGGCCTGCCAGTCCGCTTTCAGGTACACGGCGTTGGCGATCACCAGACGGGTGGTCGGATCCAGTTGGTCGAACAACCGGTCGATCCGCTCCGCCGTCTGCTCGCGCACCCAGGCGTTGATCTGCTCGGCGCCCTGCCCAGCGGGGAAGATCCGCGCGCCTGCTTCGTACTGCGCAGCCAGGATCCGCAGGAAGCCGTCTGTGACCGGCAGTCCGTCCTGAATGAACAGGCCGTTGGCGATCGCGACCACCGGTGGCGCGGGGCGTGCGTCCGGGGCACGGGGCGCGTCAGGAGACGGCGGGGGCGGTGGCCCACCCGCCGTGACGATCTGCCGATCGAGATCGTTGAACGCCGTATGCGGCCCGGCTGCCGGAAAAGCGAAGACTTGATCGAGCTGGCTTGCGGTCTGCCCGCTGGCTCCGGCGCGAGCCATGCCGAACGCGTAACCGATGCTCAACGGCGAGATGACGGTGTTCTTGGCCGGATCAGCCGCCACCGTATAGAGGTCGTGGCCGAACGCCGTCAGCCCAGCCACGGTCTGCTCGACCGGAGCGTCTGTCGGCACCTCCCGCGACACACCCTGCGCCGCGAGCACACCACTGCCCGGCGCTCCCCGGTCGTCCACCGCGCTACCGTCATCCACCGCACCGGCGCAGGCGGCCAGCAGCAGTACCGCGGTCAGACCGGCCAGCAACGCGGTGAGCCGAGTCCTCTGACAGGTCAGCATCGCGCCCTCGCTTCTCTCTCGTCGTGCCCGTGCGGCGTCATCGCCACGATCCCTGGACGGACCGAGGTGTTCCAGGGGTTGCACCGACAGCCCTGGCGGTACAAGATCATGCGCGGACGCGAGTCCGGGAAGCTGAGACCGCAACGATTGTTCTCTACCTAGACTCTTGGTAGAGTATGAGCATGGCGAGCGATTCGGGGCCGCGAATGACATTGCCGACGCAGCTCGTACTGCGGGCGATGCTCATCGAGCCCGACCAAGAGATGTACGGGCTACAGATCGGCCAGGCCGCCGAACTGCCCAGCGGCACGATTCATCCCATCCTCGCCCGCCTCGAAGCCTGTGGATGGCTGGTGAGCCGATGGGAGGAGGTCGACCCGGTGCGGGAAGGTCGTCCCCGGCGCCGCTACTACCGCCTGAGCCCCGACGGTGCCGAACACGCCCGCAACGCCCTCGCCCGGGTGCACACTCCTCGGGCACTCGTGAACCGATTGCGTCTCGACCTTGCCGGGGAGCACGGGGGAGGCACGCCATGAAACGTTGGTCTCACGCAGTTCTCGCCCAGGCGCTGGCCCGCGACCTGGACCGCGAGCTCGACCGGGCCCGCGCTCGGGACCTGGACCTGGAGCTGGAGCGAGATCTCGCCGGTGTCCTGGACAGTGCCGATGCGCTGGCCCGGGCCCTCACCGACACCCATACCCGAGCTGATGCCTTGGCTATGGTCCATACCCTGGCTCTCGCTCTCGCTCGCGCCCGCAATCTCGCCTGCGCCCGACCCCGCGCCCGCAATCTCGTCCGAGCCCTGACCCGCGCTCTCAGCCGCGCGCGTGCTCTGGACCGCGGCTTGCACGCCGCAGCGTGGTCGGTGGGTGGCACCGGCTCGATGCCCGGCCGAGTGCCGTGGGGGTTGGTGGAGCTGGTGGTGCGGATGCTGCCCGAGCACGATCGGCAGCGCACCCGGGAGGAACTCTGTGGCGAGCTGGTGGAGTTGGCACGCCGGGAACAGCTGAGGCACGCATTGCGAGTACTAACCCGTACCTGGGAGCTACGCCGAGTACTGACCACGATGGTGCGCACCCTGGACGGTGCGCCCGCACGTCGAGCGAAGCGGTGAGTGACATGGCGGATCCGGGGACGAGGCGCCGAAGCGGTGTCCGCCGCCGAGTTGCCGCACTCGTGAGCGCTGCGCTGGTCGCCACTCCGCTGCTGGCTGGGTGTGGGGGCGGGGAGGACGGCGTGGTGCTGCGGTTCTACACGCCGGCCGACGGCGCCGAGCAGTACGCCCAGGCCGCCGCAGACTGCACCAGAACCGCGGGTAGGGCGTACCGGATCGAGCAGCGCACCCTGCCCCGCCAGGCTGACGACCAGCGGCTGCAGCTCGCGCGCCGCATCGTCGGGGGCGATGAGACCATCGACATTCTGGGTCTGGACGTCACCTGGACCGCCGAGTTCGCCGAGGCCGACTGGATCCGGGCGTTCCCACCGGACACGGCGGCCGAGATCCGCGAAGGCACCCTTGAGGCGGCCTATGCCACCGGAACCTGGCAGGACCAGCTCTACGCGGCTCCGTTGAACACCAACACCCAGCTGCTCTGGTACCGCACAGACCTGGTGCCCGAAGGGCAGCCGCCGCAGACCTGGGACGAACTGATCGACCTCGCCGAGCGGCTGGCGGCCCAGAACCGGCCGAGCTGGATCGAAGTCCAAGGGGCCCAGTACGAGGGCCTCACGGTGTGGTTCAACACCCTGCTGACCAGCGCACGAGGCCAGATCGTCGCCGAGGACGGCACCGTGACCCTCGGCGCAGGTGACGCCGCCACGAGGGCATTGGAGATCATGCGGCGGGTGGCCACCGCATCTGGCGCCGACCCGTCGCTGTCCCAGCGCGACGAGGGCACCACGCGGCTGGCGATGGAGTCGGGTCAGGCGGCGTTCATGGTCAACTATCCGTTCGTGCTGGCGGGTATCGAGCAGAACGGTGGTGGCGCCTTCCTCGCCGAGAACGGCAACCCGACCACGGTGAACACCGGCCGTCAGGTGCAGGACGTTTTCGGCTGGGCGCCCTTTCCCGCCGTACTACCCGGCGAGCAGGCCAGCGTCACGATCGGAGGTCTGAATCTGGCGGTGTCGGCGACCAGCCGCTATCCCGACCAGGCCGTCGAAGCGGTGCAGTGCCTGCGCAACCGGGAGAGCCAGCTGCGCAACGCCGTCGAAGGCGGCGTCCCGCCGACGCTGGAGGCGCTCTACACCGACCCGGCCTTTCAACGCGAGTACCCGGCCTGGGAGGCGATCAAGCAGTCGCTCGACACCGCGAGCGTGCGCCCCAAGAGCCCCGCGTACCAGAGCATTTCGATCGTGATCTCCGCATTGCTGAACCCGCCCGCCGAGATCGATCCCCTGAGAACCACCGACGAGTTGGTCCGCCAGGTCCAACGGGCCGTCAATTCTGAAGGGCTGGTGCCTTGACCACCACCGCGACCCAGCCACCCAAAATCCCGCCCGAGGCGCCACGCCCGTCCGAGGGGGCCAGGTCCGAGGGGGCCAGGTCCGAGCGGCGGCTGGCTGCCCTGCTGTGCGCGCCCGCGGTCATCGTCATGCTCGCCGTCACCGCCTATCCCGTCGGCTACGCCGTCTGGCTGTCACTACAGCGCTATGACCTGCGTTTTCCCGCGCAACGGGAGTTCGTGGGGCTGAGTAACTATGTCGCGGTACTCTCCGACGGCTACTGGTGGAACGCATTCAGCGTCACCGTCGCTATTACGGCCATCTCGGTGGCGATCGAACTGGTACTCGGCCTGGCGCTGGCGCTGGCCATGCACCGCACCCTGATCGCACGGGGCGCCGTCCGCACCGCGGTACTGATCCCGTACGGCATCGTCACCGTCGCCGCAGCGTTCAGCTGGAACTATGCGTGGACTCCGGGTACCGGGTACCTGGCCAACCTGCTGCCCGACGGATCGGCTCCGCTCACCGAGCAGCTCCCGGCGCTGGGGATCGTGGTGCTCGCCGAGGTGTGGAAGACCACGCCGTTCATGGCGCTGTTGCTGCTCGCCGGGCTGGCGCTGGTACCCGATGATCTGTTGCGGGCCGCTCAGGTGGACGGTGCGGGCCCCTGGCAGCGGCTGACCCGGGTCATCCTGCCGATGATGAAGCCGGCCATCCTCGTCGCACTGCTGTTCCGCACGCTCGATGCCTTCCGGATCTTCGACAACATCTACGTGCTGACCAAAGGCAACAACGACACCGGATCGGTGTCGATCCTGGGCTACAACAATCTGTTCAAGGCATTCAACCTCGGGATCGGCTCGGCGATCAGTATTCTGATCTTTTTCTGCGTGGCGATCATCGCGTTCCTGTTCATCAAACTTTTCGGCACGGCGGCGCCCGGCTCGAACGTGGAAGGCAGACGGTGATGGCGGCCATGGATACTCCCGGTCGCAAGGCAGGCTGGGGGCTGATCGATCTGTTGGTGATCGGCTACGCGCTCACCCCGGTGCTGTGGATCGCCAGCCTGTCATTCAAACCGACGAGCTTGGTCACCGATGGCCACTTCATCCCGCAGGAATGGACGCTGGAAAACTACCGTGGAATCTTCGCCACCGACGAGTTCACCCGAGCGCTGGTCAACTCTATCGGCATCGCGATCATTGCCACCGTGCTGGCCGTGGCGATCGGCATGATGGCGGCCTATGCGATCGCCCGGCTGAGCTTCCCCGGCAAGAAGCTGCTGATCGGCATCTCGTTGCTGATCGCCATGTTCCCGCAGATCTCGCTGGTCAGCCCGCTGTTTGAGATCGAGCGGTCGGTGGGTTTGTTCGACACCTGGCCCGGCCTGATCCTGCCCTACATCACATTCTCACTGCCGCTGGCGATCTACACGCTGGCCGCTTTCTTCCGAGAGATCCCGTGGGAGTTGGAGAAAGCCGCGAAGATGGATGGTGCCACGCAGGCTCAGGCGTTCCGCTCGGTGATCGTGCCGCTCGCCGCGCCAGGAGTGGTCACCACGGCGATCCTGGTGTTCATCTTCTGCTGGAACGATTTTTTGTTCGCAATTTCATTGACCTCCACCGACGCGGCACGCACGGTGCCCGCGGCAATGGCCAACTTCACCGGGAGCTCGCAATTCGAGGAACCCACTGGGTCGATCGCTGCGGCCGCGGTGGTAATCACGATCCCGATCGTGCTGTTCGTGCTGTTCTTCCAACGTCGCATCGTGGCCGGGCTCACCTCCGGCGCGGTAAAGGGCTAAGATCTGCCGTGCCGGATCGACTATCGAAGGAGAAGCTGTGGCTGAGATTGTGCTGGACGGTGTGACCAAGCGGTTCTCCGACGGCGCCCTGGCCGTCTCCGCGGTCGACCTCGACATCCTCGACGGGGAGTTCGTCATCCTGGTCGGACCTTCGGGATGCGGGAAGTCCACAACCCTCAACATGATCGCCGGTCTGGAGGACATCACCTCCGGTGAGTTGCGGATCGACGGCGAACGGGTCAACGAGAAGGCACCCAAGGACCGCGACATCGCCATGGTGTTCCAGTCCTACGCGCTCTACCCGCACATGACGGTGCGGGAGAACCTGGCTTTCCCGCTCAAGCTGGCGAAACTGGACAAGAAGACCATCGCGAGCAAGATCAACGAGGTCGCCGAGGTGCTCGACCTCACCCAGCATCTGGACCGCAAGCCCGCGAACCTCTCCGGTGGCCAGCGCCAGCGGGTGGCGATGGGGCGGGCGATCGTCCGCAGCCCGAAGGCGTTCCTGATGGACGAACCGCTGTCCAACCTGGACGCCAAGCTGCGGGTACAGATGCGCACCGAGGTGTCCCGGCTGCAGAAGCGGCTGGGCACCACCACGGTCTATGTGACCCACGACCAGACCGAGGCCATGACCCTGGGCGACCGGGTGGTAGTCATGCGCGGCGGGGTGGTGCAGCAGGTGGGCGCTCCACAGACGCTTTACGACCGTCCGGTGAACCTGTTCGTCGCCGGGTTCATCGGCTCCCCCGCGATGAACTTCCTGCCCGCGGCCGTCGCCGAAGGGGCGCTGCAGACCGCGCTGGGCCCCATGCCGCTCACCAGGCGGCTACGCCGGGCACTGGAGAGCGCCGACACGCCGGACGAGGTGATCGTCGGCATCCGGCCGGAGCACTTCGAGGACGCCCGGCTGATCGAGGAGTCCCAGCGGGACGGAAGGACGTTCGCCGCGCAGATCGAGGTGCTCGAGTCGATGGGCTCGGACAAGTACGCCTACTTCTCGCTGTCCGGCGACCGGGTGACCTCGAAGGAGCTGGACGAGCTCGCCGCCGACGCGGGCACGAGCGACCTGCCTGGCAGTGGCACTCAGATCACCACTCGTATCTCGGCTGCCTCCACGGCGGCCAAGGGCGAAAATGTGGACTTCTGGTTCGACATCGAGCAGATCCACGTGTTCGACCCCTCCTCCGGCCGCAACCTCACCGCCTGAGGTTGCGGTGGAAGGCGGGGCGCTCCGGTATCCACGTCCGCACCCTCGCGTTCGGGGGATAGCCCCCGATGGGACGGACTGCCTACGGTACCCCTGTCGGTCGGCCGCACTGGCCAGGCAACACCGGAGGTCCTTGGCGAGATTCGCCAGCAGCGAGATTCCCAGCGGCGACGGGTTCCAGCGAGGAGGCAGGGTGCAGTTCGGGCGGTACTTCGAGGAGTTCGAGGTCGGAGCGGTCTATCGGCACTGGCCGGGCAAGACCGTCACGGAGTACGACGACCACCTGTTCTGCCTGTTGACCATGAACCACCACCCGCTGCACCTGGACGCGTTCTACGCTGAGCAGTACACCGACTTCGGCCAGAACGTGGTAGTCGGGAACTACGTCTACTCACTGCTGCTCGGGATGTCGGTACCCGACGTCTCGGGCAAGGCGATCGCCAACCTTGAGGTCGAATCACTGCGGCACCTCAAGCCCACGTTCCACGGGGACACCATCTACGGCGAGACCGAGGTACTGGCCACGACACCGTCGAAGTCCAGGGACGACCGTGGGGTGGTACACGTGGAGACCCGCGGCTACAAGCAGGACGGCACCGTGGTCTGCGTCTTCCGGCGCAAGGTGATGGTCCCCAAGCGTTCCTACGGCCAGACCCGCGGCGGCGACCAGCCCGGCCGCCCGGAACCTCGGCTCTAGGGCTGCGGCAGGCTGGCGTCAGCGAGGCAGGCAGTCCCATTCGGCGAGAACCTCGATGAGCCCGTCCACCACGGGCAGCAGCGCCAGGGTGGTCGCGTCGCACCAGCGAACCGCGTCGGCATCGTCACTCGCTCGCAGCGTCCCGCCTTTCACCCGACAGGCGTAATCTTGGATGTCGAAGACCGCGCCATCGGGTGCTGGGCGCTGCACATTCCCCAGGTAGCCGGTAACCTCGACATCCAGCCCGGTCTCCTCGGCCACCTCGCGAGACACGGCCTGGTGAGCGGTCTCACCAGCGTCGATCCGGCCTCCGGGCAACGACCATCGTCCCCTCCCCGGCTCGTTGACCCTCCTGACCAGCAACAACCGTCCGCTGTGGTCGAACACCACCGCTCCGACACAGCAGACGGTCCGATCCTGTGATTTTTTCACTAGTGCGAACGTAGTCCCCCGTGCGTGTCACTAGCACCTGCCCGGCCAAGTGCGGTACAACACTGTGGACGATAACGGAGTGCGGTAGAACGGTTGCGCAAACCCGTTCGCGAGCGCCAAGACAAGGATGGCTGCGGTGAAGCCGAGTACCAAGAAGTACCTCACGTGGATCGTGATCGCCTTGGTGCTGTTCTACTTACTTCGGGACCCAGCCCAGGCGGCGGCGACCGTGCACGGGGGGCTGGATCAGCTGCAGAACCTGGCCAGCAAGCTCATAACATTCCTGCAACAGCTGTTCACAGGGTCGTGAGAGGCGTCGCCACATGCTCGGTCCCCGTGATCCTGACGACTATCTGCTGCCGACTGAACGACGGGTCATCCGGGTGCGCAAGCACTGGGCTGTGCTGACCCGCGTGGTGCTGGAGACCGTGGGCATCCTGGTCGCGGCGATGGGGCTGTCCTACGCGCTCTCAGGCGCCGGGGAAGGACTTTGGCTGCTACAGACGGCACTCTGGTACATCGCGCTGGCAGCCGTGGGGCGCTTCGCCTACCGGGTGCTGGAGTGGTGGGTCGAGCGCATCGTTGTCACCGACAAGCGGTTCATGGCCACCAGCGGGATCATCGAAACGAAGATCTCCCTGATGCCGATCACGAAGGTGACCGACATGAGCTATACCCGCCCAGTGGTCGGCCGCATACTCGGTTACGGGACGTTGCGGGTGGAGTCAGCCGGCCAGAAACAGGATCTCGAGAAGATCGAGTACCTGCCCCAGCCGGAAGAGGTCTACAACGCGATCTCCGAGCTGATCTTCGGAGAGAAGAAGCCCCTGATCAAGGCACCACGCATGCGTGCGCGGCGCCGCTGAACCGCGGCCGGACGTGCGCATCGACCTGCATGCCCACTCCACCGCCTCGGACGGCACGGACTCCCCTACCGCGCTCGTCGCGGCTGCTGCTGCGGCTGGCCTTGATGTCGTCGCGCTCACCGATCACGACACCACCGCGGGGTGGACCGAGGCCGTCGAGGCGCTGCCAGCGGGCCTGCGGCTGATCCGCGGCGCGGAATTCTCCTGTCTCGCGCCGGAGGGCCTGGGCGGGCAGGTATCGGTGCATCTGCTCGGCTATCTGTTCGACCCCACCTCGGCAGCGATCACGACCGAGCAGGCGCGGCTGCGCGACGAACGACGAGTGCGGCTGCACACGATGGCGCAGCGGATGGCAGCCGACGGGTTTCCGGTGGATCCCGACGCCCTGCTCGCTGCCCTGGCACCCGAAGCTCCGGCCGGTCGGCCGCACCTGGCCAGGGCGCTGGTGTCGGCCGGTGTGGTCGCCACCGTGGGCGAGGCGTTTCACCGTTACCTGGGTCCCGCAGGCCCGTACTACACCGGCCGCGCCGACACCGACGTCGTGGTAGCGGTCCGGATGGTCCGCGCGGCAGGGGGGGTTCCGGTGCTCGCGCACCCTTTCGCCCGCCGCCGCGGTCCGGTGCTGAGCCCCGAGGTGATCGTCGAACTGGCCGCCGAAGGGCTCGCCGGGGTGGAGGTGGACCATCCCGACCACGCCGAGGGCGACCGCGCGGCGTTGCGCGACCTTGCCGCCGGGCTAGACCTGCTGATCACAGGTTCCAGCGATTACCACGGCGCCAACAAGGCGCTACGACTGGGCCAGGAGACCACCGATCCGCAGATGCTGGAGCAGATCGAGGCGCAGGCGACGCGTGCCGGGGTCCCGGTTGTGTCCAGGTAGCCCAGGTTGTGTCCGGAGAGCTTGAGTACGGTGGTAGCGATGGGAAGCCAAGCGCAGGGACAGCTGGACCTCGGTGGGCTGCCTCGCCCCTTGGTGCGGGTGACGCCCGCCAAGCTCGCTACGTGGACCGGCTGCCGACGCCGCTACCGAATGGCCTACCTGGACCGGCCTGCTCCGGCCCGCGGCGGAGCCTGGGCGCACAGCACGCTCGGCGCGGTGGTGCACGCCGCGCTGCGGGCATTGTTCGACCTGGCGCCTGGGCGGCGCCACCCTGAGGCTGCGGTCGGCCTGGTGGCCGCGCACTGGTCCGGGGAGGGCTTCGCCGACGCGACCCAGGCGGCGCAGTATCGCGGCCGCGCCCAGGACTGGGTAGCTCGCTACGTCGAGGAACTGGACGTAGACCTCGATCCGGTGGGCGTGGAGCGCTGGGTGTCCGCCCCGACCCGGCGGATCGTCGCCGAGGGGCGGGTGGACCGCATCGACGAGCGCGGGGGTGAGCTGGTCGTGGTGGACTACAAGACCGGACGCCAGGAGCTCACCGACGACGACGCCCGCGGCTCGCAGGCACTGGCGCTCTACAGTTTCGCAGCCCGCCGTACCCTCCGGCGCGAGTGTCGCCGGGTCGAGCTACACCACCTGCCCACCGGCAACGTCGCTGGATGGGAGCACACCGAAGCATCACTGGGTAGGCACCTGCAGCGTGCCGAAGAGGCGGCCGACGAGATCGCGCTGGCTACCGACACGCTGGCCGCAGGTGGGGACCCCGAGATCCTCTTCCCACCTTCGGTTGGCCGGGCCTGCTCATGGTGCGACTTTCGGCGGCACTGCCCCGAAGGCCGAGCCGCTGCCCCCGACCTCGAGCCGTGGGCTCTACTAGCGCCGTAGCCCTACTCGCGCCGTAGCCCCACTCGCGCCGTAGCCCTGCTCGCGCCGTAGCCCTGCCAGGTCTGGGCGCAGGCATTCACGCCGCGGCCCGCGCCCTCGCCAGCGCTTGCTGCACGATCGGGCCGTGCCGCCAGCGCTCCGGTAGCTGCAGTGCCGCGGTGCGCAGGGCGCGCAGCACCACCGTGGCGGCCAGATCGGTGGTGGGCAGACCGGGCAGACCGTAGAGGCGGCGCGCCCAGCCAGGCAGCAGCCCGAACGCCAACCCGGCCACCGTGGTCCAGAACGGACGGGCCGGCGTGGTCAGCTCGGCCCGCCACGACAGCGGTGGCAGGGCCAGTCGCAGTGCGGCCCGGCGCGCCACCGGGGAGGCGAACAGCTCGGGACGCACCCGCTCGAAGTACTCGGTCATCGCGGCCCGGTCGGTGGGTACGTCGTCAAGACCTACCAACTCCGCAGCGCGCACCTGCTCGGTGAGGAAGCGGTCGGCCTCGGAGCCGGTCAGCCGCAGCCCGCCGCGGCGGGTGGCGTCGAGGAACGACGACATCTCAGTGGTGTGCACCCACCGCAGCAGGTCCGGATCGGTCGCGGCATAGCGTCCCCCGGTCACCGGATCGATCCCGCGCACATGCCGGTGCATAGCGCGGACCCTGGCCGCGGCGGCATCGACCTCCGCGCGGGTACCGAATCCCACCGTGGCCACGTACTGTGCGGTGCGCTGCAGCCTCGGCCAGAAGGTGCTGAAGTCCGTGTGCTCGTGCACCCCGGCCATCGCCCGTGGGTGCAGCGCCTGCAGGAACAGCGCGCTGATCCCGCCGACGCCTACCGCGGGGTCAGCGAGCACCCGCCACGTCACGCTGTCCGGCCCGAAGTACCCGAGATCCTCAGCCATATCTCCACTCTGCCCTGCCCGCCGTCGCAGCGCACTGCTCCGGCCGCACCGACGATCCAACCGCAGCGGTCGTGACCCGCTCCTTTTTCTGTTGACGCTCGGCGCGGCGGTGACGTCGATCATGGCGCTTCTGCTACAACTCGCCGGCATCATCCGCATGCCGTACACGTTGTCGTTCGTGACGGTACCAGGCATGATCTTCTTGCTATGCACGCAGATCTGGGCGGGCCGAGCAGGTCGGCCACTGATAGTCAACCGGCTCCGAGTCGGATTCGTCGCGGGCCTCATCGGCCTGGTGGCGTACAACGGAACCCGCTGGGTGATGGGGACGCTACTGTCGCTGTCGGCATCTCCTTTCTACTCCATCTTCATTTTTGGTAGCCTTATCACGGCAAACCCACTGACTCCATGATCGCGGCCGTCGCAGGATGGCTGTACCGTCAAGTACGATCTTGCGCCCACCGGAGCTGGCTCCGTTCATCATTGTGAGCATGATCAGTCATGCATTGTTCGGTACGGTTATCGGGATGGTCGATCAGCGCTATGTGCTGGCCCGGCCCGGGATGAATCATGACTAATTATCGCGCCATTCTGGGTTTCAGTGCCTACGTACTGTTCTTCGCATGGCTGGACTGGATCACGTATCGCAGCATCGTGTTCATTCTCGTCGTGGGTGGCGGTCTGATCCTGGCCGCAGCGTACCGCTCTCGCATAGCGGGGGCGATTACGTCGAAGGCTCGTAGTGGCTCGGCCGAGTGGATGAGTCCGGTCATCGACGGCTGGAGTCGACTACCCGCTCGGGTCCAACGGCTGCTGATCTCGTTGACGCCACTGCTCTACTTTCTCCTGCGTGGGCAGGGTACCTCAGGCGCAGGGACTGCGGCCATCATCGCGGCCACTCTGGTAGCAACCGCCAGCATCTTCTTCGGGCACCTGATCGATCCACCGCTGCAGGATTTATACGCCGCGCGAGACCGCTTGTTGGGCCGGTGGCTTCGCGTCCTGCTCGCACCGGTGCTCGGTGTACTGATCGCTTTCCTGATAGTGCACGGCTCGCTACTGGACCTACCGGCACTATTCGGTGGCACCACGAATTCACCCCAGTCTCCGGCTGACATGTCGGGACGGTTCTTCCTCGCCACACTACTCGCCGGAGCGTGCACCGTGCTGCTGTTGCGTGAAGGGCGTGAGCGAGCATGACCAGGATTCGACTCATACTGACGGTGCTGGGACTGTCATTCGTCGCGTCGCTGCGTCGCTGGTCCTGGCCCGTCCCGCAGCGGCGGACAACTGCGACATTTTCATCAACCCTGAAGACTGCCAGAACACCGGCTGGACCATCGGTACCATCGCGACCCTCGCTGGCGGTGTCGCAGTAGCGACGATCGCCACGGCGGCAGGCAGCAGGAATGGCGGCGGCGCCGAGCGGCGCGAACCCACGACTCCACTGTCTCCAGCAGGCTCCCCGATGGCGAGCCGTGATCGGCGCGAGCGGCGCTGGACGCCCGAGGACGTAGAGATCCAACCGACGTCGGACCCTTCGACAATCGAAATTCAACCGCCCGATGGGGACGTGCGTGGCCAACCACCGATGCCGATTCCACTACCCGGACGCGCTTAGCCTGACCGTCGCGCCTGCCGCAGGCTGCTCTGCGCGGGCGTAGTGGTCGAGGTAGTTGGTGAAGATGTTCGCGAAGACATGGGTGAGCAATTCGGCCAGTTCATTGATGGTCCATCCGATCCGCAGCGCATGGCGCCAGGTGTCGTCATCGACGTCACCCGAATTGCCGACAACCTGCCAGGCTACCGCCAGCAATGCGGTGATCTTCTCCTCGAGCACGATCTGAGCTCCAGCATGTAGCGCGCTGATCTGTTCCAGGGTCCATCCGACTGCGCGGCAACCGGCGGTGTGCGGAAATTGACAATCGGCACAGTTACCTGCTACGACGAGGGCGATCGCCTCTCGGGTACGCGCGTCGAAGCTGCCGTGATCCGTGATCGCCTGCTGGAACCGACGATACGTACCGAGCACCAAGGGAGCATGGGCCATATCGTAGGTACTGACCATTTTGCCGAACTTCACCGACAGCTGCCGAATTGTGCTCCTGAACTCTTCGTGCGCATTGACATCGGATGCAGCGTCGACGGGCCGCACGGGTATCAGTATCATTCTTGATCGTCCCTTCTCATTTAGGTAGCATCCCACCTGCGGCTTGACGCAACCGGAGCTCGTCGAGGATACTGAGCTGACCGTAATTCAGGATGATCAGACCTTGCTGCTGAAACGTGCGGAGTACCCGATTTACTGAAGGGCGCGTGCTGCCGACCATGGCCGCCAGAGTAGCTTGGGGCAACGCGACCACACCTGCTCTGGACTCACATAGCAGCAACACCGCGGTACGCTGTGTAAGCGAGCCATCGAGCAGCCTCAGCAGCCTGGCCTGGCTGGCGGCATAGCGCGCTGCGCAACTATGCAGCCACAGCCGGGAAATCGCCGGACGATCGGCCAGAAGTCGCAAGAAATCCTGCGCCGCCAGCCAGAGACAGGTTGTGCCGCGCAACGCTCGGGAGTAGTAGGGGGATGCACTATCTATCAGTAACGGAATGTCCCCGAAAACGTCACCATCACGCAGCACCTGGGACACTTCCGGATTCTTGCCGGTTCCGGCCATGAGTTCAACCGCTCCACTCCGGACGATCCACACCCCGTCCGGTCGCTGGTCAGCAGCAAACACAAGCTGACCGGGGCGCAGCTTGCGCACCACCAGATGCGTGGCCAGCGCAGCCACGTCCACACTGGGTAATGCGCAAGCCGCACCGTCGGCCAGACAGTTCACGACCAACTTAGCGGCACGCACGGTGACCGCACGTCCTTGCCGGGCAGCTCCTACGTGGCCAGTAATGGTCATTCTTCGCTCCCCGAGAAGTTGCAGCGGCCACCGTCACGAATCCTGGACTAGCGAATCGTCACGTCGCCGTAGTAGGTCTCCTCGGCCGACTCAGTCACAGCAATCTTGTAGTTTCCGGGAATGCAGCTGACTGCCTGTGCCGAAAAAATGAGATTACCGAAGCGATCAGCCTGTGCGGTGGCTCCCGTAACGTTGTTCAAGGCACAGCCCGTATCCAGCGCTGGACTGTTCAGCGTGACGGTGTCAAAGGCACCGGCGTCGGAGACGCGCACCACGAACGCAACATCTCCGGACGTGGTCAACCCGGCCCCATACACCGTCACATCAGGTTGAGAGTCATTCCAGTTTCCGGAGTCCTCAGGCCAGTCCTCGCGGTCATTCCGGTCGTTCCCGTTATCATCACGGTCGAGCCCGTCGCCCCTGTCTCTGTCCCTGTCCGTGTCCCTGTCCCGGTTCCCGTCGTCGTAGCCGTTGGCGTCCCCGTTGTCGTCGTTGTCATCGCCCTCGAAGCTGCCGACGAAATGGCTCACTCCACTGAACGCCAATGACTGGGCGCCAGCCGACGACGGCAATACGAAGGCGAGCGGAACGATCAATCCAGCCGCCACAGCAGCCGCATAACCCATGGATCGCATGCGCGTTCTCCTGTTCATGTGTTATTTCCGCAAATTCGATGCGGGAACTTACACAAGGGGAACTCCACTGCCCGGCATCCCCTTCCGACATCCAGGAGATTTTCTGACGAAATCGCGACGAACTGTCACAACAGAGACATTCGATGGCGCTACGCAACCAGCCCGAGACGGTGGGTGCGCCACCCCACCATGACGAGTGCGCTGGGGTGGCGAAAGTTCACAGATCCGGAATTCCGCGCTTGGGCAACTGAGTTGACAACCGAGTGGAGGACAGCCCAGGGCGTCAGGCCGAAACGAGGTGGGTCGAGGTGATCGGGCGCAAAGACCCGACACGCCCCCTCAACTGTCGTCAAGTGCTGCGGAAACTGCAATCGTACCTGGATGGCGTACTCGACGACGCCGCTACGGCCGGGCGAGTGGCCCAGCATCTACCGGGGTGCCAGCGTTGCGATCAGGAGGCTGAGGCATATCGAGCGATCAAAAATTCCCTGGCCCGGCGCAGGTCATACCCGCCTACCACGGTGCAGCGGTTGCGCGAATTCGGTCAAGCCATGGGAGGTCAGCTCGACGAGCCCCCCTGACAACGCGGGAGAGTATCGGACCGCCTACTTGTTCAGGTATGGCTCATCGTGTTCATCTCGGGTTCGTCCAGCAAAACCTGGGCAAAGTCATGCAACCGCTGGACTGCGTCGGGTGAAATACTCCTACGCCCGGCAAGCGCGTTCTTGATCGCTCGGTAGGTCTCGGCCTCTTGGTCGCAACGCTGGCATCTCGGTAGGTGCTGGGCCACTCGCCCGGCCGTAGCAGCGTCGTCGAGTACGCCATCCAGGTATGATTGCAGTTCCCGCAGCACCTGACTGCAGACGAGGCCATCGGTCGGCTCATTAATCCACATGATTCATCCCCTACCTCGTTCCGGCCTGACGCCTTCGGCGGCAAGCTGGCTGCGGATCCGGTGCCGCGCCCGGTGCAGCCTGCTCATGACGGTGCCCACCGGAACGTCCAGCACCGCGGCGGCGCTCGCATAGGTGAGCCCTTCCACATCAACCAAGGTAACGATCCTCCGGTATTTGTCCGGTAACGCAGTGAACGCCCGCTCGACGACCGCGTCGAGTACGGGGTCGACCAGTAGTTCCTCCGGGCTATGACCGGTCAGGTCGGGGGCGGCTTCGATCCGTTTGGTGGCTTCACCGGGATCGGTGAATAACTGTGGGTGCCTGCGGCGATGCCGACTGTGCTCGGCGTTGCGCAGAATGGTCAGCAGCCAAGCACGCGGGTGCTGACCATCGAATCGGTCGATGAAGCGGAACGCCCGCAGCAGGGTGTCCTGCACGAGATCTTCCGCATCAGCAGTTTGGCTGGTCAACGCGCGGGCCACCCGGTACAGCACATCGACCTCAGGCAGCACGTATTCGGCAAATGCCTCATGTCGCCCCAGCTGGACCACCCGCGACTCCCCACCTCACTGCCGCACGACAGGCCAAGCTTACGTGGGCGAACCGCTGATCACGTATCATTGTGATAAATACCTGCGCCAATCGGCCCCGGTAACCACTGAGATACTGCGACCACTTCTGCGCAGTGACCAGTCCGGCACGCTGCGCTTACGTTCGCAGCCAATGTCCTATGCGGTTGCCGACTGTCTGTTACAGGGCTTGAGTGAACACAGCTGCCCTCGTGCCGGTGTCGTCCGAAGCATCAAGAAGACGCTCAATGTCACCGACATCGGAGGTGGCAACGGTCGCGGTACCGCCGTGGTGCCGGATCAACGCCAGAGCGGCGGCTGCCACGTGCGCGTCGACGACGGATGCCCCTTGGCGCGCCCTGATCCGAAGTCGACCCGCTTCGACGGCACGCGGTCGGGTGAGCTCGTCGTCGTAGGCAATGCGAAGCAGGAGGTTGGCAGCGGC
>JBQTGW010000124.1:0-1644 GCA_052390495.1 Pseudonocardiales bacterium
CGACGTGATGGAGGCGTCGTTGGCCGCCGGGGAGGGCGACGACGAACGCGCGGCGCAGCTGTTCCGGTCGTTGACCGACACCGACGACGCCAAGCGTCGCGACCTGGCCCGCCCGCTGCTGATCGCCACCGGGGACAAGTTCGCCGCGGACGGGAAGCTGTGCCTGATCCCCGGCGTACGGCCGTTGCTGGAGTACCTGTCCGAGGCCGCGGGGCCCGAGACCGCGACCTGGGCCGCCACCAGTCTGGCGCACCTGGCCACCGTGGAAGGCCGTCCCGATGACGCCGAAGCCGCCGTCCGCATCGCCGCCCGCCACATGAAGCCCAACGAGGCGGCCATGCTGCGGGCCTTTTTGTTGTACCGCGTCGGACGCGACCACGACGCACTCGACTGCCTCGTCGACGCCTGCGTGACGGCGACCCCGTCGGCCTTGCCTGAACTGTTGCCGACCATCCCCGCATTCGGGACACACGGTCTGTGGCTCGACGCCGCGCAGCGCCTCCGGCTGCGCAGCGCCGTCGATCGTGCCCTCTTCGACGGCGACGACGTCCGGGAACCGGTGGCGATGGCGATGGCGCACGTCGAGCTGTACTCCTGCTTCGACAGCGCCAGAGCCATCGAGCTGTGGGAACTCGCCGCAGGCAGCGACGACCCGGCCGTCGCGGCGCCTGCCTGGCTCAACCTCGGTCTGGCGCGACAATGGTCGGCCCCGATCGCCGCGGCGCACGCGTTCGAGCAGGCCATGCTCCTGGAGGACGCCCCGACCGGCGGACGCGCCGCCATTGAGCTGGCCAAGCTCGCCGGGAGGCTCCGTGATGACACTGTGCTGGCGCGGGCGTGCGAGCGGGCGCTGGACCTCACCAGCGGAGACGACTGGGCCTGGGCGGCGCTGCGACTGGGCCGGATCAACCAGGACGACCATCCCGACGATGCCGAAGACGCCTACCACGCCGCACTGGCCGAACCCGGCGCCCGCCCAGCCACCATCGGTGCCGCGCTCGCCCGGCTCGGCGCCCTCTACGCCATGCACGGCAACCGTCGTCTGGCCCAACGGATCTGGCGACGCGGTAAGCGCCATCGCGATCCCGCCGTTGCCGAAGCGTTCGCCATTGAACGCGCCAAGATCGGCCGCGTCACCCGGCTCCGCAGCCGTCCCATATGGCCCTGACGGCACCCGTCCCATTACGAGATCTGGGACTCCGGGTTGAGATCAGCTGAGCTGCAGGGCAACGGCAAGGTCGCTTAGCGTTCAGTGATCGTTACTTGAGGTAGTTTTCCTATGCGGTGCGGGCCCACTACCACACCAATATCACTGAATGTCTTGGACTAGTAACGTTAGGTAGTAGTGCTACCGCACAGTAAGACCGCATCTGGACTCCTCGCCCAGCACAGGCTCTCGCCGAGCGCCATTCGGAGCCTAATCGCAGTTTTGGGGTGCCCAGAACCGCCATTCGGAGCCGAATGGCTGTCCACGGTGCGCCAGAACCGCTATTCGGAGCCGAATGGCTGGGTGAGGTACCCTGTGGACCGTTGTTCGGAGCCGAATTGCGGTCCACGGGGCCGACGGGTCGGGCGATGATCATCTGCTGAGGGCAGGAGCATCCGTAAGGATGAGTCGTGGAGTGTCAGTGACCACTTAACGTC
>JBQTGW010000125.1:0-1798 GCA_052390495.1 Pseudonocardiales bacterium
GATCGTTGGGGTCGCTGCCAGACTCTGCTGGCCAGCTTCTCCAGCGCAGCCGACCAGCAGGACGACGGACACTGCGCCAGCCAACGCGGCGCGCGGCACTCCACGCATGGTCCGAAGCATAAACCGCTGAGCCAAGGCGGCCACCGCACCGAGGATAACCGTGCCACCTGTGGCCAAGGTTGTACCACGTTTCCTGCCCCACCACGATATTGCCGCTAGCCAAAGACCAGCCACACAAGCCGTGCCCCAGAGGACTACGGCGAGCTTACCAATAGCTTGATCGGTAAAGAGCCGAATGGTAGCAAAGCCGCCCAAGGCCAGCCCGACTACCGTGCCGAGTAAACGCATGGCCCGTCGCTTCGGAGGCGAAACGTTTGAATACATAGCTACTCCCCTAGGGTCGGCGTGTCGCATCGAGTGCTCCGCGGTTAGCATAGTGGGAGCTGGCCGTACGGGTCGGCAGCTCCCGTAAGGCTACAATCGTGCCGTTCGTCGTAGTCACCTAGAGCATGTCCCCTAGATCATGGGACGGGGTCGCGGAGCCAGATTCTGATCGAGGCGACGTCGATGGTGCCCTGGTAGATGTGTTCTCGTTTGTCGTAGCGGGTGGCCACGGCGCGGAAGCCCTTGAGTTGTTGATGGCGCGTTCGACGGTGTTGCGTTGCTTGTAGCGCTCGGGGCCGAACGTGGGTGGGCGACCCCCGGCCCGGCCGCGGCGCGTCGGTGAGCCTTCTGGTTCTCTTTTTTCGGGATGGTCGTCGTGATGCCGCGTCGCAGGCAGACCCGGTGGCGGCGGGCGGAGTATGCCTTGTCGGCCAGGATCCGGCCGGGGCGGGTGCGGGGTCGTCCCCGGCCTCGGTGACGGATGCGCACGGTGTCGAGTAGCCGAGTGAAGTAGGGCGAGTCGCCGTGCTGGGGCTCGGAAACGTGATGCAGCGTCTTGACTGCGCTCTTCGTGTGCTGGCCGGTTATGGATAATCGTCGGAAGTTGCTACTGTCGATCTTGTACCGGCTCGTGAGCTGGATGCCGCGATGCCCATTGATGGCCCGATCCGACGCCACCGAGTACTCGGGCGAGGGCAGCGGGGGGTTGCGGTTCTCGCAGATCGCGTTGAGCATCCAGTCCGGCCCGCTGTGGTACGCGTCCCACACGTGGGCCAGCTCATGCATGAACAGCTGGCCAGGCACCGGCCGATCGTTGTCGGTATCGGTGGTCGGGGACTCGTAGGCCTGGTCGCCGATGTGCATGTAGTAGGTGGTCTTGCCGCCCAGCAAGATCGGGGTCCGGACCGACACGAACGCCTTGTTGCCCAGGCCGCGCAGGTTGGTGATCTCGATCTGCTCCCGGGGCGGCAGGCTGGCTCCGAAAACCCGGGCCGCCCAGTCCCACTCGTGCTGCTCCATGGTCCGGTGCCGCACCCCGAAGGGCAGCTCGCCGACGGTCATCGGGATGATCACGCCCCCGGCCACCAGCCAGAACGCGCCGGGGGCGACCGCGACCAGGCCCACCAGTCCGCCGACGCCGCCGAGGTCGATGCCGACCAGCTCCTCCAGTTCGCGCCCGAGGGCCAGCCCCATGATCACGGTCTCGGTGACCGGGTTGTCGATCAGCGCGTTCAGAAACCCACCGATCACGCCGTCCACCGGGTCACCGAGGGCGCCGCCGATCCCGACGAGTCTGACAGTTCTCCACCCGCCCCGCATCAAGTTCTGGAGCGGTACACGCTCCCTACACCTCATCCTCGAACGGCGGCAGCACAAGCGCCTCAGCGCGTACTACGAACTGGATCACCCTCGG
>JBQTGW010000126.1:0-3310 GCA_052390495.1 Pseudonocardiales bacterium
GGCTGGTCCGGTGACCACGGTCGGCGGGCTCAGCGGACATGTCGCTGGATGACAGTGCCAGCCAGGTCCACCAGCCGAGCCGTCGCGGCCGGATCCCGATAGTCGAGGTCTTCACGGCCGCGCGGCGCGGAGATGTTGATGCCGAACTGGAAGTTGCCCGGGGTTTCGAAGTCGCCACGGACAGAGGTAAAGATGTCCAATGCCATACCGGGAATGTTCCCGCAGGACACGGCGGGTTGCCCGGCCACCGTCAGCCGGGTGGCTTCGGTGACGAGACAATAGGCACTCGGAGGGTCAAAAGCATAGAAAGTGAACACAATCTCCACGGTGTGGTCGAGCGTGACTGCCTTGCACCTGTTCTCGTGTATGACCATGATGACGACGTCGGCGCCGAATATTTCCTTCATCACCGGTTCCAGGATGGCGCAGGCGACATCGCCGATGCGCGGACCACTCACCGCCATGATCTCGTCGATCGAATCGGGCACCTGGACCGGAACCGCGGGACGGCAGACCTCGTACTCCTGAGTGCTGCTGTGGGCACACTCCGGGGCGATCATCTGATCCGGTTCACCGGGGAGAAACCCGAGGCGGGACGGTGCCGGCGGGAGTGGCGGTGGCGGACCGGCGAGGACCGCGTGCATTTGCTCGGCGATGTGGCGCAGTCCGTCACAGTCGGCGCCACGGACCTGTCCGACCAAGGTGTCGCTCAATGGCAAAGGGTTCGGCACCGGCGCTTGTGCCCACGCTAGGTAGCACGTGCTCCCCAGGTAGCTGATGACACCGGTACCGAAGCTCAACGGCACTCTCGGACCGTCCCGCAGCCACGGGTTTTCGGTCGGCGACTGTCGCACGGAGAAGAACACCCCGGTGTCCTCGCCCACGCAGTCGTCGGCGCTGAAGTCTGGGTCTGGCCGCACGTCCTGGCCCAGTGCCCGGTCAAGCAGATCGCACACGTCCCATCGACCCAGCGTGTCGGGCTCGCGCCAGCCCACCGACGCCGGGTCCACCAGCCCTGCGGCGATCCGAGGCGCCACCGCATTGATCACAGCGCAGCCGAGCACGGGATCGGTCGCGGTGGTGTCGAGATCGACATGGACGGATCGGGTGGCCGACAGCGGGAAGTCCAGGCTGCACCAAGCCCCCTCGTCAGCACTGCGGAGGGAAAAAGTTCGGTAGGCGGTCCGGCCACCGACGTCAAGCGGCTCCCCGTCCCACCGATCCGGCGCCCCGAAGGGGTAGCCGATGTCCAGGGTGAAGTAGTCATGTTCACCGTTGTCGGGTCGCACCAAGCGGACATGGCAGCTGTGTAGCCCGCCTGGTGACGGTGCCGTGGCCTCGAACTGCGCGAGTGCCGGGCTGGCCAGCAGCAGGCACGGGTCGATCGCGCGGATCGTGAAGTCGGCGCCGGTCTCCGGGATAGGTGGTACTGCCACCGTGCGATTCAGCCCATGCGGGTCATCGGTGCGCTGGGCCTGGCGATCGATCTCGGTACAGGCGGTCACCATGCCCGCCGCAACGAGGACTGCGGGCACTAAGCCGCACAGTCTGCTGCTCATAACGGTAGTCCCGGGCTCGCTTCCGGGATGTGCAGCTCATCGACCTGTAGGTATGCCTGCAGATCCTGCCGTAACTTCATCGCCAACGTGTCAAGCTCGGCCGCGCCGAAGCGGATGGTCGCCTCCACACTCCGCTCCGCGGCCTGAGAAGGCCACGGCCCGACGCCTGGATCAATGCCATTCGCCAGGCGACGCACCAGGTCCGCCCGTTTTCTGAGGAACACGGCGGTGGCTTCGAGATCCGCGATGGCCTGCAGGGTGCGCTCGACGTCGATCATCAAACCGGCTCGACGCCGTGCTCGGACGGGGTGGACTCCGGCTGCTCTGTCGCGGCGGCGGTGAATTCGTCGAGCGCCTCGGTGAAGACGGCGATGAACCGCCGCAGGCAGACCTCGTTCATCTCCAGGCCCAGCCCGCGATACCCAGCGATGTCGAACTCGGCCGTATCCGTGTTCGGATCGACGCGATACTTGATCTTGGCGTCGTCGTCGATCTGCGCCCAGGCACTGATCTGCACAGAACTGATGAAACTCATCTCGTCCCTACCGTTCCTCGTTTCGTCGTGGCCCGGCCTGCGCCACGACCACGAAATCAGCTCGCGCCAGTCGTAGCGCGACCGAACTGTCGGTGCCTGGGAGTACGATCCCAGCCTGCGCTCCGTCCGTAGCTCAGCACGCTAAGCTACGCACGCGAATAACGCAAGCACTGTATTCGGCTCGCCGCTCTCCCGAAGGTGGACAGCGGGCCTCGGTCACGACAGATTCGGGAGGCAGTTCGATGGGGCAGCGTCAGATGAACACCGAACGCGTCCAGGTAGCGGCGACGCTGCGCCGGATGCGTGAGGACGTGGGCCTGACCCGCGACCAGGCCGCCGAGGTGCTCAGCTGCACCGCATCCAAGATCGGCGACCTGGAGACCGGCCGGTCCGGCGCAAAGCCCGTCGAGCTGGCCGCGCTGCTAGACCGCTACGGCGTCACCGGCGACGAACGCGAAGAACTTCTCACGTTCGCCCGCGAGTCACAGGCTCGACGTCCCCGAGGAGATCACTGGGTCACGATTCCCGGCCACCATCGCCGCTTCCTCGACCTGGAGCGCCAGGCCACCTCAGCGATGTTCTACTCCGGCGAGATCATCCACGGCATCCTGCAAACCGAGGGTTACGCCCAAGCCCTGCTCCGCTGGAACAAGCTGCACGAACCAGAGATCGTCGAACGACTCCTGAAACTACGGATGGGACGCAGCGCCGCGTTGAGCCGCCCGCACCGGCCGCCATTGCGGCTGTGGTGCATCCTCGGAGAAGCCGCGCTGCGCTCCGGCGTCGGCGGCGACACCGTGATGCGCGAGCAGCTCGAACACCTGATCACTATGACGACGCTCAACGAGAACGTGGTGGTCCAAGTGTTGCCGCTCGGCTCAGGAGCGCACGCCCTTTTGGGGGTGACTGTGACGCTCTACGACTTCCCTCCACCCGCGTTAAGGACCCTGCACTACGACAGCTTCGGGCGCAGTGCCTTCCAGGACCGGGAGGACGACGTCTCCGGCGCCGCGCATACACTGGACCTGCTTCGAGCCAAGGCCCTTGGCCACGAGGAGAGCAGCGAGTTCATCCAGTCCATACTCAGGGAGCAGGAGGAGAGTTAGCGCGATGCCCCGCATCACTGGCGAGTGGTTTCTGCCGCGACGGACAGGCAACAACTCGACCTGCGTGCAGACCAGGTTCACCGACGACGCGGTGTATGTGCGCAACAACC
>JBQTGW010000127.1:0-17453 GCA_052390495.1 Pseudonocardiales bacterium
CGTAGACGCCGTCGTCCGTGCGAACCTCGAGTGGTCCAAGCATCCCGATCAGCACCTAGCTGATTTTGCCATGGGCGATCGGCAAGCCTCTGAAAGCGTTGTTGCCCCAGGCCAAGGTGGTGATCAGCTTGATGTCAAGTGGTGGGTGCACCACCACTTGACATCAAGCAAACGAAACAATAGAGGCAGTTGCCCTCGTCGAACAGGATCACACCTGTCTTCCCGACCGTGACATCGAGCGACCGGTCTAACGGCCGTCTGTTGTCGGTCCAGGCCGCCTGGCCGCCGGGAGCTACCGGGCGGAAGCGGCTCATGGGGCAGCGCTTCCGGCTGCCTGTTATGAGCGGCTACCTCCAGCCGAACCGGCCCGGCTTTACGCCGCTACCTGTCGGGCCATCCGGGCCAGGTCGCGGGCGTCGGTGCCGGGTCGGGTTTCCAGGGCTTGCGCGAGCGGTGTCAGCTCCTTGCGAAGAAGCACCGACGGCAGCTGGGCCACTTCGCTGATGGAGCGGTGGGCCAGCTGCAATCCGCGTGGCTCTCCGGCGCGCACGTGCACGGTGGCTAGCACGACCCCGGTTCGGGTGCGGGACAGCTGCCGGCCGCCGTCCCAGCGTTGCAGCGAAGCCGTGGCCAGGGCGTGAGCGACATCCACGCGTCCCCGGTGGAGTTCGACTTGCGCTGCGGGCCGGTCTAGGTCGCCGAAGGGGTCGGCCGTGGTCGGGGTCCACAGGTCTCGCCCCTTGGCCACTGCGCGGGTGGCCTCATCGTGCTGACCGAGCAACATCAACGCCACCGCCGAGTCCGCCAGCACGTTCGCTTCCGTTGCTGCTTTGCCGCTTGCTGCGACGACCACTGTGCGGGGGTCATCAGAGGGAATGCCCCACGCCGCGACCTGTGCGGCCTGCATCATCTTCAGCCCGTCGTCGGGATGTCCGTCTGCGGTGCTGGCGAAGCCGGCGTAATGCAGCGCGGTGGCCTGGCAGTAAGCGTCCCTGGCGTCGGTGGCCAGTTCCAGCGCCTGGGCGTGGTGGTAGAGCGCGTTGCGGTAAAGCCCGGCAAAGCACGCCGCCCGGCCAGCTTCGATGCGTAACTCGGCCACCGCGACGATCAGCGCCCGGCGCAGCGGGTCTGGGCCGGGCACGTCGAGTAGTCGGGTGGCCAGTTCAGCGGCGACGGCCGCTATGCCCGGGTCCGCGAAGGAGGTGTTTCCCACGCCGAGTCGGCACGTCGTGTCCCGGACCCAGGCTACGTCTGCAGTGCTCAGCCGGGAGGGCAGCGACACCGGGGGCAGCTCACCCACGTCGTCGAGCAGTTGCCCTACCTTCAGCTCCCCGACCTGATCGATCGGAAGGCCAGCCATGATGAGCCCACCGAACGCGATCAGGTGTCTGCGCAGCATGGCAGTGCTGACCCCTTCCAGGGTGTCGGTGACCGTGACCCCTCCACCGTAGGCGCCCTCGGGGCCGTACCAGCGTCCGTCCGGACCCCACCAGGACAGTCCCATCCGCTCCGGCGGGATGCTCAAGCCCTTGGTGATCGCGACCAGTACGTCGTAGGAGATCACCTGACGGCCGTGGACGATCTCGGAGATATTTGGCTGGGACCGCCCGGTGAGCCTGGCGATCTGCCGCTGACTGATCCCCATCGCACCCAGCGCACGGAACAGCGTGGCGAAGTCATGTCCTGTGAGCACCGGCTGCAACTCGGGCCGGGCGTACCACTCGGGCGGGACTGGTGATGTGCGATCGTCGCCGGACGTGGCTGCCTTCGTCGTCTCCGGTGGCTGATCGACCGGAGGTGCCTGCTCGCCGGGCTGGTGACCGTTACGGGCGATCTTGTCAGCGTGGCCGTAGCTCACTGTCCCACCTAACTTCCCCTGAGTACCCCGTGACGGAGCGCACAGTAGCGCACCCAGATAGGGTGATTGATCGGCCCGGCCGCCCCTACGGTGACCGTGACAAGTGCCGCTTACCCCGGGTTGGCCGGGCCGATCTGGTCAGGACAACGCCTCGATCGCGGCGACGTGCTCCACAGTGCACGCGTTGACCCGACCTGCGGTGGCGGTGGTGGCCACCTCCGTGTTGCGGCCACGGCAGTGACCACCTCAGCCAGCGCACCGGACAACCCGATGAGGGCCTGCCCGGCGGTGGTCAGCGCGCACCCGGCCTCCTGGGTGAGCGTCAACGCGCGGGTGATCGCGTCGCTCAGTTCGGTGTAGGCCGGTGACGGGGCCGGGTCGGTGGTGGCCGGTGGCCCGGCAGCGGCCTGCGCTATGGGGGTCGGGGGCTTCGGTGAACAGGCGATAGGGATTGGTAAGGAGGCTGAGGGCGTCATCAGTGCCCTCTCGGTATGGATGCCGGAAGCGTCAGGAACTCCCATCATCCCAGCGGTGGTTGCGTGCCGATATGACCATTCGGTGCGAACGGCCGGACTGACCGACCACTCCGTTATGACGTTGGCACTCGACCTGACCGGTGAGGTTATGTGAGCCCTCCGTGTCGGCGAGACGAGGGCGGCGTGTGCTCCGTGAGTTGAGGACGGAGCGCTGCTAGGGTCCGCCACGCGCCCTCGGGCGTCGGCAAACGTCGTTGCTGGGAGCAGCGGCTCGAACTGAGCGCGAACGTGGCGGAGGGCTTCGAAGATGACGGTGGCAGGTCAGGATCCGCGCGATGTGGTGCACGACCTGGTAGCAGGTGTGACCCCCCTCGACGAGCACGAGGTCCAGGACAGGGCAGCCACGTTGCAGTGGATCCGGTCGGGTGCGCCGTTGTTCCGGATCGCTCGACCCGCTACGCCCGACAAGCACCTGTGTGTCTATTTCGCCCTGTTCGACGATGCACGACGTTCGGTCTTGCTGGTCGATCACGTGAAGGCGGGCTTGTGGCTGTTCCCCGGCGGTCACGTTGACGATGGCGAGGACCCGCGTACGACGGTGCTGCGGGAGGCCGCCGAGGAGTTGCGTATCGACGGCGAGTTCCACTCACGATTCGGGGATGAGCCACTGTTCCTGACCGTCACGAGGACCCGCGGCGAGCACAGTCATACGGACGTGTCGTTCTGGTTCGTGCTGGCCGCTGATCAGGACATGCAGATCGAGGCGGACCCCCGGGAAGCGAACGAGGTCCGCTGGTTCGCCCTGGACGACCCTGCGGAGTGGGCGCATGACCGGTTCGACCCGCATATGGCGCGCTTCCGTGACAAGCTCTTGGCCCGCCTGGGCACTCCTGCGCTGGTTGGCTAGCACCTCACCTTGAGTGGCCGTGGCTTACCAGGTGCCATGGCCGTTCGTCGCCGCACGGCCGGCACGCAGCCCGATGGTGGTGAGCAGGGCGGCATGATCGCTCAGGTCGTCACTTCGGGTGGTGTGGTCGTACGCGCACGCTTGGATGTCCCCTGTGCCAGTGCTGACCAGGCTGTGGTCGAGGCGTTGGTTGCCGAAGCGGGGGTTGAGCCAGCTGTGGTCGCCGCCGGTGGGGTTGAGTTCGCGGTAGGCATCGCGGAGGCCAAGCGCGAGCAGATCGGTGTAGAAGGCGTAGTCGTGGTCCTCGAAGGCCGGTAGGTGTGGGCGGTGGTTGGGTTCGACGACGTTGAGGTCGCCCACTACGCACAGCGTCGAGTTGTTGATCTCGGCGAGGTAGTCGAGGAATCGGCTCTGGAATTCGCGGCGGCGGTGGCTGCTTTCCGCGGTCATGCCGTTGGTGGGGCCGTAGAGACCCACGAGGCGCACGGTCGTGGCGTCGGTGGCGAGGTCAACCGCGGTGATGCGAGGATCGAACCCGGCTGGCTGCACCGGAGTGGCCTTGACACCTCGGGTGGCGACGGCGGCGAAGTACCGGGTGTCTTTCCAACCGGGCGGGCACGTGGTGGTGAATCCCTCAGCGTCGAGGGCGGCCAACATGTGGCGTCCTCCTTCGGAGGGCTGCATCTCAGTGAGCACCAGCGTGTTGCTCTTGGTCGCCAGCAGCCAGTCGACGATGCGTTGTGCGCGGCTCGGGTTGGGGCTGTTGACGTTGAGTGCGCACACGCGCAACTCATCGACTGGGCCATCCTCGGTGGTCTCGGTCTCGGCTGAGGTGGCGCCGAACAGCATGCCCTGCCAAGCGTCGTCGTTCACGGTGTCTCTACCTTCCGTCGGGAGTTGCGGATCGGCTCGCTGGGTCGAGGTCCGTGATAAGGCGTTGGATGCGGGTGATGGTGTTGGTGAGTTGGTCGGGGGTCAAGCGTTTGCTGGCGCGCTGTTCGGGTGATTCTTGAGCCGCGCCGTAGACCCAGAAGAAGCCGCCTGCAGCTGCGTCGAGGATCAGGAACCGCTGTTTGGCGGACGGGCCGCGTACGAGCAGGGAGATGGTGTCGGCCTCGGCTTGGACGGTGTGCACGCTGGTGTGATGCAGTGCGTAGGTCGAGCCGGGCTGCTCAAGGCGTTCGTGGATGGGGAGCAGGCTGTCGGGGTCGGTGTCCTCGCCGAACTGATCATCGCGGCCGAAGATGCGGTGGGTGTAGCCGCCTCGCAGGATGTGGCTGGCGAAGCTCCATCGGTGGTTGTGGGGCCGGTCGAAGAATCCCGCCTGGTAGACGTGCAGCCGGAGCCGAACACCCAGGTCGGCGGCGTCGTAGAGGACGAGCTTGTGCATGAAGTCGTAGCCTTCGCACATCTCGGCCAGGTGCGGGTCGTCGGCGACCTGCGCGACGAGCCCGGCCAACAGGGCGGGCTCGTGGGCCAGCGCTTCGAACAGCGGTGTGCAACCGTTCAGGATCGACGTGGTGTCGTTCCAGTCGATCTGCCCGAGCTGGGTGAAGCTGGGGTGCGGCGGGCTTGTCATGGCTGAATCACCGTCCACTGCGGGTTGTCGTCGAGGGCGTAGGGCGAGGCGTCCAGGAGCCTCTTGAGGTGGGGATGCAGGCGGTAGAACTGGGTGCCCGCCGCAGGTTGTGGGGTGAGGTCGGGCAAGGCGCCCGTGGCCGCGACATGCGCGGCCCCGGCGAGTAGGAGCCGGAGCTGGGTGGATTTCACTCGGGCTGCCAGCGTATGTGCGGGAGCGATCGGTACCGGGTGAGCTGCAATGACCTCTCCGGTGTCGACGATGGGCCGGGCCAGGTGCAGGCTGCACACGACAGGCTGGTTGTTGAGTAGTGCCCAGCCGACGGCGTCCATGCCTCGGTGAGTGGGCAGGGCGCCGTTGTGGGCGTTGAGGACACCCAGCCTGGCGGCGCCAAGTACGTGGTCTGGAACCACGGGCATCCCGAGTAGGAGAACGACGTCAGCGTCGGCGGCGCGGATCGCTGCTGCCACGTCGTCCCACGATTCGGCCGTGGTGGCGGGGACGTTGCTCGGCAGGCTGGGCGAGGCTGCTTGGTCGGGCGCGGCGGGCGGGTACCAGGCGCTGGAGTAGTTCGACCATGCCGTCGGCCCGGTCTGCGGGGGCGTGTACCAACACACGGTCTGGATTGGTAGCCCTGCGGTGGTCGCTGCGTTCACCAGACGCCCGGCGCTGCGCGAACCAGAGCCTGCCAGCACAGCGATCCGCGTCCGGCTCTCACCCGCGAGCCGACCTGGGCAGAGTGCCTCGCCGCCGGGGCCGGCGGGCTCGGCGAGGACGATGCGGTCGGCCAGGCGGCGCCGAAGCCGATCGGTGGCCTCACCGAGCAGACGCCCGACGGCGGCGACCTGACTGGTCAGGCTTGGCTCCCGCCACGCTCCGTCGGCGCGGTTGTGGTGTAGCCAGACAGCACCAGTGAGTTTGCACGCCGTGTTGAGGAAACGCAGGTCGTCACAGGATTGGGAGAGATCGACCCAGCGCGCTGCCAGAGCCAGCCAGGCCGCGCCGAGGCCGGGGGTCAGGGCCGCGACCTGCTCGCGGACCGGCGGTCGGAACAGGGCGCTGGCTTCGATCCGGTGGAGGAGGGCGGCGTCGGCCTCAGCCGGCGTGGCTTGCATGGCGACCGCGCCACGCTGAGTACCGTCGGTCGATTCGGCGTGGTCGGCTGCGTGAAGCTGCCACAACGCAGCCAGGGTTGCTGGGGCGGCGTTGATCCTGGGCGCGGGGCCGACCTCTGGGAGTGCCAGCAGGTCGTCGAGTGCGAAGTCGCCGTCAACGTCGACTTGCACGGGGTGGCGCGCCACCCCGTGCCCGCGTGCGCTGGCTTGCTCGGCGGCGGGTGCGGCTGTCATCGGGCGACCACGGCGGAGACCTTGGCGAGGGCATCGAGGTAGCCGGCCACGAGCGGCTCATCGCCCTCGTAGCCCCACAGCGGGATCTTGATGAAGGTGTCGGCGAACGTGGCCACGCCAGGCAGTTCGGTGGTCGGCGGCGTGCTGGGTACCCACGGCGCGAAGGGATCACGGCGCGCGAACAGCGGTTCGGGGCTGATGTCGCGGGTCGAGCCGGGGGCGTCTACCTCGGCGGCGCCTTCGGCTTGGCACAGGGCAACGAATTCGTCGCGGGAGACCGAGGCGTTCTCGGGGTTGAATCGCAGCCCGAGCACGTAGAGGCCGTGCTGCCCATCTGCCTCGGGCACGACCGCGGGGGTGATCACCGGGTTGTCGGCCAGGCCCGCGGCAAACCAGGCGAGGACCGCGCGGCGGCGACGTTCGATGTCGGCTGCGTTGTCGAGTTGGTGGACACCGATCGCGGCGCCCAGGGTGGTGATGCGGTGTTTGAGGCCCATGCCGGTGAAGGCATACGGGTAGTACTCGGCGCTGGGGTCGATCTCCTTCTGGCAGCGCTTGTTGTAGTGCCCGAACAGCAAGGCCAGCTCCCGGTAGCGGTCGTTGCCGGTGACCAGGACTCCGCCTTCGCCGGTGGTGATCGCCTTCTGGTTGGTGGAGAACACGGCCATGTCCCCGAACGTGCCGACCCGTCGCCCCTGCCACGACGCGAAATGCGCATGCGAGCAGTCCTCCAGCAGCACCAAGTCATTGGTGCGACAGAAATCGACGATTTCGTCCATCGGACACGGGTTTCCCCACATGTGCGTGACGATGACCGCCCGGACCGCGGGCGTGAGTTTCTCGGCCAGAGTCGCGGCGGTGACATTGCCGTAGCGGCCTGCGTCCGCGAAGCGGACCTCAATGCCGTCGTAGGCGAAGGGGGTGGCCGTGGCGAAGAAGGTGTAGGCCGGCGCGAGGACCGCGTCACCGGGTCGTAGCCCAGCGATGCGGCTCATGGCGTGGATGGCCGAGGTTCCGGAGGCGAACGACACGGCGTGGGGCGCTCCGACGAATCGGGCGAAGGCCGCCTCGAACTTCCCGATCACGCCAGAGGCGTCCCGGTCCGACAGGGATCGGTGTAGTTGTGCGCGAACCGCATCTTCGAGTTCGGGAGAGACGGCGGGCCACTGGTAGTGCGGCTGCGGAAGGTCCAGGACTTTCGTTCCACCATGTGCGGCGAGCGGGCTGGTCGTGGTCATTGTGCGACTTCTCCGTTCCTCGTCGTGGCCGCTGCCGACGCAGGTTCAAGAGGTGTCCGAAGCGCGGCCATGATCGGTGCGAGTCGCCGCGCGGTGGCGGGGATGGGTTCGTCAGGGTCGAGCTCGGCGGTGTGCCAGCCGTGCCGTTCGGCGAATGCCTGAAGGTTGGCAGCGGTCTTGGTCTGGTAGTCGACGAAGGTGTCGCGGCCCAGGTCGTCGAGGTCGCCGTAGCTGGCGTGCATCCCCAGTTCGGCGGGCCGGAAGTCCTGGCGGCGGTCGTACACCACGCCGGCGTCGGCCTGCAGCAGCATCACCGCGTCCGGCATCCGTACCCGGTCGAAGATCACGGCGAGATCGGGCTCGGTGAATCCTTGGAGGAGCAGCTTGGCGAAGAACTTGTACAGCCAGCCGTCGACGATGACATCGAACCCGGCATCGAGTAACGGCCCCACGACGGTCTCGGTATGCGCGGTGAACCACGCGGCCTGCAGTGACACCCAGAATGCATCGGAGAGGTCCGGGGCGTCGCCACTGTGCCAAAGCATGGTGGACAGGTGCTCCATCAGCGTGGCCGCGTAGGTCGACGTCGTAGAGATCTGCCGCCGCGAGACGAACGCGAACGAACCGGCACTTGCGTCCGTCGGGAGGTGTGCTGCTAGTCGGGTGACGGCGGTGTCGTAGTCGATGTCGGCGAGGTGGCGCGCGAGGGAGGTCTTGCCGACTCCGTCCGTCCCCTCCACCGCGATGAAGCGGCCAGACACGTTCGCGGCTCCTCCCAGCAGTGACCGTGACCCAGGGAGGGCACGACCATCGATTGTGGTGACGGCGGATGAGCGAGGCAACACACCAGCTCCGACATCCTGAAGGACGGCATGGGCGCCAGTGGAGGTCAGGTGCCGCATGAGTCGTTCGCGTTGATCAGGCGCCACCCCTCGGCATCACACCATCGGGTGAATTCGTGATCGAGTAGCTGCCCGCTGGTTGCTGGCAGGGTCGGAAGCACGTGCTCGATCGTGAGCGACAGCGTCGTGGCCAGCTCGCCGACCGCCGTGTCCAACAGGGCGAGCAGTGCGAGATCCAGGCCAGGGTCGGGTACGTCCGGGCTGTAGGTACCGATGAGGTCGAGCATTCCGGTGAGAACTCGGAACGCGCCGTCTTTGAGCACGACCCGCGCGTTGCGCATCCGCCGTCGGGGCACGCCGTCGAGGATCTTCTCCAGACTCTTGAGGGTGTAGTCGAGCGCGAAGTGTCGATCGACCCACATCTGCGCGCGGCGGGAACAGGCACCGATCCGCCAGTCCGCGAACTGTGCCTCGACCCGCCCCATCGCGGGATCCGCCTGGCCGGCGAGGCCCTGGGCTTGCACCGCGCGGGTGTACGGGGCGCCGATCAGGCACTCCATCGAGACCAGCATGTAGGAGATCTCGGTGTAGAACGGCCGCCCGGTCGTGTGCTCGGCCACGAAGTCCGGGTCAGTGACGCCGTCCACGATCTGTTCGATCGACAGCTCGGGCAGCGGACGCAGCAGCAGATCGGTGCGGTCCTGGAAGGCGTGGCTCGCGGCGAGTTCGTCGGCGGTCATCAGGTGGTCGAAGGTGATGTAGGTGAACCGCGTCGGCAGCCCGAGGGCGGAGAGGGTGCGGACCGCCAGGGCGTTTTGCTCGGCTGTGCTGTCCTTGGCGAACCGCTCCAGAATCGAGGTCACGCCAGACTCGACGCCGAACAGCATCCTGCGCAGGTCGGCACCGAGCAGGCTGCGCCACATCGAGGCGCGCTCCACGTGCCAGGCGCGATCGCGATCCGGGCGAACGACTTGGTCGATCCTGCACGACGACTCCCACGTGAACCCCGCGCGGCTGATCGTGCTCGCGACGTCGAGCGCCCGGTGGACGGCGTCCTCGCCGCGGCCGATGAACTCCTCGTCGACCACGTACAGGGTGCGCGAGATCGTCGGGTGCCGATCAGCGACCTTGCCGATCTCGGCGAGCATCCACGGCAGCCCGTCAGTGTTGCCGCCGGACCAGGAGCCCTTGTGCCCACGGGGACAGAACGAACAGTGGCTGGTGCACCCGCGGGAGATCTCCAACTGCGCCACGCCGTTGCGCGCGAAAGTGGCGTCCAGCAGGTCGAGCTCGGGCAAGAAGTCATCCTGGCGCCGGTTCGGCTGCACCGCAGTGTGCCTCGGTCTGCTGCCGATCGCGATGGCCCCGCCGCGAGGTGCTCCGCGATAACCGATGCCGCGGATGCTCGCCAGCTCGCAGTCGCCGTGGAAGTGCGCCATGGCGTCAGCGATTGTCGGTTCGCCGGCTCCGCGGGCGATGAGCAGCCTCGGGTACCTCTCCAGCAGCATCGCCTCATTGCGCACTGTCAAGCTGCCGCCGGCGAGCACCAGCGGCGGAACAGGCATCCGGCCCAGCCGGTCGAGCAGGTCGCTCATCAGGTCGTGCTGGCCGAACGTGGCCGAGATCCCCACGATGTCCGGGCGGTGATCATGAACCCACCGGGTGATGTCGTCCAGCGAGGAGCCCAGTTGCATGTCGATCAACCGTACTTGCCCCATCAGCGTCAGCCGGGCCGCTCGTGCAAGATCATGGATCGCCAACGAGAAACGAGGCAGGGGGAACCACTCCGGGTGATAGAGCGACGTCAGAAGGACCTTCGGTCGTGCCAACCGGTCCGCAGCGTCACCTGATAACTCGGCAACGGACAGCCAGCGATCCGGCTCAGCGAGATTCACCCGACCGGCCGTCCACCCCGGCCATTCACGCGAACAGTGCGGCTGTCCGGACAGGTCGGCGACCACCCAGCCGCCCAACGCGGCGGACCGTTCGGCGAACAGGAGTCGACGATCCAGACCTCCCGTGAGACTGAACCTGCCGGGCACTGCGTCCGCCACGAGCTTGCCCAGCCTGGTCAGATCGGTCTCGGGGACCTCCGGCAGCGCGGCCAGGATGTGGTCCGCGACGACCCCATCCACCGAGGTGGCGCGAATCGCCTCGACAAGCTGGCCGTAGAACGGAGAAGTCGCCGACCAGCCTGAGTTCGTCGAGGTGCTGATGTCGTGCAGCGCGCGCATGCTGTGCTCCCCACCAGGAAGGGCCGTGGACACCTAGCACACCTGCACGAGGCCGTGGCCGACAAGCACGCCGGACACACCCGGACTGTCCCATCCTCCGCGCGCCCGTAACCTGCATCAACACAAGACCAGGCGCACCGAGACGGGTAAGCTCTCGGACAGTATGGGACACCTTCCAGTCGGCCACCGAGATCGATGACATCGCCGACAGACGACATCGACCCGCTCGACGCAACCACTGTCGCCGACTTCGCCGAATGCCTACGAGCAGTGCGTCTCCGCGCGGGCAACCCGTCCTATCGGAACCTGGAACAGTGGGGCACGCGCAACAAGATCGCACTCCCGCGCAGCACCGTCCAAGACGCTCTCGCCGGCCGCCGCCTACCGCGCAAGACCCTCGTCCTCGGACTCGTCCGCGCCTGTGGCATCCCCGCTAGCGATCGCCGCTGGGAGATCGCCTGGACCCGCCTTGCAGATCAGGCGAGCAAACCAACTCCACTGCGGAGTGAACTCCAGCAGAATCTGACCCGCGATTTTGAGGATGCGGGCCTTCTCCGGATCGGCGCAACGTACCTGGGCGAGCTGGAATGGAAGCAGCTTTTCGCCGGGGTCACCGAACTCGACATCGTCGTGGCCTACGGCCAGACCTGGCGCAACATGCACGCCCGAGAACTCGCGCAGGTGGCCGCCAGGCCGGATAGTCGAATCCGCGTCTTCTTGGCCGACCCCAACGACGAACTCACCCTCGCGATCCTGGCCGACCGCTTCGACTCCACTCCCAACGAACTGCGCTCTCGCATCACCGCCACCCACAGCGCGTACGAGACCCTCCGGCAGCCCAATGGCGCGCAGATCGAGGTGTACTACCGACCGGGTGATCGTGTCTTCAGCTTCTACCGGTTCGATGACATCGCCGTCGTCGGCCTCTACAGTCACTCCCGCGCCCGCGGCGCCGCTGTGCCGGTCTTCGTCTGCGCGCGCCCCGGCGAACTCTACGAGTTCATCCAGGACGAACTCGCCGTCATCCTCGACCAGAGCAGGCTGGCATGACCTCACCCCACGCTGATGACCACCTCGACCGTCCGCTGATCCCGACCCGTCAGCTCGGCGCCACCGGCATCACCGTGCCCGCCGCCGGCATCGGCTGCTGGGCTATCGGCGGCCCCGACGACAACCTCGGTATGCCTATGGGCTGGTCCACCGGCGACGACGAGGCACGCTCCCTCGCTGGGCTGGAAACGGCCTGGCAGCACGGCGCCCGCCTCTACGACACCGCAGACGTCTACGGTCACGGCCGATCCGAACGCCTTCTCGGCCAGTTGGTTGCGCAGGTTCCCCGGCGCGAGATCGTGCTCGCTTCCAAGGTGGGGTACTTCGCCGGAACTGCCGAGCACGGCTTCGAGCCTGGTCACATGCGCCGCCAACTCGAACAGTCACTGGACAACCTACGCACCGACCATCTCGACATCTACGCCTTTCACCATCCCAACTTCGGTGCCGACGACTGCTGGCTGCACCCCGCGCTCGAGGCCATGCGAACATTCCGCGACGAGGGCCTCATCAAGGCCATCGGGATGCGTGGCCCCCATCGCTTCGCGCTGGACCGCCTCACCACTGCACCCGACCAGCGCGGTGACAAAATCGCTCGCTTCCGCGCTCTGTTCGACATCGTGCGGCCCGACTTCCTGTCGATCCGAGACAACCTCTTGACCCCAGCATCCCGGTCGGAGGGCGTGTTCTCGTTCGCCGACGAACACAACGTTGGCATCCTGATCAGCAAGCCCCTGGGGCAAGGACTGCTCACGGGGACCTACCGCTCGGATGTTCAACGCGCGTTCGGCGCTGGAGACCACCGGTTACGCAAGCGGTGGTTCCAACCTGACGCAATCGCGATCATCAACGCCGGGCTCGATCGCGTGCGCGCGATTGTCGGCCCGCGCACCGAAGACCTCATCCGGGTCGCCTTGTGGGGATGCCTGGACCGCTCGCCCAACGCAGTCGTGCTCGTGGGATTCACCACCCCTGATCAAGTCGAGATGAACGTTGGCTCACTCGGACTACGGCCAGGTGCCGACGAGATCGCAACAGCGCGGGAGATCATGGCCGACGTCCAGGCGCGTCTCGACGCTGCCGGCGAAACCGTCCTGGCTACGCCCACACCCTCCACTCCTCGCTGAACGACTGCCACGGATGCCGTCCGGAGTCGTGCTGGTCCATCAGTTGTGCGACACCTCTAGCCCACATCGGGAGGTCTGCCATCTCGAGTAGTAGCCGCCGCTGCATCTCGGCCCAGCGCAGCTCGATGGTTCGAGTGCCTCGGTGCGCGCGGAGCACGACCTCGTCCGGCTGGACGGTTTCCTGATCGCGAGGGAGTATCCACTCCGCGGCCAATCCGACGTCGTCCAGCGCGGCCAACAGCGGCTCGCTGGACATCGTGACTAAGTACATGGCGTAGTCGGTGATCAGCCGCGCACACAACGCGGGCGACAGCGGATAGATCGACCATGGAGGCATCGTCGGCGAGCGTGCCACCAGGTCATCGCTGCGCGCGTAGACCAGGTGCCCGACATCAAGAATGCGAGCCCGCTTCACGGCCTGGAGGTGTTCGGTGGCCGTCCGGTCGATGAGTTCACGTTCTGACCACAGGTCGTAGCCGCGCACGATGTCGGTCGCCACCAGCGCCCGGCCGCCGGGAACCTTCATCCCCTGGACGCCACGCTCGTGGGCGAGGTCGAAGGCGGTACCCAGCAGGTTGAGGTGCGTCTTGTACGGGATGTCGAGCGGCACCAGCCGGCCGGGCAGATCGCCGGGCAACGGTCCACCGGAACGGATCGCCTCCTCAGCCATCCGCTGGCGGCGCAGTTGCCGCGACACGGTGCGGCTTGGGTCGGTTTTGATCTCGTGTAGGTACGCCTCGTAGTCGTTGCCGATCTCCTTGAACGAGGTGGCGTCGCCGATGGTCAGGCACGAGGTGAGGTCGTGAAGCAGGACGAACCGACGCTCGTCGCGCCACCAGTTGATCACGAACGCGCGTTCGGCGGCCAAGCCCTTCTTGCCGGCCATCGGGCCAGGGTGCTGATTCCGGGAGAGGGCGATGATGACTCGCCGGTCGTAGCTGAACACCCGCCAGGCCAGACCATCAGCGACCGACCGCAGTTGACGGTCGACTCGTTCACAGACATCCGCTTCCAGATCCCAGGTCTCTGGGCTGGTCGCCGGGTCGGTGGACCTCAGTTCGGGGGCGTCGGCTGGCACGGCTTTGCCCTGCCGGAGCAGCTTCGCAACGCGCCGACACCCTGCCCGATGTTCTTGGACCTCCAGCACTCGCGCGAGCAGGTCCTGCTGGAAGTCGTAGAAGTCCTCGGCACTCCGACATTGCCGCAACGCGGTGATCAGCCGCATCAGGGTGCCGACCCCGTCCTGGTGAATCGGGTGGCGGAAGATCTGGTTCGTTCGCTCGAGCGGCATGTCGTTGAGCAGCGGCATCAACGCAGCCTCCCACGACATCGCCGAGTGCCAGATCAATCAGCCGGGCCAGCCGCTCGCCAGGTCGACCGAGACGCCTCTGACCCGAATCCGCGAGTAGTGGTGCGACACGTGTGTTGAAATGACGATAGGTGCCCTGTTGGCCTGGGATGGTGGTCTTTGTGATGAGAGTGATCACCCGGGTTGGGAGGACACTTATCTGGTGGGCAGGCTACGTGGTGGTAAGGGTAAACGGTGGCAGGTGTGGATCGGTGTGCAGGATCGGTGGCTGGCGGCGGTGCCGGGGCTGTGCTCGATTACCGTGGCCGGGCTGGCGCGGCGGATCACCGCCCAGCAGTGGGCGGTGGTGGAACGTGGGGTGGGTGCGGTGACCGGGCGGATGCTGGCCCGGCTGCCCCGGTGGCGCCGCGACGGGCTGGTGCGGTCGGTGACGATTGATCTGGACACCACCGATGTGGAGGTCTCGGGCCGCAAGAAGGTGAACACCGCCTGGACGCGGGGCGCACTGCCGGCCACCAGCCTCGCCGGCTGGTTACACCAGCTCAGCGCCCTCAACCCCATCCCAGCTCCGGACCCCGGCCCTGCACCCGACCCCGGCCCTGCACCCGAACCCACCCCGGGGCCCCTGATCGGTCCCGGCGTCCGCGACGGCAAAGCCATGATCGCCACCCTGGGGCACCGGCTGATCTGTGTCCCCGGCCGCGTGATCCACCACACCAGGGCACTCACCCTGCGCCTACCACCCGGCGACCAGCTACTGCCCACCGTCCTAGCCCGGCTGCGCGCCCAGCCTCACCCCTGCTGACCACACGGCCACCACGGCCCCAGCCCAACCCGGAACCCACCACCCGAGACGACACCCGGGCCCCCACCCTGCCCACAACCCGGAAACAACCACCAAAAGACCAACAAGCAAAGCCGAAGATCACTTCACAGCACTACTCGCGGATTCGGGTCTGACTTTCATCATTCGCCGCACGAGCCTTACGCCTCCCTTAGTTGTAATACCCGGACCGGCGGGTCAGGGGGCATCGCCGGTACAGCCGTGACCTTGCGGTTGGTCGGCACCCAGGGCCGGGGCGAGCTCCATCGGAGGGGTGCGGTTCGGGAGTCAGCGCCCGCCAGCATGGCTCTCACGCTCAGGGGAAGGCGTGAGAACCAACCAGCGGACACCTACCGCACAGATGAAGTCGTCCATACCGGCCATGAGGCCTTGAAGATCACCGAAAAGAAGATGTTCACCATCCCGTTTGTCAGATCGCGGATACGCTTATCCAGCGGAGTGGATAGAGCTATCCATCGGACCGGTGGTGAGCCTTTCGTCGCTCACCACACCCTGGGTCATTGATCTTGGGCTCAAACGCTCGTAGCGACCCACCCGACTCAACCCTCACAATCGCAGAGCACGAAACTCTCATCGCACTCACCAACGAAGGAAACCAACCGTTTGAGCCCAAGCATGTATTTGGTCGATCGCGCCTAGGAGGTGTTGGACCTGATCGCGGCCAAGTCCGTCGACGGTTGATATCGCGGTAGCGTGGTGACCGGCGGGCTCCGGTCGATTAGGCAGTCGTCAGTAGGCTGCGCAGCGTCCTGGCCTGGCGCGACGAGGTAGAAACACCGTGTCAGTGGTCGTGTCAGGGGCGTGGCGGGTGCGTGTCAGGCCGGGTGCCGATGGTGGTTGCATGAGAAGTTCAGCGATTGCGGTTTCAGGGCTGCGAAAGGCTTTTGGGGACAAGATCGTGCTCGATGGCATCGATCTCGATGTTCGTGCGGGCACGGTTTTCTCCCTGCTCGGTCCGAATGGGGCGGGTAAGACGACGACGGTGAACGTGCTGACCACGTTGACGAAGGCTGACGGTGGGACGGTACGCGTTGCCGGGCATGATGTTGCGACCGAGGCCAAGGCGGTGCGCGCGGTGATCGGGGTCACCGGTCAGTTCGCGGCGGTGGATGAGCTGCTGACGGGGCAGGAGAACCTGCAGTTGATGGTGGATCTGAACCGTGCGGGTTCCGGCGAGGGCGGGCGGGTTGTCACCCAGTTGCTGGAACGGTTCGAGCTGGTGGAGTCGGCGCAGAAGCTGGTGTCGACCTATTCCGGGGGTATGCGCCGGAAGCTGGACCTGGCGATGACGCTCGTCGGCAACCCGCGGATCATCTTCCTGGACGAGCCGACGACGGGACTGGACCCGCGCAGCCGTCGCACGATGTGGTCGATCATCCGTGAGTTGGTCGCCGATGGTGTGACCGTTTTCCTCACCACTCAGTACCTCGAGGAAGCCGATCAGCTCGCCGACCGGATCGCGGTACTCGATCAGGGCCGCGTGGTCGCCCAGGGCACTCCCGACGACCTCAAACGCCAGGTCCCCGGGACTCACGTCCGGCTCCGGTTCACCACCGTCGCCGAACTCGACGCGGCCGCGCGGGTCCTCACCGACTCCACGCGGGACGACGAGGCACTGACCTTGCGGGTTCCCAGCGATGGTGGGACGACATCGCTGCGGGCCCTGCTGGACAGGCTCGATGAGTACTCGATCAGTGCCGAAGGGTTCTCCGTGCACACACCGGACCTCGATGACGTTTTCCTCGCCCTGACGGGCCACACCACGGAGGTGGTCGCGAAATGAGCACCAAGTCCCATTCGATGGTCATGTTGCGTCGCAACTTCAAGCACATCGCCCGGAATCCGACCTCGGTGTTCAACGCGGTCCTGATGCCGGTCGTGATCATGTTGATGTTCGTGTACATGCTCGGTGACGCTTTCAGTGTCGGTGTCGACTACATCGACTACGCGACGCCGGGACTGATGCTGTTGGCCGTCTGTTACGGGCTGGGGTCCATCGCGGTGTCGGTGAACTCCGACATGACGAAGGGCATCATCAACCGGTTCAAGGTCATGGGCGTCTCCCGTGGTGCGGTGTTGACCGGTCACGTCGTCGCCAGTCTGCTGACCAACCTGGTTGCCATCGGGGCGATCATCGGGGTGGCCTTCCTGTTGGGATTCAGCCCGTCGGCGAGTTTCCTCGACTGGCTCGGCGTGGTCGGCATCGTCGTGCTGCTCGGTTTCGCGGCCGGCTGGTTCACGGTCGCCTTGGGATTGGCGGCGAAGTCTCCGGAAACGGCGGGTCTGGCCGCGGTGCCGCTGGTCATGCTGCCGTTCTTCAGCAGCGCGATCGTACCGGCCGAGAAGATGGGGTCCGGCCTGCGGGAGTTCGCGGAGTATCAGCCCTTCACGCCGATCATCGAAACCCTGCGCGGGTTGCTCAACGGCGCACCGTCCTCCGGCGACGCGATCGCCGCCATCGCCTGGTGCGTCGGCATCGCTGTCGTCGGGTACCTGTGGGCGGGTTCCACGTTCAAGAAGCGAGCGTGACCGCGACCAACTCGCGCCAGTTCGTCTGCGCGCCCTCTCCAGTCGCGGCGGGGGACCGCGGGTGACCCAGGCGGCGGCGTGGGGCCGGCGCGGGGCGGGCCACAACCGGGT
>JBQTGW010000128.1:0-23712 GCA_052390495.1 Pseudonocardiales bacterium
GGTGTTCCGCTTCGCCACCGCCACCTTCGAGCTTGGGCTGTCCACCGTGGAAGCGGCCCCTGGTGAGCGCATCCGGGTCTACAGCGCGGAACGAACGGTGGTGGACCTCATGCGGCTGCGCCACCGCCTGGGTGAACCGCTGGCGCTGGGTGCTCTGCGGCGCTACCTGCGGCGTCGTCACGCTCGGCCCGGCCAGCTGCTCGCTCTTGCCCGCGCGCTGGACATCCTCGGGCCATTGCGGGCCGCCGTGGACGTGGCGAGCGCCGAATGAGCCGTCCGGCACGACGGACGCCGGGTGGGCGGGCCTACCCTTGATTTGCAGAATCGGGCTCGCCGCGAGAACCGCCCCACCCAGGAGCTCCTGACCCTGTACGCCCTGGAACGCTGGCTCGCCCGACTCGCCGCGTCCCCACACCCCGACACGTCCGTCCTCAAGGGTGGCCTGCTTGTTAGCCGTCTTCGACGCACGACACCCTGCAGCCGACGCTGACCTGCTCGCCCGACACCTCCCCAACGACCAGGAGACCGTCGTAGACAAGGTCCGGGACGTGGCGCGGTATCCGCTCATCGACGACGGGGTGGACTACCTCACTGAAACGATCACCGTTCAGACCCTCCGCGAGGACGCTGACTACGCCGGCGTGCGCATCACCATGGACTGCCGCGTCTCCACCGCCGCAGTCAAGCTCAAGCTCGACGTCAACGTCGGCGACCCGGTCACACCTGCGCCACAGCTCATCGAGCTGCCCTCCCAGCGCCCCGGCACTCCGGCCGTCACAGTGCTCGGCTACCCGATCGAGACGGTCCTTGCCGAGAAGACCAGCACAGCGGCCGCCCTCGGCGAAGCCAACACGCGGGTGCGTGACTACGCCGACCTGCACACCCTTACCAGCAGACGCACCCCGCCCTACGCCAGTATGCGCCAAGCCCTGCTGACGACCGCAGGATACAGAGGCGTCGCCCTGCTACCCCTTTCCGATGTCATCGGCGCACTCCCCACGACGCGGCAGCCTGCCTACGATGCGTTTCGACGACGCCTCGGTCCCGATGGCACACATCTGCCCACGGACCTTGCCGAGGTCGCCGCTGACGTCATCAGATTTGTCGACCCACTCATCGACAACAAGAAATCAGCCACAACCTGGATACCCATAACCCGGGAGTGGCACTAGCGTCAACAGCCTCGTCTGGCGGCCGGAACGCGGACAACACCGCCGACTGGGCCGCCCTGGTCGCCGTGCTGCGCAGGGTGACGGTGACCTCGCCCGCGCCACCCTCATCCACCTGGCCACCACCCGCCCCGACCTCGCCCCCGTGATCGACCGGGCGGTGGTCATGGCCAAGGACACCACCCGCTTCGAGCCACGCCGGCCGTCGGTGCTCTGGTGCTGCTCGCCCTGTAAACCGAGGTCAAGATCGAGCGCAGTGCGGCGGGTGAATGGCAGTTCCGGCTGCACAAGAAAGCGCTGCGCGATTCCACGCTCGGGCGGCTCCTCGGTCAACTACTCGCCTTCTCAACCAATTGGCCACAGAAGTGATCAAAGAGCCTGGCGTCTCCCCCAAGCCCGGTCGCCCGAGCAGCCCGACACCGTCGAAAAATCTGTTGAGAAAATTTTCTCCAGAACGGTGCTGAAAGCCAGAAATCGTCAGACCTCGTTAGTAAGATTGGGCCATGACGGTGCGGCAACTGCTCCCGGAGGGTCTGGCCGAGATAGCCCCAGGCCCTCAGCTGGGTGCGGCGCTGGCCGGTCTGGAACTTCCGGCGTTGGCGGGGTCGGACCTGGTCGACGTCCTGCAGGCCCGAGCCCGACAGTTGGCGCATGAGCAGGCCCAACTGTTGGCGGTAATGGCCGAGATCGGCTGGTGTGACCCGTATGCCAGGCCCGACGAGGTGGCGCGGCTGGCGCAGCTACCCGACGCGGACGAATCCTTGGTACCACCGGCGGATGAGATCCGCGCGGCACTGGCCTGGACCCGTAATGCCGCTTACCGGGAATACCACTTCGCCCAATCCCTGCTCAGGCGACTGCCCACGGTGTTCACCGCCCTGGACACCGGCGTGATCTGCCGTAGCAAAGCCTGGCTGTTCAGCGAATTGTGCGCCGAGCTGACCGACGAGCAGGCCCAAACGGTGGCCGAGCGGCTACTGCCGAAAGCGGGACGGTTGACCACGGGAGAGCTGGCGGCACGGATTAAGAAGATAGCGATAGCACTCGATCCCGACTGGGCCGCCCGCCGCTACGCAACCGCAGTACGGGACCGGGACGTGATCGGCTACCTCGACGAGGACGGCACCGCGACCGTGACCGGGCGGCGACTGCCCACCGACCAGGCCGCGGCGGCGTGCGCCCGGATCGAGAACCTCGCCAAAGCCGCGAAACGAGCCGGGTATCCGGGACGGATCGGGCCGCTGCGAGCCGACATCTACATCGGGCTACTCGACGGGCGCTGGACCCACCACAGTCGCGAAGAGATCATCACCGACCTGCTCGCCCGCGCCACCCCGGCCGACCATCCCACCCCCGACCAGCCCACCCCTGACCAGCCCATTTCCGACCAACACCTCCCCGACGACACGCCGCAACGCCCCACCCCAGACGACAGCTTCATCGCCGACGGTGCCCCAGCCGACGGTGAGCCGGTGACCAACGACGCCCCAGTGAGCGATGCTGCCGAAAGGGCCAGCGGTGAGCCGGGCGCTGAGGAGACAGCCACTGGTGATATCAGCTGCGCTGCCGATGCTGCGAACGAGGCCGACGACACCGCTGCGGACCCCTCCACCACCGACATCTCCGCCGCCGACTCCGATGGCGGGGAGGCTGGCGAGACTGCCCGGCCCGGTGTTCCGGGAACTCGGGTGGGGGTGGAACTGCGAGTGGGATTGTCCACTCTGCTCGGGCTCGACCGCCACCCCGGGGAGATACCAGGGTGGGGCGCTGTCACCGCGGAGACGGCCCGCGCCCTGGCAACTATTCAGCGTCGCGCCGAATGGCGTTACGCGATCACCGATCCGGACGGGCGGTTGATCCTGGGCGGGATAACCCGCCGCCGCCCGAGCGCACCCGAGAGCAACGGGCCGGAGAGCGGCTCGGGCGTCGACCTTCCCACCACGGGCCAGGAGCAGGCGCCGGTCCGGGACGGGATCGTGGAACTACACATCCCGGCCACCCTGCTCACCGACCTGGCCGCCCACCCCGAGACGCACAGCCCCTGGGCCGTGGTGATCAGCGATCTCGACGCTCAGTACCGCGCCTTTGCCACCGGCACCCCACAGGGTGCGGACCGGGCTGGGCGGCAGGACCCGTCCGCCCGGTTCGCCGGAGCGGTGCTGCGCCGCCACATCCAGATCCGCGACCGATTCTGCGTCTACCTGGGGTGCCGCTGCTCAGCCCGACAGGCCGACCTGGATCACACCCTCGACCACAGTCATGGCGGGGCAACCACAGAGGCAAATTCCGGGCCGTTGTGTAGACATGATCATCTACTGAAGCACGAAGGCGGGTGGCGGCTGCGCCAGCCCGAGCCGGGCCATTTCATCTGGACCAGCCCGCTGGGCAGGGAGTACCACACCCGGCCTCAGCCGATCGGCATTGACTTACCCGACCCGCTACCCGGGCCGGAATACCCGGACATACCACCCCTGGCTGCCGATGACGGGAACGGGCCCATCCTGTATCGGCCGCCCCCCGAACCACAGCCGCCACCCACACCCCCGGCGCCCGTCGTCGACCCGGACGTACCCCCGCCGTTCTGACTGCCCCTGCCCTGAAATCCAGGCCCGTGACCAACGTGGCGGGCCGGGCATGCTCGGGCGAATTCCGCCCGCGAGGCGACATCAACCCGGTGCCGCGGGAACGCAAGAACGGGCGGCGACCGAACGCGCACCACAACGGGGGGCAACGCAACGGTGACCCTGAAGGGCACCGACGGGGCGGTCCGGACTTCCGGGCGGGCGAAGGTGGGCTGAACACGTTCCTCAGAAGGACCACCACCGCCCGTTCCCGGCGCTACCCTGCCCTCCATGGCCACCACCACAGTCCAGATCCCTTACGCGGACGCTTCGCCGGCTGAGTTGCGGGACGCGATCCTGCCCGAAGAGCGCGACCAGTTCGACGAGAGCTTCCAGCGCGCCCCTGACCGAGGTGGCCGAGACGCTGCGCCTGGACGCGCTGGAGTCGTTCCTCGAACATTGGCGCCGGTTGGCGCGGTGCCAGAACCACCACGGTCACGACCACTGGCGGGGCGTACTCGACCGGGCGCGGCGCATCATGGCCGGTGAGCGGTGAGGACAACTCCGAGGGGAACATCCGCACCCTGGCGTTCGGTCCGGGCGGCATGGTCGTCTACCTGATCCTGGAACGGGACCGGGAGGTGCAGTGGGTGGGCTGACCCGCCCGGATGTTCTTCGCAGGGCACCTGGTTCCGATCGGCCGCTGGTTGAGCATCTCCCGCTTGGGTTCCCGGTGGCTGATCGGTTCGAGGGTTTACCCGGCGAATGGGTTGTCAGTGCTGCTTTGCTCCCATCAGGTGCGGCTCCTCAGGTCCGCGAAGGACCGTACCTCCTCGCACCAGTACTCGGCGAGGACGGTGTTGTGGGTGATCAGCAGTACGCCGAGCCCGGTCTCCCGGGCTGCCGTGGAGATCGCGTCCAGCACCGCGGCCTGGCTGGAGACGTCGAGCATCGAGGTGGGCTCGTCGGCGATCACCAGGTCTGGTGCGCCCAGCAGCGCCAGCGCGATCAGGACCCGCTGCTGCATCCCGCCGGAGAGGTGGTGCGGGTAGCGGTCCCACACGTCACGGAGCACCAGGCCCAGCGAAGCGGTGGCCTTCTCCAGGCGTGGGATCACCTCGCCTGCCGGGACACCCTTGGCGCGGGCGCTCTCGGTGAGCAACGACCCCACCCGGCGAACCGGGTTGAGCGCCGTCGCGGGGCTGGCCATCCTCGTCCGGTTGGTGCTCGGGTCGTCGTCGTCGCGGACGTCGGAGTGGTAGGTGCGGTAGAGATCCAGCTCGGGGTCGAACGCGTTGCCGGGGCGATCGCTGCCTATCACACCGCCCGCGGCGAACCGCTTGTTCCGGTCCTCGAAGCTGTCGACCGCCTCCAGCTCGATGTCCATCCCGAGGCCACGCAGGGTGTCGGCGATGAACACCGCGATGTTCTGGTCCATCTGGGACGAGCCGTGCACGAAGGTCGTCGCCATCGGCTGCCCGTTCCGCGCCCGCACCCCGTCGGGGCCGGGCAGCCAGCCTGCCTCGTCGAGCAGCCGGGCGGCCGCGGCCGGGTCGTGGTCATAGGCCACGCCCGGGTCATAGGCCCAGTGCTGTGGCTGGAAGGTGCTCCACGCCGCCCGGCCCGCACTACCGAACAGCGCGGCCGTGAACGCCTCGCGGTCGATGGCCAAACCCACCGCGCGTCGCACCTGGGCGTCGGCGAACACCGGGTCCTCGCTCGGCATCTGCAACGAGATCTGCTCGCCCGGGACGCTGACGATGTCGTAGCGGTCGTCGCCCGCGAACCGTTCGGCGATCCGCGGGGTCAGCCCACCGCATCGACGTCGATCTGCCCGGCCTCCAGCTGGGCGACCCGGGTGTTCTCGTCCTCGACGAAGGTGAACACCACCCGTGGCGTCGCTACAGGGTGCGCAGCTCGATGGTCTGGTCGCGGCCGGGGCCGACGCCGACTGCCGAGATCCGTGCGCCGCAGAGCTCCTCCACCCGCTGCACGTAAGCCTGGGCGTTGGCGGGCAGGTCGTCGAATCTGCGGCACTGGGTGATGTCCTCCCACCAGCCGGGAAGTTCCTCGAACACCGGCACGGCGTGGTGGAAGTCGGTCTGGGTCATCGGCATCTCGGCGGTACGCCTGCCGTCGATCTCGTACGCCACGCAGACCGGCACCGTGTCCAGTCCGGAGAGCACGTCGAGCTTGGTGAGGAAGTAGTCGGTGATGCCGTTCACCCTGGTCGCGTAACGCCCGATCACCGCGTCGAACCAGCCGACCCGGCGGGCTCGCCCGGTGGTGACGCCGATCTCCCCGCCGGTCTTGCGCAGCCGCTCGCCCATCGCGTCGCGCAGTTCGGTGGGGAAGGGGCCCGAGCCGACCCGGGTGGTGTACGCCTTGAGGATCCCGATCACCGAGGTGATCTTCGTGGGGCCGATGCCCGAGCCGGCGCAGGCGCCGCCCGCGGTGGGGTTCGAGGATGTGACGAACGGATAAGTGCCGTGGTCGACGTCGAGCAGGGTGCCCTGGCTGCCCTCCAGCAATATCGTCTCGCCACGCTGCAGGGCTTGGTCGAGCAGCAGCCGGGTGTCGGCGATCCGGTGGGCGAAACGCGCGCCCTGCTCCAGGACCGTGTCCACCACGTGGTCGATCTCCAGCGCGCGGCGGTTGTAGACCTTCACCAGGATCTGGTTCTTGTACCCCAGCGCGGCCTCGACCTTCTGCCGCAGGATCTTCTCGTCGAGCAGGTCCTGGACCCGTACCCCGATCCGCGCCACCTTGTCCTGGTAAGCGGGGCCGATACCGCGTCCGGTGGTGCCGATCTTGGCCTTGCCCAGGTAGCGCTCGGTGACCCGATCCATCACGACGTGGTAGGGCATGATCAGGTGGGCGTCGGCGGAGATCAGCAGCCGGGTGGTGTCCACATCGCGGGCTTCCAGGCCGGCCAGCTCGTCGAGCAACACCCCGGGGTCCACCACCACGCCGTTGCCGATCACGTTGGTCACCCCGGGCGTGAGGATCCCGGACGGGATGAGGTGCAGCGCGAAGTCCTGCCCGTCGGGCAGCACCACGGTGTGCCCGGCGTTGTTGCCACCCTGGTAGCGCACCACCCACTGGACCCGCTCGCCCAGCAGGTCGGTGGCCTTGCCCTTGCCCTCGTCGCCCCACTGGGCACCGATCAACACGATCGCAGGCATGTGGTACTCCAAAGCATGGGGGGTAGTAGTCCAAGGCACGGCGGCCGTCGTTAGTCGCGCGGGTGCGGTTGCCGAGCGTAGACCCAGGAGGTCGGAGTGGCCGTGGCGGTGGTCCTCACCTGCGGGGACGCTCAGTGGCCCGGCGCGGGCCCGGCCACCGCGGTGCCTGCCAGCCCCGAGCGCGACGACCTCAGCGAGCTGCTGACCGGGCTGGACGGTCGCCGGCTGGTGGTCTGCGGCACCGACGCGGACCTGGCCGCTGTGCTGCTGCGGCTGCTGCGGACCTCGTCCCTGACGGTGCCAGTGGGCTACGTACCTACCGCGGAATCATCGGCGGTGGCCCGGCTCTGGGGACTGCCGGTGGTGCCCTCGGCGGCAGCCTCACTTGCGCTGAACGGGGAGCCGGACCGGGTGCCACTGGTACGCGACGACGCCGGTGGGGTGCTGCTCGGCCTCGGCGTGGTGCGACCGGTGCAGGGCGTGGCCTACTGCGATAACGATCTGGTGCTGCGGGGGCACGCCGCTCGGTTGGAGGTGACGCCGGACCCGGAGCACGGGCTGGTCGTGCGGGTGGTGCAGCGCGGACTGCTCAGGCGGCGGGTGCGCCACGCCGCCGGCCGGGCGGTGCAGCTGGGCTGCTCGCCGACCGACGTCTGGCGCGACGGCGCCCCGACCCGCACCACCGACCGCTGGACCTGGTACCGCCACACCGAAGACTGGCACCTGATCCGCTGCTGATTACTTTCCGAGATGGTTTAAGTGCCCTATGTACCGGATATGTCATACCGGATTAGTCCCGGACAAGTCGAGGTGGAGATCGTGTCGATTCGTTTCCTGGCGCATGGCCTCCTGACCACTGCTCTGGTCGTCATCGCGGTGGGGTGTACGTCTACCACGACGCCGCCAGCGGCTTCTCCTGTGCCGCCACCGAGTCCTGTGCCGCCACCGAGTTGTGCGGCACCTCCGCCGTCCGGCGTCGACACCCCCCAAGCCTGGATCGGGTACGTCGCCGCGCACCATGACGACGTCGCGCTCGCGCTCGACGACGGGCGTGGTACCCGAGTCATGTTGCGACCTGACGAGCAGCAGCCGGTGGCGTCAGCGGCCAAGGTGGTGCATCTCGCTGCTTATGGCCAGGCCGTCGCCGAGGGGTCGGTGCGCGCCGACGACCAGATCCAGGTGGGCGACTGGGAACGCTGGTACCTGCCGGGCAGTGACGGCGGGGCCCACCCGAGGGCGCTCGATCGGCTCGGGGTGGCCAACGACGGGGTGCGCGCTCTGGATCCACAGCGCAGCGTCCCGCTCGATGCCATCGTCTCGGCCATGATCCAGGAGAGTGACAATGCGGCCGCTGACCTGCTCCGCGACCGACTCGGCGACCAGGCCCTGAGTCGGGCCGCGGCCGACGGCGGGTGGGCTGGTGTCGATCTGCCCTCGTTCCTCGGTGAGTCGCTGGTACTTCTCGCCCCCGAACTCGGCCCGGGATCGGTGCCGAGGGCACAGCGGGCGGCTGCGGAGCTGGCGCTGGCCCAGCGCTTCGCCACCGACCCAGCGCTGCGCACCGAGCTCTCCTCTCGCCCAGCGCCCCCCATTGAGGTGCAACAAAGCTGGGCCGAAGAGGGCTCGACCGGTTCGGCGAACCAGCTCGCCGCCCTGCACCGGGCGATCGCGACCGGCGAGTTCGGGCCGGGTGCCGACGTGGCCCGCCGTCATCTGGAATGGCAGGAGGTATCGCTGCCCGGCGTAATCGGGGTCGGATTCAAGGGCGGCAGCCACGCCGGCGTGCTGACCGATGCGTTCACGGTGCGTCGCGAGGACGGCAGCACGGCGACCGGCATCCTGCTGGTGCGCCGGATGTCGGCCGCGGATTGGTCCGAGGCGCTCCCCAATCCAGCCCGCCAGCAGATGCTGCTCGGCGCCATGACCGATCCGGCCGCGACAGCCCGACTGAGCTGCAGTATCTAACGCCGACCCCCCGGTGTGTCCGGCTCTCATGCCCGGTGTGTCCGGCTCTGGTGCCGCCACACCGAAGACTGGCACCTGATCCGCCCCTGACGTTCCACCGGATTGGCCCCTATCTACTCCCGCACGTCTTCGCTACATAGAACACGTGGACATCAACCATCTCGCATCTGCGCCCACGACCTTCAAGTGGCAAGAACTCCTAGGTCATGGCATGGTCAGCGAAGCGATGACGAGGGGGATTGATCAACCATGACAACCCGGCGGAAGCATTGGCTGCCGCTCGTGTTGGTGGTCGTGGTGGCGCTGGGAATGACCGCGTGGGCGAACGAGTGGTTCACCTCGAGCACGCCGGATACGGACGCTGGGTCATCCGCAACAACTGCTGTTGGCGACCAGGCGACGGCCCGCAGGCGTCTGGCCGAACTGGCGGTCAAGCCGCGTGGCTCGATGGCCGGCTACTCGCGGGACAAGTTCCCGCACTGGAAAATCGTTGAGGGCAGGTGCGACACCCGAGAGATAGTGCTCAAGCGGGACGGCAAGGATGTCAAGACGGATGTTGAATGCCATGTTGTCTCAGGGACCTGGACCAGCCCCTATGACGGAGCAACCTGGACCGAGGCGTCAGACATCGACATCGATCATATGGTTCCCTTGGCGGCCGCCTGGCGCAGCGGAGCGACGGAATGGACAGAAGAACGCCGCGAGGAGTTTGCCGGCGACATAATCCGCCACCAGCTGATCGCGGTGACGGACAATGTAAACCAGGCTAAAGGCGATCAAACTCCGGATCAGTGGAGGCCGCCATTAACGAGCTACTGGTGCACCTATTCAATCAACTGGATCGAAGTCAAACACTATTATCAGCTCTCAATCAACGACGCGGAGAGGAACGCGCTGGTAGACATGCTGAACACCTGCTAATCCCGGCGTGTCCGGCTCTGGTGCACGGTGTGTCCGACTCTCGTGCCCCACGCAATCCGTCAGTCCATCCGTTCCAGACCCAGTGCCTCGGCGGCAGTGGGATCGCATTCGTCGAGGAAATTCCGGCAGCGCAGCGCCTCGGCATCCTCGCCGATCTCGGCGGCGGCCCTGGCCAGCCCGCCCAGCGCCCGCAGGAATCCCTGGTTGGGGTAATGCGACCACGGCACCGGCCCGTGCCCACCCCAGCCGGCGCGACGCAGCTGGTCCAGTCCGCGGTGGTAGCCGGTGCGGGCGAAGGCGTATCCGGCGACGGCGTCACCCTCATCGAGGGCCCGCTGCGCCAGCGCCGCCCAGGCCGCCGAGAACTCGGGGTATGTGGCGGCCGCCGTCGCGGGATCGTCCGCAGCCGCGAGCATCGCCTCGGCGTCGGGCTGCTCGGGCAGCAGCGTCGGGTTGGGGCCCAGCAGGTTGCCGTGCACGTTCATGGCTACATCCTCCCGTGGTGCCGCACCACGCTCGCGCCGAGGGGGCTTGCCCCGGGTTGGCGGTTGTTACAGGCAGCCGCGACGGGGGTTGGTAGCTCTTGAAGGGCGCTCAACCGGCGAGCATGCGGCCTGCGGAGCGTAGGTTGTCGCAGGCTTGGGCGACTCGGGTGGCCATCCACTGCTCGGCCACTTTGAGGTAGGAGCGCGGGTCGTAGAGCTTCTTGTTGCCGACCTCGCCGTCGATTTTGAGTACCCCGTCGTAGTGCTTGAGCATGTGGTCGGCGATCGGCCGGGTGAACGCGTACTGGGTGTCGGTATCGACGTTCATCTTGATCACACCGTAGGAGAGCGCCTCGCGGATCTCCTCCAGCAGCGAACCCGACCCACCATGAAAGACCAGGTCCAGCGGCTTGGCGTCAGCCGGAAGGCCGAGCCTGCGGGCGGCGACCTCCTGCCCCGTCTTGAGGATCTCCGGGCGCAACTTGACGTTGCCCGGCTTGTACACCCCGTGCACATTGCCGAACGTCGCGGCCAGCAGGTAACGGCCCCGCTCGCCGCCACCGAGGGCTTCGACGGTGTACTCGTAGTCCTCGGCGGTGGTGTAGAGCTTCTCGTTGATCTCGCCGACGACGCCGTCCTCCTCACCGCCGACGACGCCGATCTCCACCTCCAGGATGACCTTGGCCTTCCCGCAGGCGTCCAGCAGGTCAGCGGCAATGACGAGGTTGCGATGCAACTCGGTCGCCGAGCCGTCCCACATATGCGACTGGAACAGCGGGTTCTCGCCGCGGGCCACCCGCTCCTGGGAGATCGCGATCAGCGGCCGGACGAATGTGTCGAGCTTGTTCTCGGGGCAGTGGTCGGTGTGCAGCACGACGTTGACCGGGTACTTCGCGGCCACCACATGTGCGAACTCGGCCATCGCCACCGAGCCGGTGACCATGTCCTTGACCTTGCTCCCGGAGGCGAACTCGGAGCCGCCGGTGGACAGCTGGACGATGCCGTCACTCTCCGCTTCGGCGAACCCGCGCAAAGCGGCGTTCAGTGTCTCGGACGAGGTGACGTTGATCGCCGGGTACGCGAACTCACCTGCCTTCGCGCGGTCGAGCATCTCGTTGTAGACCTCGGGAGTCGCGATGGGCATGGTGGGTGGCCTCCGGAGTAATGACGTGGGGTGATGTTCGGTTGCGATCTCGCCCGGCTCGTTGCGATCTTCGCCCGGCTCGAATGTCAGGCGCTGCAGCACGGGCGACCAGCTATCCAGCCCGTGCCTGGTGAAGCGCAAACGTAGCAGCGCGAGCGCCTCGGACTCAGCTTAGGATACACCTTGTGACCAGCGCAAACCCGGAAGGGTGAGATAACGCGGTGACGTGGTCGAAACACCGTCTTGGCGTATCCCCCGTAGGTGCCCGGCTCGCCTCCAACGGGCGGTCGGTACCGTAGTGAGGTGACGCCCCCCTTCGCCGCCACGTCTCTCGCTCTCGGACCGTCCTGGCTGGACCACGAGCAACTGCTGCGGATACTCGACCCCGAGCAATTGCTCCAGATGTTGGGCCCGTACATGCTTCTGGGGCTGTGCCTGATCATCTTCGCCGAGTGCGGCCTGCTCGTCGGGTTCTTCTTGCCCGGTGATTCGCTACTGTTCACTGCGGGACTGTTCGTCGCAAGCGGCATCATCGGTACTCCGATATGGCTGGTCTGCGTGCTGCTCACAGTGTGTGCCGTTGTGGGCAACGTCGTCGGCTACTACATCGGCCGCACCGCAGGGCCTGCGCTGTTCAGCAAACCCGATTCCCGGCTGTTCAAGCGCGAGTACGTGGACAAGACGCACGCCTTTTTCGAGAAACACGGGCCACGGGCAATTGTCCTGGGCCGTTTCGTGCCGATCGTGCGCACCTTCATCACAGCAATAGCGGGGGTGGGCCGCATGGACCCCCGTACGTACTTCACCTACTCGATCATCGGCGGTATCGCCTGGGCCACCGGGATCACCCTGCTCGGCTTCTGGCTCGGCCGGATCACGTTCGTCAAAGAGAATCTGGAGATAATGCTCATCGGCATTGTCGTACTGTCGGTCATCCCGATCGTTCTGGAGGTCGTCAAGAGCCGCCGGGAGAATCGACGAACGGCGGGTGCAGGTTGATATTTCCCATGCCCACCCTGCTGACGATAATGGCGTTCGGTGCACTCGACTCGGCCGGACCGGCCACCGTGTGGGCCATCGTCACGTCGTTCGTGTTCATTGAGTCCGCGCTCATCGTGGGTATGTTCCTTCCTGGTGACTCGATGCTGCTCGCCGCCGGGGTGGTGCTCGCCCAACAGGTAGGCCAAACCCATGTCTGGGTATTGTCCGTAACGGCGGCGTTGTGCGCCATCGTAGGCAACCACATTGGGTACCTGATCGGGCGGCGCACCGGTACCAGGGTGTGGGCCCGCGAAGGCGGCCGGGTGCTCAACCGACATCACCTCGAACGGGCACATCGGTTCTTCGAGCGATGGGGCTTCTGGGCCGTCGTGGTCGCCCGGTGGATACCGTGGGTGCGCACGCTGGCCCCGCTTGTGGCCGGCGCGGCCCGCATGGACCGCCGAGTATTCTTGGTAGCCAGCGTTATCGGGGCGCTGGCGTGGGTGCCCGGGCTTATCCTGCTCGGCTACTACGGGGCTGGTTTCATCGTAGGATTGCCGTGGCTGGAGACCCTGGCCACGACGGTCATCGTGGCCTGCTTCGCCGCCACGGTCGTAGTCGGGCTCTGGCGCTACCACCAAGACATGCGCAAACCGGTGGACGAGAGCTCCGATCTGCCCGCGGGAGAACTCAACCAGCCGGTTCCTTGACCGAATAGGCAAGATGGTGCGGATGCCACGTCACGATGCAACCGCACCCGGTCGGCTCGGCCCTGCCCGGCCGTCTGGTCGGTCCCGCGGTCGGCCCCCCCGTCGGCCCCCTGAATGGAAGAGCCTCAGCCGCCGCATCCGGCTGATCACCGCTGGGGCCGTAGTGGGTGCGGCGACGGCCTTGGTCGCGGTCGCGATGAGCGGGTTGGGCATCGGCGCGCTGCTGACCATGTCGGGGGGATTCGGCGCTTCGAGCAGCTCCCAGCCACTGCGTGCGCCCCCACACACCTGTCTGATCTGGCAAGCGCAGGATGCCTCCGACGCCCGCCAGGTGAGCTGCGAGCAGCCGCACCTGTTCGAGGTGACCGCGATGGTGGACCTGGAAGACCTCGACGCGGACGCCTCCTTCCCCGACCCGGAGAGCTGGCGGCCGCTGATGACCGAGCGTTGCACGCAGCGCACCACCGAAGCGTTGGCCAACCGCTTCGACCCGTTCGGCCGGTTCACCGTGGGGGCGATCAAACCCAGCGAGGACAGCTGGCGGCGCGGGGATCGGACGTTGCGCTGCGGCGTGCAGTCCGCTGGCCCCTCCGGCGCGCTCTTCACCACCATCGGCACCGTGGTGGGGCAGGACCAGTCCGACGTGCACCTGCCCGGCACCTGCCTGGGTATCGACGGCAAAGCCGTGGGTGACCCGGCCGACTGCGCGAGCCCGCACGCCATCGAGGTCGTCGGGGTGGTCGATCTCGGCGGTGCCTTCCCCGAGGGATACCCTGACGAGGCCGCGCAGGACGGTGTGTTGGACGTCGAATGCACCCAGCTGGCTGCGGAGTTCGCCGGCGGCCCTGGGGTAGTTGCCGAGAAGGCACTGACGGTGTTCTGGGAGACGCTGCGACCGGAGAGCTGGCAGGCTGGGAGCAGGCGGGTGGACTGTCGGCTGGGCGCTTTCCTGCCGGACCGGTCCGGCTTCGCCCCGGTGACCGGCAGCGTGAAAGGCTCCGTGCAGGTCGGCACCGAACCCGCCGAACCCGCCCCAAGCACCCCGGGCCTGCCTTCGCCGATCACGATTTCCCCGGTCACCGAGGCCGCCACTCCCGGTCCCCCGTCTGGTCGATGAGGCCCCGTCGATGAGCACCTGGTGCAACGCTGATCGCTTCGACGAACTGGTCGCCGAGGCGCTCGACCTCATCCCGGCGCAACTGACCGCGGCCATGGACAACGTGGTGGTGCTGGTGGCCGACCGACACCCGGAGGAGCCCGGGCTGCTAGGGCTTTACGAGGGGATCGCACTCACCGAGCGGGACTCGAACTACGGTGGCATCCTGCCCGACCGGATCACCATCTACCGCGACGCCCTACTCGACCTCTGCGACGACGACGAACAACTGGTGGACGAAGTCGCGGTAACCGTGGTGCACGAGATAGCCCACCACTTCGGCATCCCCGAACACCGCCTACACGAACTCGGCTGGGGCTGACGAGCAGGTTCGCGTCGATCGCGATCACCGGTAGCGCTCGCCCTCGGTGATCGCGAGCGCCTCACTGACGTCGTCGACGTCCAGCAGCCGCGGTGCGCTGAGCGACACCGCCCGGGTAAAGGGACCGCGCGGTGCGGCGCTCTCGCGGTCCAGGTGCGCCAACCCCACTCGCAACGCTTCATTGACCAACTGACGGAAAGACCGACCCCCACGGGCGCGGAGCTGCTCAAGTCGCGCGGCGACATCGTCATCAAGACTGAGCGTCGTCCTCACACATCACAACATAGCCCGCCCGATGCGCTGATGCCTCGCTCCCGCTCGCCCCGCCCAGCACATCCCCGCACCGAGGGGAAGCGGTGATCGCAATGACAGACGGACCCGCCGACGGATTCGGTGGGCAAGCAGGTAGCTCGCCCGTCGACCCGACGCTGCTGGGGCGCCCGGATGTGCGGGCTTGCCTGGCCGTCCACAATTTCGGCGCCTTCTACCGGATGTTGTGTGACAACGGGTGGAGCCAGCACGGAATCGCGAAGGCCACCAAGACGCAGCAAATCCCAGATCTGGGAGATCATCAAGGATCAGCGGGTTATCGACTGCCGCGTGCTGGTCCGGATGGCCCGCCACGTCGCCGCAACCCGAGCCTGACGCGTGGACCCGTACCCGCTAAGACTCGTCCACGGGATCGGGATCACCCTGCAGGGGTGGCTCAGCCTCGCCCAACAGACGCTTGGCAGCAGCAAGGTTGTGGGCGGCTTTCCGGGTGCGGCGGTGATCCTCGCCGAACACCCGCCGCGCTCGGTCGAGAGTGTCCTCGCTGACCTGCTGGGCATCCCTGCCCCTACCCAGCGCTTGGAGGGCGGCGGCGAGAGTGTTCGCGATATCGATGGTGAAGTGGCTGTCGTCACCGAGGACCTTCCGGGCCCCGTCGAGAGTGTCCTGAGCAAGCTCTCGAGCCCCCTCGAGGTCGCCAAGTGCGTGCAGAGCGGAGGCGAGGCCGTTGGCGATGTACATAGTAAAGCGATGGTCTTTGCCGAGAACCCTCCGCGCTCGGGCAAAGGTTTCCTCGTGGAGCTTTTGCGCTTTTTCGACGTCGCCGAGCGCACGCAGGTCGAGGCCAAGCTCATTAGCCACGAAAATAGTGGCGGGACGATCATCGCCGAGCACCTGCCGGGCATAAGCGAGGCAATCCTCGTGCACCATTCGGGCTTTCTCGACCTCACCCAGCACACGCAGGTCGCGGCCGAGGCTAAAGGCCGTGCGCTGGACGTCGAAGTGGCGGCCACCGAGCACCCGACGCTGGCGATCGAGGGTGTCGACGTTAAGCTCCCTGGCCTGCTCGAACGCGCCCATCATGTGTAGACAGATCGCGAAATGATGCGCCGCGAGCAGGGTGTCGGGATCGTTGTCACCGAGCACCTGCTGGGACCGAGCGAAGGTGTCCTTGCCGAGCTGGAAGGCTCGACGGTAAGGGCCGACACCGGTGAGGACAAGAACGAGGGTATGAGCGGCCCGCAAGGTGTGCCGGTCGTCTGCGCCAAGCCGTTCACCCCACTGCTGGTGGAGGTGCTCGACGAGATCATGCGCCGACTTGATGTCACCGCGGTAGTACAAGTACCAGAGGGCGCGGCAGGCCAGGTCCCGCAGGGTGGGAATGGAACTGGTGGCCGGATCGGTGGCTAGCAGGTGGGGCAGTATCCGCGCCCAGCCCGGCCAGCACGTCGGGTCCCGCTCGTCACCGGGATCCGCTGCGACCAGCAACGCCTGGGCATAGGAACGGTATGCGGCGATGCCGTCGGGGGCGAGCTGATCGCGGAGGACGGCTTGGGTGAGCCGGTGCAGCTGTAGTCCACTATCGACGCGGGTCAGGCCGTAGCCGGCGAGCCGCCCGAGGCTGACGAGCGCCTTGACCGGGTCGGTCACAGCGTCGGCCAGGGCTTGCAGTTTCGGCGGCCAGCTGTCGTCGGTCGCGGCGATGGGGTGGATCAGGAGGTCGGTGTGGATAGGTTCGGGGGCGAGGAATGCGCCGATGCGCACCAGCGCGAGCGCGAGTGGGTCGACCTCGGCGAGACGGTCGGTGGACAACCGGATCACCGCAGCCAACGAGACCCGGTGACTCGGCGGTGGACTCTGGTCAAGCAGCACCTCGATCTGGGTCTTCAACAGACCCAGGTAGCCCTCGACCTGCATGCCGGTCCTGGCCAGGAACCCCGCCGCCTGGACCAGTGCCAGCGGCAAATCCCCGAGGGCATCAGCCAGCCGGTCGGCGTCGGCCTCGGTGACGACGGGCCGGGAAACGCGGATCAACTCCACCGATTTCGGACGCGGCAGCACATCGACCTCCACCTGGGTGGCGAGCTCGTCCCAACCGGGGTTACGGGAGGTGATCAGGATGTGCCCCGGCCCACCGGGCAACCAGTCCCGCAGCACATCGGGTGATTCGGCGTTGTCGAGCAGCAACAGCCACCGGCCATGCCCCCGCAGGTATGTCCGCAATACCTCGACCACTTTGGCCTTGTCCGCTTGCGGTGGGGCCAGGTCCAGCTTGGCCGCGAGGGCCGCGTACTGCTCGCCGATCGGACCGGTCTCCTCGGCACTGACCCACCACACCACGTCATAGGCCCCGGCGAAGCGGTACGCGTATTCGATCGCCACCTGGGTCTTGCCCACCCCGCCGATGCCATGCAGCGCCTGCACCATCGCTGACCCACCGGACAGCAGCCGCTTCCGCAGCTCCACGAGTACGGCGTCCCGCCCGACGAACCTCGCGTTGCGCGGGCCGACATTCCACACCGGCGGCAACACCCCCGGCAGCCGAGGACCCACCTCTCCCCGACCGGTCAACACCCCGGCCCGGCCGGTGCCGGGGAACGCAGGTTTGCCGTCGGGGCGGGCGAGGCCCTGGACTGCTGCAATCAACTCCTGCTTGGCCTCGGCTTCGCCTAGGTCGAACAGCTCGACGCGCCGCAGCGTGCTCAGTAACGACGGCACCCTGCAGGGCTTGACCTGCACCGGCACCAACCGGTGCTTACCCCCCTCGCCCTTGATCAGCGCCGAGGTCCACTCCTCGGTGGTATACCGCTCGGACTCGAAGTAGGCCGGGGAGAACAGCGCCATCACCCATTTAGCGCTATCCAACGCGCTGCGCATTTTCTCGATGAAGTTCTCCCCGGGCGGCCAGTCGGAGTCCAGCTCCACAGTGCGCCCAGCCTCGCGCAAATGCCAGGCCACCCACTCCGCCCAGTCCCGGTCCCGCCCGGCGTGACTCACGAAGAAGTCCACTTCAGCCACGCCCCGTACACCTCCAGCTACCGCCCCAGCACGCTCTGTCAAGTACATCCTTGGTACATCGCCGCAGCCAACTTGCAGGCGCCGGTCGTCACAGTGGCCTCACCTGCACCTCAGGAAGATGTGTGGATTCGTTGCGGACGTACCACCAGTGGCAACTTTGGGAGAGGCTGCCGCCGGGGTTACCTCCGCACGCTGCGACACTGCTTCCCTGGAGGGGACAGACAGTGACGATAGCCGCCTGTCAAGTCACGCAACAGTGGCGGGGAACTCTGCGGGGCAACGCCCTCAGGTGATCAGCTAAGTTTAGGTTGGCGGTCGGTGTTCGCGGTGCGGGCGGCCAGTGGGATCGGAATCGCCCTGGGGACCGAGCACCCGCCTGCACCGAGCGAGGGTGTCCTCGCCGAGCTCGCGGGCTTGGCTGCAGGGACCGACATCGACGAGGATGCCGACGTGGGTAGCGGCGATCCGCAGGGCGTGCAGCGAAGGGCTATACCCCTGCGACAGTGATCGGCCGGTTGGTGTGCTCGGCCAAGGCATCAAGATCATGGGGGTCGCTGGTGAGCACGACGGGGTTGGGCAGGGTGCTCGCGAAGGCCACGACGATCGCGTCGGTGGCCGAGATCGTGCCGCCGGTGCACGTGCGCAACCGGGCACCCTCACGGGCTTGCGGTTCGTCCACGTCCCGGATCTGGCAGGCCCGGAGCAGCCGGTTGGTGTGGAAGTCGCGACGGTGGTCCCCGGTCAGGGCTTCGGTCAGGACGACCGCAGGCACCTGCGCCGGCCAGTGTCCGCGTCGCCGCAGCTCCGCCAGGCGGGCCCGCTGACCGGCCAGCGCGCTGACCCCGCCGGCATCCAGGATGACCGTCACGCCGTGCGCGCCCCGCCCTCGGCATTCCCGCTGCGCGGGCTTGCCGGTAGCACCTGGTCCGCCCACTCGCGGGCGGCAACCGACTCCTGCTGGGATATCGGCCCGAACTCGGTTTCCAGATCGGCGAGGTAGGCATCCAGTTCAGCGACCTTGGCACGGCGCTCCAACTCTTCCGCCAAGGCGGCCGCAGCCAGTCGCGAGACGTTCAGGCCCGCCGCCTTCGCCCGGCCCAGCAGCTCGTCGGGAACCGTGATGTTCACCCTCGCCATGCGCATATCATACACACTTCTCCGACGTGCCCGGGGAGGCCGACTCGGTCTCGCTCACCAGGCGCAGGGCGGTGGCCAGGTTGTCGGCCGCTTTCCGGGTGCGGGGGGCAGTGTCCTTGGCACCGAGTTGGGCACGGAGCACGGCTTGGGTGAGCCGGTGCAGCTGCAACCCGCGGTCGACGCGAGCCAGACCATAGCTGCCGATTCGCCCGAGGGTGCGGTGCGCCGTGACCGGACTGGCCACGGCAGCGGTCAGCGCCTCCAGTTCGATCGCGAGTGCCGCGTACTGCTCGCCGATCAGACCCGTCTCGGCGAACAGCCACGCCTTGCTCCGGCAGATCCGCCCGGCATCCAGCGCGGCGAACACGCCAGGCATCCGGGTCACCAGGGTCTCGGCGAAGTGGAGTTCCTGGTCGGCGGCGACCCGAGTCCAGGCCAACGCGCCCCGGATCTCATCCGCCGCATACGGGGGCGCTTCGGTCAACCGGGCCACCTCACCCGGGCCAGCGGCCGGGTCACACAACCCGACTTCCACCAGATCCGACCCGGCCACGGCGTGCATATCGATCCCGGCGAGCAGCACACCCAATTCCGGGCCTGGCGCCATCTCGGCCAGACCCTCCGGAATCAACTGTCGCACCATCACAACCCGAATGCTAGCGACCGGGTCTGACAGTTTTCCGCACTCCGGCGCGGCCCAAGAAAATAATCCGGAAGATTTTTTCGACCCGTAACGAACACCGAGACGCCCATCTATCGACGTGAGTCTGGTCGGGTCCGTCATCCTCAGGTTCCGTGATCGCAATCGGATAACGGGAGCGCACCCTGACTCGGCAATGCGCGGTGCGAAAACCACGTCACGGCGATCACCCATCGCGGATACCGGCGCGCACTTCGCGCACCAGCCCCGGACCGCCGTCCACAAGCGGAGAATCCCGGCTGACGATCCAGGTCGTTCGCTCTGGCGAGCCATAGCCGGAGTGATCCATGGCGCTGCAAGGGACTCGGCGGCCCTGAAAAGGGTTGAGGCGGCCGATAAGGGGAACCCGGTTATAGACATCGATCCCAGGAGGCGTCATGTCACAGCAGGAGAACCCACCCCCCAGGCGCACCCGCGAAGACTACGAGCGGGGACTACCCGGCTACCACGACCCGACCGCCGGGTTCGGTGGGGCGGCGCCTGCCCAAAGCGCGCTGACCCTGCGGGCCGTGCTGGCCGGATTCGGCCTGGTGTTCTGCACCGTGGCCGCGGTGGTCATGATCATGGTGGAGCTGGTGATGTTTGGGATACTGCTCGTGGTGCTCGCGGTGATTGCCCTGGTGGACCTGGCATGGGTGATCCATCGCAAGCGCCGCGGCGAGCCGGGCTGAGCGGGCGGTGAGGTGACCTGTGCAGCGGAGGCGACGAGTTTCGACTGGGCTGATCGGGGTAACCGAAGAAGGTAGGCACCCAACCGCTCTGTAGAGGAGGCACGAATGACCACCGCTCGCGAGATCATGACGCCAAACCCGGCGTGCGTCCGGGCCAGTGAGTCAGTGCACGACGCGGCCATGCGGATGGCCGAACTGGGGGTGGGCGCACTGCCTGTCTGCGGCGAGGACAACAGACTCAAGGGCATGATCACCGACCGGGACATTGTGGTGAAGGTGATCGCCGTCGGCAACGATCCGCGCGGGGTACACACCGGTGAGCTCGCTCAGGGCGAGGCTGTGACCATCGGCGCGGACGACAGCGCTGATGAGATTCTCGCGACCATGAGCGACTACCAGGTGCGGCGGCTGCCCGTGATCGACGGTCATGACCTGGTCGGTGTCGTCGCCTTGGCCGACATCGCCCGCGTGATGACCGACCTTCCGGGCCAGCTGATCAAGGCCCTTTCGGTCGACCGCTGAAGCAACCGCCGAGGCCGTTTCAGACGCCATGCGGCACTAAACCGGACCTTGACGAGTGGGATCGAGCACCCGGGCCAGAAAGGTCCTGGTGCGCTCGGCCCGCGGCGCGGAGATCACCTGCTCGGCGGCACCCTCCTCGACCACCACGCCACGGTCCATGAACACCACCCGGTCGGCCACATCACGGGCAAACGCCATTTCGTGGGTCACCACCAGCATCGTCATGCCGTTTTCGGCCAGTCGGCGCATCACCCCCAGTACCTCGCCGACCAGCTCGGGGTCGAGTGAGGAAGTCGGCTCGTCGAACAGCATCAGCTCCGGATCCATTGACAGCGCCCGCGCGATCGCGACCCGCTGCTGCTGCCCGCCGGAGAGCTGCGCAGGCATCGCGGATTCCTTCTCCGTGATGCCGACGAGACTCAGGTTGTGCCTTGCGACCTTGATCGCCTCGGCCTTGCCGCGCCGCAGCACCCGCCGCTGGGGCAACGTCAGGTTGTCCAGCACCGGCAGGTGGGAGAACAGGTTGAACTGCTGGAACACCATGCCGATCCGGCGCCGCGCGGCATCGATGTCCACATCAGGGTCGGTCAGGTCGACCCCATTGACGGTGACCGTGCCGCTGGTCGGCTGCTCCAGCAGGTTGATGCAGCGCAGCAGCGTCGACTTGCCGGACCCGGAGGGGCCGATCACGCACACCACCTGGCCGCGCTCGACGTCTAGATCGATCCCGCGCAGCACCTCCAGCGAGCCGAACGACTTGCGCAGCCCGCGGACCTTGACGGTCATCTTCCCCGCCGAGGCGTCCGGCACCTCACCTGTTGTCACGTCCGGCACTTCACCCACCTCCGCGTCCGGCCGCGGCCGTCGTTGCGCTGCCATAGCGGCCTTCCAGCCGCCGGGACGCCAGCGACAGTGGGATCGTGATGATCAGGTAGCACAGGCCGGCGACCAGCACCGGGGTCAGGCTGCGGGATTCGTTGAGCTGCTGGCGGCCGAACTGGGTGAGCTCCTGCTGCGCCACCGTCGAGCCGAGGAACAATGCCAGCGAGGTGTCCTTGGTAAGTAACACCAACTCGTTGGTCAGCGGCGGCAAGATGATCTTGAATGCCTGTGGGATGACGATCCAGACCATCGTCGTGGCCGGTGACATGCCCAGCGAGCGGGCGGCCTCCACCTGGCCTCGGGGAACCGCCTGAATACCGGCCCGAATGGTCTCCGCCAGATAGGCGGCCGAGACCAGGCCCAGCGCAATCATGATCGACACGTAGCGGTTGAGGTTCATGTCGAAAGCCAGCGGAATGCCGCTACCCACGGCGAGGATCACCAGCAACGCAGGCAGACCGCGGAAGAACTCGATGTAGGCCCCGGCCAGCACCCGGTACACCCCGACGTCCGACAGCCGCATCAGCGCGAGCACCAGCCCCAATGCGAGGCCGAACACGAAACCGAGGGCGGTGTAGATCACGGTATTCTTCAACGCCACCGTGATGACCTCAGGAAGCATATCCCTGGCTACGTCAAGGTTGAAGAACGCGGATTGGATCTGGCCCCAGTCAGCGGCCAGCGCAATAGTCAGGACGATCAGTACCAGGACGGTATACTGCACACCACGAAAAACCTTGGCTCGTTGCCGCCTGGTCAGGGCCATTGAAGGTCTCTTGCGGTGTCGTCAGCGGTCAGCTGCCGGGCTTCTTCTTGAACCACTTTTCGTAGATTCTGTCGTACTCGCCGCTGGATCTGGCCTCGGCGAGCACCTCGTTGATCTTGTCGAGCAGCGCGGTGTTGCCTGTCCGCACGCCGATGCCGTACTGCTCGTCGGTCTCGAACTCCACGGTCACCTCGAAGTCGGGCTTCGTGCTCACCCAGTCGTAGAGCACGCCGTTGTCATTGATGCCCGCATCGACGCTGCCGATCTCCACGGCGTTTACCAGCAGGCCGAAGTCCTCGAAATTGACGAGCTCGACGTCGGGGGCGTTCTGTTCGGCGTACTGCTGCCCAGTGGTGGCGTTCTGCACGGCGAGCCGCTTGCCCCTGAGTTGCTCAAAGCCCGTCAGACCCGAGCCCTTCCTCGCGACCAGCGCCTGGGTGGCGTCGAAGTAGGGGTCGGAGAAGTCGAAGTTCTGCTCACGGACGTCGTTGATCGTCATGCCGGCGGCGGCCAGGTCGCACTTACCCGAGTCGAGATCGGCGCCGGACTGGATGCCGTCGAACGGGGTATCGATGATCTGCTGGGTTACGCCCAGCTCCTTGGCCACCAGGTCGACCAGGTCGACATCGAAGCCGACGACCTGGCCGTCCTGCTCAAACTGGAACGGCTGGTAGGGCAGCCCAGTGCAGGTCGTCAACTGGCCAGCCCTGACCAGCGGAATGCCGGTGGCGGTGACACCAGGCTCACTGGCGCCGCACGCGGCAACGAACATGGCGAGCACAGCCGCAGACAACGCGGCCCGCCGGGAGAGCCTTGCCACGAGGGTTCCTCCTGCATGGGGTACGGCAGATCAGCGACTACATGACTACTCATCGATGTAAGATCCTGCCATTGTCGTACCACGGTTCACCCATCAGGTGCACATTTAACCCACCACCGGAGAACTGCCGATGCGCCAAGGGGGTCAAGGACCGCTGCGCGCCGCCCTGGCGGGTGGCATCGGGGGCACTGCCGCGCGTGACCGCGCTGCTGTCGTGGGGGGGGGGCCCCCGCGGGGGCGGGCCCCCCCCCCGCGGCCCGGGGGGGGCCCACCCCGCCGCCCCCCGCGGCGGGGGGCCCCCCGAGGGGAACCCAAGCAGCCCAAAGC
>JBQTGW010000129.1:0-4603 GCA_052390495.1 Pseudonocardiales bacterium
CCGGAGGAACGGGCCAGGGCGGCAGGTGAACGGAAACGGTGTATCCAGACAGTTCCGAATACAACAGTCATGTCCCGGGGAGCACGCTGGCTCCGAAGCACGGCACCGGCTTCACTCGACGGGGTGATCGGCGCATACAGTGATTCCCGCCACGCGATCTGTGAGCAGAGAGGTACGTAGGGTGTATCTGATCGAGGTGCCCGTCGAGGCAGGGGGCCGCCTGCTGGTCCAGGTTTCCGATCTGGAGCTCCCGGGTGACCTGCAGCTGGCGTCGACGCGACCGGGCGAGGTGATCACGAAGGCGCGACAGACCCTGGAGCAGGCCCTCGATCAGATCAAGCCCGCGGTCGGCGCGGTCCTCGACCGGCTGAAAGCGATGTCCCCGGACGAGGTGAGCGTGGAGTTCGGACTAACCCTGAGCGCGGAGACCGGGATAGTGGTCGCCAAGGGCACCACCGAGATGCACTTCGCGGTGACGCTGACCTGGAAGCGGCCGAACCCAGAGCCGACGGTCGCCGATGGCTAGCGCCCCAGACCGCGGACCCGTCGTCCGAGTGCTGGACGGCGGCGGCGGAGCCGTCGGCTTGGGTGTACTTCTCGGCCCCCGGGAGATCGTGACCTGCGCGCATGTGGTCAACTCCGCGCTCGGCCGGGACCGTGCGGACCCGGATCAGCCCTCCGACGAGGTCACCGTCACGTTCGTGACCGGCAACGCAGCGCCACTGCGGGCCAGGGTGCAGTGCTGGCGACCCCCGCCGCAAACACACAAAGGGATCGCGGGCGACGACATCGCCGGGCTCGTCCTCAACAGCGCTGAGCTCCCCGCGGGCGTGACTCCGGCGCGCCTGACCCAGAACGTGCCGCAGCCAGGCCGGGTGGTGTCTGTGTTCGGCTACCCGGAGAGCCCGCGGCGCCCGGACGGTGCCTGGGTCGAAGCAACAGTCCAGGGTGAGGTCGGCAACGGTCGCCTGCAACTGGACTCCACGACGGGCACGGCGCTGCGGATCCAGCGGGGGTTCAGCGGTAGCCCGGTGTACGACCGCGAACTCGGCCGGGTCATCGGGCTGCTCGCCGCCGCACCGGCCGCGGTCTCCGGCGAGCGGGACAGCTACGCGATCACCGCCGACCGGTTGCGGCTGACCTGGCCGGAGGTTCTCGACCTCCGGCAGGCCCAGACCCTTAGACGGTCCGCAGGAGGGATCGGTGAGCTGACGATCCTGCATGTGTCCGATCCCCAGTTCGGCCGCAACCGCCTCTTCGGCGGCAACGGCCGCCTGACCCCGGCCGATCAAGCCCACGACGCGCTGTTCCAGCGGTTGCACGACGATCTGGATCAGCTGGCCAAGGACCATCAGCTGCGCCCGGATGTGATGGTCGTCACCGGTGACCTGGCCGAGCGGGGCCTGCCCAGCGAGTTCGACGAGGTGGTGCGGTTCCTGGCCGCGCTGACCGAGGCAGCGGGGCTGCCCCGGCGCCACGTGGCCCTCGTGCCGGGTAATCACGACGTCAACCGGCGGGCCTGCGAAGCCTATTTCCTGCGCCAGAGCGCCGACGAGTGCGAGCCGGCGGCCCCGTACTGGCCGAAATGGGAGCACTTCGCCGCCGCGTTCGGGCAGTTCTACGAGGGGGTGAGCGAGGAGCTGAGCTTCACCCCGGACGAGCCGTGGACGCTGTTCGAGATGCCCGATCTGCACGTGGTGGTGGCCGGGCTGAATTCCACCATGGCCGAGAGCCACCGCGACGCCGACCACTACGGCCACGTCGGGGAGCACCAGCTGCGCTGGTTCGCCGAGCGGCTGGCCCGCTACCGGGACCAAGGCTGGCTCCGGCTGGCGGCGGTACACCACAACGCCGCACACCACAACGCCGCACACCACACCGCGGAGCCCGGCGCGGTCACCGACGACGAGAAGCTCCACGACGCCGACAACCTCGACCAGCAGCTCGGCCGAACCGGGCTGGTGAACCTGCTGCTGCACGGCCATACCCACGACGGGGGGCTGCACCGGCTGCCCTCGGGCCTGCTGGCCTTGTCCACCGGCAGCGCCGCCGTCACCCTCGAGGCCCGCCCCCTGGAGGTCCCCAACCAGTACCAGCTGCTCACCATCAGCCCCAGCGGAGTAACCCGCCACGCCCGCCAGTACGCCCCTGGACAACGCTGTTGGATCGGCGACACCCGGATCAGCCCCACCGGCTCGAGCTGGCAGCACCACGAGCTCCACCCGCTGCGGCATGTTCATACGACGTTCACCACCGAACAGCCGGACGCCGATCAACGTCGCCTCGCCGACCGCTCCCCCGATCCGCGACCCGATGAGTCCACCCCGAGAGACGGCTTCTTCGACCGGGTCCGGGAGGCGACCGAGATCCGGTACCCCGGCGCCACGGTGACCCCGCGCCCGAACGACAACTACCTGCGGGTGTCCCTGCCGCTGCCGGGCGGGGGCGTGGAGCAATGGCCCGTGGGGGTGGTGGACGGCCACGTCACCGAGGCCGAACTGACGAGCTTCGGGCAAGGCGTACACCGTCAGTTCGCCTCGGGCGACTCCTCAGTGCGCTCGGCGCTGGTCTACAGCGGGCGCCCGGCGGCCGAGGACTTGGTGCGCCACGCCCGAGGTCAGGGGGTGCGGCTGTGCAGCTTCATCGACTACCAGGGGTTGGTCGACCTGCGACCGCTGGTGGCCCGTCAAGCCGAACGGCTGGCCACCGATCCGATCTACCCCACGGAGCTGTATGTGCCCCAGCGGTACCGGGTGCTCGACGGCGATCCGGACGCCGCCGCTCGCGACGACCTGCTCAGTCAGGTCACCGAGTGGCTGGGCGCGGACGGCGCCCGGTTCGTCATGGTGCTGGGCGACTTCGGGCGGGGTAAGACGTTCCTGCTCCGCGAGCTGGCCCGCACCCTGCCCCAACACCTGCCCGGCCTGCTGCCGGTACTGGTGGAACTGCGGAACCTGGAGAAGGCCCCCTCCCTGGACGAGCTGCTCGCCCAGCACCTGGTCCGCCAGGAGGTGGACACGGTCGACGTCGCGAAGTTGCGGTACATGATCCGCAGCGGGCGTCTCGCGCTGCTCTTCGACGGATTCGACGAGCTGGAACTGCGGGTCGGCTTCCAGAACGCCGCCGACTACCTGCACGTCCTGATGCGCGAGGTCACCGACCACGCCAAGGTGGTGCTCACCAGCCGCACCCAGCACTTCCAGTCCACCACCCAGATCCGCACCGCCTTGGGCACCCAGGTCGCCGACCTGGCCGCCAGCCGGGTGGCCGTGCTGGAGGACTTCACCGAGCAGCAGATCCTGGGATTCCTGACCAACCACTACGACGGCAACCGCGACGCAGCCCAGGCCCGGTTCACGTTGCTCGGCGATGTGCGCGACCTGCTCGGGTTATCCCGTAACCCCCGGATGCTGTCGTTCATCGCCGATCTCGACGAGGCCCGGCTGCGCGCCGTGCAGGCCGAGCACGGTCAGATCAGCGCGGCGCAGCTCTACCAGGAGCTGGTCGACTTCTGGCTGGTCGGCGAGGCGGGCAGGCACCGGCATCGGGGTGGTCTACCGTCGTTGGACGAGCAGGAGCGGCTCGCCGCCTGCACCGCCCTGGCCCTACGACTGTGGGCGAGCACAGCCGGGACGATTCCGGTGGCCGAGCTCACCGCCGGGGTGTCCACCACGCTGACCCGCCTCGCCGAGCGCGGCTACACCACCGACCAGGCCGCCCACACCATCGGAACCGGCACCCTCCTGGTCCGCACCCCCCAGGGAGAATTCACCTTCGTCCATCAGTCCGTGATGGAGTGGCTGGTCGCCAGGGCCGCCGCCGAGAGACTCCAGGCCGGGACGACCGCCGACGCCCTGGTCACCCGAAAGATGTCCACACTCATGCTGGACTTGCTCTGCGACCTCGCCGGGCGCGAGGTGGCCCGCCGCTGGGCGTCCGACATGCTGGCCGACCCGGCGGCATCCGAGGTGGCGAAGCAGAACGGGTTGGCCATCACGCAACGGCTCGATCCCGGAACACGCCAGGTGCTGACCGCGATGGACCTGCGCGGCCAGGACCTCACCGACCGCAACCTGCGCAACGCCGACCTGCGCGGGGCTGACCTGCGCGGTATGCGACTCGGGGGCACCCGACTGGGCGGAGCGGATCTGCGTGATGCCGACTTCAGGGGTGTCCGGATGGTCGCAGGAGAGCTCGCGGGGGCACAGCTCGCTGGTAGCCGGTGGCATCGGGCGGCCCTGCTGGGTGTGCCGGGGCTCGACGATCTGCTCCAGACTCCGGAGCTGGCCGCGGCTGCCGTCGCCGGGCAGCACCGTGCCCACGTCATGATCGCCCCCACCGGGCCTGCGTACAGCGTGGCGTTCTCCCCCGACGGCACCCTACTCGCCGTCTCGCGCGGCCACAGTGTTGAGATCGTCGAGCTGACCAGCGGTACCACGCTGCGCGTCCTCACCGGCCACACCAACAGGGTGAGCGGGGTGGCGTTCTCCCCGGATGGCGCCCTGCTGGCCAGCGCCTCCTGGGACAACAGTGTCCGGTTGTGGGACCCAGGCACCGGCCGCACCCACCACACCCTCACCGGCCACACCAACGGGGTGACCGG
>JBQTGW010000130.1:0-4641 GCA_052390495.1 Pseudonocardiales bacterium
ACAGCGCAAGCGTGGCGGCGCGCTCTGGGTTGGCGCCCTCCAGCCCAGCGAGCGCCCACGCCAGCATTGCGGTGCGTAGTGAGTGCTCAGCGACGGTCTCCGGATACTTGATGCCGGCGCGCAGCCAGCCGACCAGACTCCCATCCCTGGACAGTGTCGAGGGAAACGTGGAGCAGTTCAGCGAAGGCTTCTTGGCTCAGCCCAGCCGAGATTCTAGCGAGCTTAAGCACACACCCGCCGATTGCTCCCAAGGCTCCATCGGACCTGCGCCGATCACTACTTGACAATCCCGTACTCCGGGTCAGTGGATCGCTCCTCTTGGCGGCACCTAGCGTGATGGTCCCCAACACCGGAGTCAAGTCCACACCAAGATCTCCCCAGGCAGGTGGACAAGTAGCGTGAGCCACCCCGCCAAGCACGAGCGCCAGCGCGGTCGCGACCAGCAGCGCCGAGGCCCCCAACCACCAGCCAACGCAGTGAAACCAGAGCCGAAAGGGTAATCGCATGAGCACATTTCGACACTCGACCAGGGCGAGGCTCCTTCCAGGTGTAAGAAGCATGTCGGCTGTTCGGTCTCGCGGCGGCCCGCTGGTTGGGCAGCATGGCCCCCGAGAGGTGAGATCGACCGGTCTGTCCATCGTTGGTTTCACCCCGTCGCCGGGGCTTCCGGAGGCGTATCGGGGCCGCCCGCTCACGGTGGGCCGGCCGGACAGGGAGGACATCTCGTGAGCGTCGACACAGCGAGCCGGGCCGTGCGGGCCGGGGAACTTCGCAACGCCTTGGTCGACAAGATCATCGCTGATCATGCGGCTAAGGGCCTGGTGATGCGCGCCGATGTGCAGCGGGCGATGCGGAAGGTTCCCCGCGACCTGTTCACCCCGGGCGTCCCGCTGGAGGAGGCGTATGAGGACACCGCGGTCATCACGATCCGGCGCGGTGAGCAGGCCATCAGCTCGGTGTCGGCGCCGTACCTGATCGCGGAGATGCTCGGTCAGGCAGCGGACGCGTTGGGCAGCCTGGAAGGCCGCGACGCTCTGGAGATTGGTAGTGGCGGCTACAACGCGTCCCTGCTGGCCGAGCTCGTCGGCCCGTCGGGATCGGTCACGACCGTCGATATCGATCCCGAGGTGACCGATCGGGCGGCGGCCTTCCTGGGGGCGGGCTACCACGCCGTCACCGTGGTGTGCGCGGACGCCGAGCACCCGATCGAGCCGGGCCGCCGCTACGACCTGATCATCGTCACGGCCGGGGCATGGGACGTGCCGCCCGCGTGGCGCGAGCAGCTCACTGACGACGGTGTGCTCGTCGTCCCGTTGCGCACGTTCGGGATGACCCGGTCGTGGGCGCTGCGCCGCCGCGGGGACCGGCTGGTCAGCCAGAGCCGCCGCCTGTGCGGGTTCGTCTCCCTGCAGGGTGCCGGAGCCCACGAGATGCGGTACGTCGACATCGCCGAGGGTGTCCACCTGCGGCTGGATGAGGGTCAGCAGATCGACCCCGCCGTTCTCGACGGCCTCCTGGCCCAGCCCCGGCAGGAGGCGTGGGCCGGGGTGAGCCTGCCACCCCGCACCGTGCTGGCCGACCTGGACCTGTGGCTGGCGACCCGCCTCACCCGCGAGGCGGGGGAGTTCGTGGTCCTGTCGGCGCAGGTGGCGGCCGTCGAGTCCGGCATCGTCGCGCCCTCGTGGCGGTTCGGCACCCCGGCCACCCTCAATGAGGGCACATTCTCCTACCGGTCGGCTCTGCGCTGGACCGGCAGGCTGTTCGATCTCGGCGTATACGCCCACGGGCCCGAGGCCGCCGCGGCGGCCGGGCGGATGGTCGAGCACATGCGCGCGTGGGTGGACGCGGGCACCCCGGCTCCGGTGCTGCACGTCCTTCCCGCGCATACCCCCGACGGCGACCTGCCGGACGGGGCGGTCCTGGACAAGCGGCACAGCCGCCTCGTCCTGGCCCTTCACCCTCGATGAGAAGGAAACCCCCTGATGGACAACGAGTACGACCTGAACGTGCGCCTGGTCGATGCCGGCTCCGTCGCGAGCGGTCACGCCACCAGCACCGACGACAACTGCGGCTCCGGCAACACGCACTCGGACGCCTGCGTGACCACCAGCAACTGAACCCGTTCACCCCAGGGAGCGCCCGGCCTACTCCGGCCGGGCTCTCCGTCCGCCAACCCCCGGAACGCGGAGCCAGTGATGTACCACGCGGCGGATGCGGCGTTGATCAGGGCCGCCTCCTACCCCCATGATCTGACGCTGCCCGCGTGGCCCGACCTGACCACGGACCAGCCCGACGAGTGGCTGGAGTGGCTGCGAAAGGCGTGGGCGCTGCCGGAGTTCGCCGCCGCCGTCGCCCACGCCGCGCCGCACCTGGCCGCGCAGATCACCCATGCTCTTGCCCATGAGCCGAGGGAAAGGCGCAGGCTGCGGCGTCTGGTGGAGGCGACGGTCCGGTATCTGCTGAGGTGGACGACCCGCGCGACCCCGTTCGGCCGCTTCGCCGACGTGGCTCCGGTCGAATTCGGCCCGCGCGCGGCGGTCCGCTGGGGGGAGCGCCATCACGCCGTGGCCCGCCCCGACGGCCGCTTCATCGCCGAGCACGCCGTGTTGGCCGAGCGGGATCTGCCGGCCCTGCGCACGGTGGCGGTGATGACGAACACCCTCGGGTACGCCCGTGGCGGGGTGTGGGTGCTGCCCTGCGCCCGCGCCGAGCACGGCCGGATGTGGGATGCCGAGATCGACCTGACCGGCCCGGTGCGGGTGGCGGTCGAGACGGCCGCCTCTCCGATCGCGTTCGGGGAACTGGCCGCCAGGGTGGCCGGCAAGCTATGCGGCGGCACGGCGGAGGCCGAGCAGTTGCTGGCCGCACTGGTGGGCGCGGGGGTGCTGCTGTCGGCGGTCCGGCCGCCGATGACCATGACCGACCCGGCCGCGCACCTGGCCCGCCACATCGACCTCCCCGACCCCGGCGACCAGATCGCGGTCGACCTGCGGATCGACTGCTCGGTGACGCTGCCCCCCGCAGTGATCTCCGAAGCGGAGGATGCGGCTTGCGCGCTTGTCGCGGTCGCCCCGCACCTGCCCGGCTGGGCCGCCTACCATCGCGCCTTCCTCGAACGGTGGGGGCCGGGTGCCGCCGTGCCGCTGCGCGACGTCCTCAACGTCCTGGAGTTCCCCGCCGGGTACCGGGGCTCACCCCGATGTGACCCGGCGGGATTCACCGCCCGCGACGCTCTGCTCACGTCGCTCGCCCAGCACTCCGCCCTGGACGACTGTACCGAGGTGGTACTCGATGACGATCTGATGGGATCGCTGCGCGGCGAGGATGACCGGCCGCCGGTCCCGCACACCGAACTGCGGTTCACCCTCGCCGCCGCAACACCACGAGATCTCGACCAGGGCGTGTTCACGTTGACGCTGGTGAGCGGCGCCCGCCACGCCGGGGTCACGGCCGCCCGGTTCCTGCACCTGCTCACCCCGGGCGAACTGGAGCGTTTCCGCGGCGTCTACACCAGCCTGCCGACCGCCATGCCCGGCGCGGACACCGTGCAGCTGTCCGGGCCTCCGGTGGAGACCCGCCTGGCCACCGTCGCCCGCACCCCCGGACTGCTGCCCGTCCTGCCCGTCGGTGACTTCCACCCCGACCCGGCGTGGACGCTGGCAGACCTGGCGGTGGCCGGCGACGGCCAGCGGCTGTGGCTGGTGTCGCGCACCACCGGGCGCCCGGTCGAACCGCTGCTGGTCAACTGCGTGCGCCTGCCGAACCTCCAGCAGCCACTCATCCGGTTCCTGACAGAGATCTGGACGGCGTGGGCGGCCCCGTGCGCCAGGTTCGACTGGGGGCACGCCCGCGGCCTTCCGTTCCTGCCACGAGTCCGGCGGGGCCGCTCCATCCTGCACCCGGCCCGCTGGATCATCCCCCAGGCCGCGCTGCCCGCCCGCACCGCGACGTGGCCGCAGTGGCGGGCCGCCTGGCAGCAGCACCGTGAACGCCACCGGCTGCCGCGTGCGGTGCTGATCGGCGACGACGACCTGCGGCTGCGCCTGGACCTGGACGAGAACGCCCATCTGGCGCTGATGCGCCGCCACCTCGACCGGCACGCCAGCGCCGTCCTCACCGAAGCCCCCGAACCGTCCGGCTGGATCGACGGCCGACCGGCCGAACTCCTGCTCACCCTCACCGCCGCGCCGCCGCTCCACCGGCCCCCGACCCGGCCGGTCCGTCCCGCCAGCACCCTCCAGCACCGGCCCGGACGATCACAATGGCTGGACGCCCGCCTCTACGGACGATCCGATCACATCCTCGCCCACCTCGCCGGGCGTCCCGAACTTCCCGCGGGCTGGTGGTTCCTGCGCTACCCCGACCCGGCACCCCACCTGCGGCTACGGATCCCGCTGCGCGCCGCCGACCACTTCGCCGACACCGCCCATGATCTCGCCCTGTGGGCGGAGCAGCTGCACGACGACGGCCTGCTGGCCGAGTACACGCTGGCCACCTACCGGCCCGAGACCCGCCTGCTCGAAGAGGTCGCCGAGGCGCTCGCTGAGGAGGACCCGGCCCGGCTACGCCGTGAACTCGTCCAAGTCGTCGCCGTGGGCGTCCAGTGGCTCCAGGCCATCGACAACCGCAGCCTGCCTGCGG
>JBQTGW010000131.1:0-5621 GCA_052390495.1 Pseudonocardiales bacterium
TCACGCTGCGGGACCTCGTGTCCTATGACCGCAAGCACAACGCGGCCAATGGAGAGGCCGGGGCGGACGGCACCGACGACAACCGGTCGTGGAACTGCGGGGTCGAAGGAGAGACCGACAATCCCACGGTGCGTCGCCTGCGGGCCCGCCAAGCCCGCAACCTGCTGGCCACCCTGGTGCTGTCCACCGGCACTCCGATGCTGCTGGCAGGCGACGAGCGGTGGCGAACTCAGCACGGCAACAACAACGCCTACAACCAGGACAACGAGACGTCCTGGCTGGACTGGTGCTCAGATCCCGCAGATCCCACTGCTGATCCAGACCCCACGGCAATGACGCTGGCGGCGTTCACCCGCCGGGTAATCGCCCTGCGAGCCGACACCCCGGCACTTCGCCAACCGGAGTTCTTCGAGGGCCGTAGCACCCCCGACGGTATCCCCGACCTCGTCTGGCTGCGGCCCGACGGCAAGCCCATGGAGCTGTGGGACTGGCAGGACGGTCACCGGCTGACGCTCGGCATGTGGATCAGCGGCGCCAATGTGCGCTCCCACCCGGTGGCGCCTGCCACCGACTCGTGGTTGCTGATCCTGCACGCAGGCGCTGCGCCGATCACGATCGTGCTGCCGGGCCCCGAATTCGGCGAACGCTACGAGCCGGTGCTGGACACCGGCTCCCCAGACGGCCGATGCACCCGAGCCCGAGCCAGACGGCCGAACAGCCGGATGACGGTGCACGGGCACACGCTGCTGGTTTTGCGAGCGGTGGCGCGGGAGGGGTCAGGTGGCGAGGTGAAGTAGGCCGAACTCGGCAGGGTTGGCCATCAAGGGGTGCCGGGGCAGGACCCGCACGGTGTATCCGAGCAGCCCGGCATGCGGTAGGGGCATGGTCGCTTCGAAACGCTGGCCCTCACCCGACGTGTCACCGGTGCCTACTGCCACCATGGGCACGACGACGGTGTCCCGGAGTTCGTCACGATCATCGACCCGGCCAACGATGGCCTGCACCTCCACGTCGGCGGGTTGCAGACCGGCCAGCTCGACAGCGGCGCGGACGGTCATCTGCGATCCCAGCGTGGGTATGTCGGGCAGACCTGAGGTGTCCACCTGAGCTACCCGCACCCGCATCCAGGCGGCGCGGACCCTGGACCGATAGGTCGCCAGCGCGCGGGCCCCCGCGAAGGACTCGGCGCGCACCGCGGCGGCCGATTGGGCGGCAGGCGCGTAGAAGCGCTGCACGTACTCCTGCACCATCCGGGATGCCTGAACCTGCGGGCGCAGCTCAGCGAGGGTGTGGCGGACCATGGACACCCACTTGGTGGGCACGCCGTCGGGGGCTCGGTCGTAGAACCGGGGGGCGACCTGCGAGGCGATGAGCTCGTAGAGCGCGTTGGCTTCCAAGGTGTCGCGGCGTTCCGGATCCTCGACGCGGTCCGCGGTGGGGATCGCCCAGCCGTTCTCGCCGTCGTAGAACTCATCCCACCAGCCGTCCCGGATGGACAGATTCAGCCCACCGTTGAGCGCGGACTTCATTCCCGAGGTACCGCACGCCTCCAACGGCCGCAGCGGATTGTTCAGCCACACATCGCAGCCCCAGTACAGGTAGCGAGCCATCGACATGTCGTAGTCGGGCAGAAAGACGATTCGGTGCCGGACGTCCGGCGAGTCGGCGAACCGGACGATCTGCTGGATCAGTGCCTTGCCTCCGTCGTCGGCGGGGTGCGACTTGCCTGCGATTACCAGCTGCATCGGGCGCTGCGGGTCCAGCAGCAGGGCACGGAGCCGGTCGGGGTCGCGCAGCATCAGGGTAAGCCGCTTGTAGGTGGGTACCCGGCGGGCGAAACCGAGGGTGAGCACAGCCGGGTCGAAGACCGTCGACGTCCAGCCCAGCTCCGGCTCGGAGGCGCCCCGGACCAGCCACGCCGCGCGGACGCGCCTGCGCACCTCGTCCACCAGCCGGGAGCGCAGTTCGCAGCGCAGCTCCCACAACGTCGAGTCGGTAACCGGTTCCCCATCAGCGTCACTACCGGGCTCGCCAAGCAAGGTGGCCAGCTCCCGCGTCGCCCAGGTCGGACCGTGCACCCCATTGGTGACCGACTCGATCGGCACCTCGTCGACGTCGAACTCCGGCCACATCCCCCGAAACATCTGCCGTGACACTGCTCCATGCAGCTGTGAGACCCCGTTCGCGCGCTGGGCTAGACGCAGGCCCATCTGCGCCATGTTGAACATGCCGGGGTTGTCCTCAGCGCCCAGCGCCAGCACCCGGTTGACGTCGACGCCGGGCAGCAGCGCCTGGGCCGGGTCGCCGCCTGCACCGGTGAAGTAGTGCCGCACCATGTCCACCGGAAAACGGTCGATACCTGCGGACACCGGGGTATGCGTGGTGAACACGGTGCCCGCACGCACCGCCGCCAATGCCTCGTCGAAGCTCAGCTGCGCCCAACTCATCAGCTCACGGATCCGCTCAAGGCCGAGGAAACCCGCGTGGCCCTCGTTGGTGTGGAACACCTCGGGCTCGGGGTGGCCGGTGAGCTGGCAGAACGTCCGCACCGCACGAACCCCACCGATCCCGGCGAGGATCTCCTGCTTGATCCGGTGGTCCTGGTCACCACCATAGAGCCGGTCGGTGACCCCACGCAGATCGTCAGGATTTTCCTCGATATCCCCCTGGCTGAAGTCACTGTCCAGCAGCAGCAGCGGCACTCGACCGACATCGGCTCGCCAGATCCGCGCCCTTAGCACCCGTCCGCCCGGCATGCCGACCCGCACCACCAACGGCGCGCCAGTGGCGTCGGACACCAGGTGTAGCGGCAGGCCCTGGGGATCCAGGGCCGGGTAATGCTCCTGCTGCCAGCCGTCCAGGGACAGCGACTGGCGGAAGTAGCCCGCGCGGTAGAGCAACCCGACCCCGATCAGCGGCACGCCGAGATCGGACGCGGCCTTCAGGTGATCACCCGCCAGTACCCCCAAACCACCGGAGTAGTTCGGCAGCACCTCGGTGACACCGAACTCCATGGAGAAGTACGCGACCGAAGACGGCAGAGCCGGCAGCTCCTGCTGCCGCTGCTGGTACCAGCGGGGCTCGTCCAGATAACGGCGCAGGTCGTCGGTAAGGGCCGTGGTGCGGGCCACCACAGCCTCGTCGGCGGCCAGCGCGGTGAGCCGCTCGGTGGGGATCTCGCCAAGCAGCCGCACCGGGTCGCCCTCGACGGCCTCCCAGGTGCGCTCATCCAGCGATGCGAACAGATCCTGGGTAGGCGGGTCCCACGTCCAGCGCAAGTTGGTGGCCAGCATCTCCAGCTGAGCCAGCGGCCCTGGTAGCTGGGCCCGTGCGGTAAACCGACGCAGTGCTCTCACGACCGCCGACCCTATCTAATACGGTGTGTTCGTCGTTGGTGCACGGTGTGTCAGGCATTGGTGCACGGTGTGTCAGGCATTGATGCTAAGGAGTTCCTCCCAGCACGATCGGCATACCTGGAGCGGGTCGGGCGGCTGGCCAGCCAGCCGGGTCAGCGGCCGAAACCTCTGCCCGCATAACGCGCGCACCTCGCCACCATTGGCCTCGCCACCATTGGCCTCGCCACCGTCGATCTCGCTGCCGTGGACCTCTCTGACCAGGTGGGTATCCCCGTCACGCAGCGACGCCACGTACCAGCTCACGACACCTCCCGAGCACTCGCCGCCGGAGCGGAGCGACCAGCCGACGAAGCGGCCCCGGCCTACGATGCCGGGCGGCTCGGTCCACCGGTTTGCCGAGCTCCCGGGCGTGCTGTGCACAGGACGGGCACGGTGGGCCGTCCGGGCAGACCATGGCGGCGGCCACCACTGTGCGACCGCAGAGCACCCGGTAGTACCCATGGCGTCGACCCGCGGCGAATGCGTGCTCAGTGACGCAATGGCTGCGGCCGTCGACAGCACAGGTCAACGGGACCAGAACCGTCCGCCGCCGCCGCAGATGCTCGGCCGGGGATCGTCGGCGGACGGGTACGCGCGGTCGGATAACCTGACGTGGCATTGGAACTCCTTCACCGAGGGGACTGATGCGTCGGCCTCGGCGGGCCGCGGTGCGCCTACACCGCGGAGTCACCCGCCGGGGCCTTTTGCCGTTGCCGGGCGAACCCGAAGGCCCTACCCGTCGAGCGATCTTAGCCTACCCGGGTAGTGACGGGTAAGCGGAATGGGTCAAGTCAGCGCTCGGACTGCGCGCGGAGCAGACCGTCGCGGATCCGGCGCACCAGCTCATCAGCCTCGGGCCCATGCAGCGCGGCCTCCCGCAGCCGAGCAAACGCCTCACGGTAGAACGCGACCTCAGTCGGATCGATGGTGGTCACCTGACTGGTCTGGGTCTCGACGGTAACCACCGGATCGTCGTCAGTGCGGTCGTCCTTCAGGTTGAATTCATGTTCGTGCCAGGCGTCGAGTTCGGTGTCCAGCGGAATCACTCGCACGTCCACGGAATCCAGGCTGGCAACGGCGGTGATCCGGTCGAGCTGGGCGAGCATGACGTAGGGCGGCCCGACCCGCCAGCGCAGCGCCGCCTCGGCAATCACGAACTCGAACCGCCTGGTGCCCTCATAGAGCAGAAGCTGGCGATCCATCCTGGCGGCCACCGCAGCAGCGATCTCCGCTGAACCAAGCGTCGGATTGCCCACCACGAAGATCCGACGAGCGTACTCAGGTACCTGCAGCAACCCGGGTATCAACACCGGCTGGAAGGAACGAATGGTCCCCGCACTCGTTTCAAGCTGACGACTGTCCTGCTGTAGCTGCGCCAGTCCGCGCGCCATCGCAGCGCGGAAGGGAACCGTCTCGGTAACTGCGGCCTCAGCCCACTCAATCAGCTCGGCACTGCGATCCTCTGGCACCCCAGTCACGTCTACCCAGTGGCGCACCAAGTCGACCGACGCGGCCTGCTGACCGAGCTCGATCCTGCTGATCTGGGACTGGGACACGCCAAGCCGTTCGGAGAGCTGCACCCCCGTGAGCTTGGCCTTGGACCGCACCACCCGCAGCGCCTCCCCAAGCAGTCGCCGCCGAGGAGATAGCTCACCGAACGGATGCATCAGGCGAGGCTAACCCCCCGAACAAACTCCTCGTACGGGACGGCGTGGGCCACGGCCAAGTCACGATGCCGCCGACAGAGCTCGATATCGGCTGTGTCGTCGCTGTGATCTCTGGCAAGGAGTTCGTCATCGTCGTTGTAGCGGTACCAGACCACACTGGCATGGTCGGTGTCGCCGTCGAGCAGCAGGAAGTCCTCGGTCAGCTCGATCAGATCAGAATGCCAGGCCCGGTCAGCAAGAAAGACCTCCTCACCCGCCTCGATGTTCTCCCGGTAACCGTCTATCTCGTAGCGCAGGTAAGGGGTGAGCGGCAACTCGATCACGTGTACGCGACACCTTCGCTTTCCCGCCATCCGCAGTGAGGTGACTGACGTCATATGCCGGGTCATGGACTCGTTCTCCGGGGGAGGCATGCCTTCCTCGAACGCACGGATAAGCGGCTCCTCGTAGGGCACGTTGTAGCGCTGCCGCGTCTCCAGTCGGAACGCCTCTTCAGTGATCTTCTCCAGCAGCGCAAACGCATCGACCATGCCCACTACCGCATCCTCCGCTCCAGCTC
>JBQTGW010000132.1:0-3442 GCA_052390495.1 Pseudonocardiales bacterium
GCTCCATCCCCAGCGCTCCCCCCAGCAGCTCCGCAGCCAGCGACGGGCGGTGCCGGAACATCTCGACCAGTGTCTCGTGCAGACTCGACGGCATACCGCGGACGCTAGCGACGAGCACCGACAGAACAGCCGCGCCGATCCGGCTGGCCGCAGCACGGCGCTGGCCCTGAGATCACGATCCGTCCGGTCAGTACCCGTCGTCTAGTGGCGGGTGGTTCGCCATGAACTCACCTACGATCATCACTGAGCCCGCTGGCCAGCCTTGACGCACCTACGCGGCGTGCGCCGCAGAGGGATCTTACTGCGGCACGCTCCGCTCACTGGCCGGATGGTGGCACTGGCAGTAAATTGATCGTCATATGGTCAAGCCAGAAGGATTCGATCCCGGCGTCCGTTGCGCGGACGTCGCAGACGCCGAAACCATCGGTCAGCTCCTGCACGACTTCAACCGAGAGTTCGGCGAGCCCACTCCCGGCTCGCGCGTGCTCGGCGATCGCGTTAGGCGGCTCCTGATCGCCGGTGACACGGCAGTCCTCCTCGGCGGAGGCGGACCAGACGGCCTGGCGGTGCTCCGGTTCCGCCCGGCGATCTGGAGCGACGGGCTGGAGTGCTACGTGGCCGAGTTGTACGTGGTTCCCGACCGACGCGGGCACGGACTCGGTCGAGCACTGATGGAGGCTGCGATCGAGTACGCACACGGCCAGGGTGCGGATCACATGGACCTCGGTACCAGCGAGGACGACATCGCCGCCCGTGCACTCTATGAGAGCCTCGGCTTCAGCAATCGCGAAGGTCCACCGGATGGGCCGATCAACTACTTCTACGAGCGAGAGCTGTGAGCCATACCGGATGGTCGTGGAGAGCGAGCGGGTCCTGGGTGTGGACGCCTGCAAAGCAGGGTGGGTGGGCATTGCGCTGACGGGACAGCACCCCAGCGCTCACCTCGCAGGCACGATCGAGGAGCTGGTCGGGAAACAGGAGGGGCGAGCGCCGACGGGGTGCGTGGGTAGTGATGGAGACCCCTACCATCGTTAGGGAAGTGGGCAAGAGTGGATTACCGGGAAATTGTTGGTGTCGTCTCCGGCCTTATCTCGATCTTCGTCTTCCTCACCGGAGTAACGTCCGCTCGCGAGCTTCGAAAGCCAAGTATCACAGGGGAGGGATCGGTCAGCCCTCAGCGGCGATCTGGGCTACGGTTGATCCTCTGGTTAAGCGTGCCAGTCTTCATCATGTCGCTCGTGATCACGTTGAGCTCGGGATTGCAGGGTTCCGACACTGGCGGCACGCAGTTCCTGCTGCTAATAGGAGGTGCGATTCTCCTGCGGCTGTACGCGACTGTGCTACGTCAGTCGCTGTCAGTGGCGCTGTTCCTAGTGACCTGCGTAGTTGTCCTGGGTGGGCTGGGCTTACTGTTCGGCACAATCTCCGCAGGGGAGGAAAGCGAAGGGGCGATTGCAGGGCTGATCATCGGGGTCGGCACGGGACTGTTTGGACTATTCTTTCGAACCGAAAGACATGGGATCCAATCCAGGAACAATCGACCGAGGCTGTGGCGCGCTTCCCGACCGGACGACACCCGGGCCCTCCAAGAGAAAGAGGTTTTGAAACTCGCTCGACAGCAAAGTGGAGAGATCTGCGTCGCCGATGTCGCACTACATACGTTGCTGTCTCTCGACGACGCAAGAATCGTCCTCGACCAGCTAGCCGATCGGCGCTTCTGCGAGAAAAGGCAGCTGTCGGGTGGGGCTGTGATGTACCGATTTCCAGATTTCCGCCCGCGATGAAATATTCGCGTTGACGCATGCACTGCGGCTAACACGGGCGAGTGAGTTTCAGCAAGTTCCCTGATGAGTAGCGTCTCGACCTGAATGAGCTGTAAGCGCGGGACCGCTCCACCATCTATAACGTCATTGGCCGCGCTGACAATGACCACCCGGTCCGTGTCTGTTGTAACCGGCCGATTGACTCGCCGCTGGACTGGTACAACTCAATCTTCGACGTATCTCACTGCTGGCTGAATCGTTTTGGTATGCGGGAGCCGAGGATCTCGGCGGCTTTGCGGTCGGAGGCTGCGACCCACGCGGCGTAGACGCGGAGGGTGGTTGCCCCTCCCCCGCCGTGGCCGAGGCGGCCAGCGACGGTGCGCAGGTCGATCCCGGCGCTGAGCAGCTCGGTCGCCGAGTAATGCCGTAGAGCGTGGATGTGGGTCTCGATGCCTAGTCGGTCGGCCATGTCTTTGTATCGGCTGGACACACCGTGCGGTGAGTAGGGCACGGTAGGTACCGTCTGCCGGTAACCGGTGAAGACGTACATGTCGTCGGTCAGCTCAAGGCCGAGAGCGGCCAATCTCGCCCGCCACCGGTCTTTCAGCTCGCGGAGCAATCCCACCGTCTCCGTGTCGAGCGCGATGCGGCGCATCTGGTGGGTCTTGGTATCCTTTTCCGTGCCGACCCCTTTGCGCAGCCGGTAGCTGCTGCGGATCTCAATCTCTCCTGCATCGAGATTGACTCGGGACCACCGCAGGATGCACACCTCGCCACGGCGCAGGCCGGTCGTCATCACAAGCCATACGAGGGCGCCCCAGTCCTCGTCCATCCGGAACGCTTCGTCAACCAGTCTGGCGGCGTCAGCAGGCGAGGGAGGATCGGGCTCTGGGGGCTTCTGTTTCGGCCGCTGAGCTAGCCGCGCCGGGTTCGACTCCAGCCAATCCCAGCGGACCGCTGCCGAGAGTGCGCCGCTGATGATGGAGTGGATCTGCCGGACGGTGGAAGCGGCCATGGGCTTGCAGACGTGCGGCGTGCACTTCGCCTTTTTGCAGTCGTGGTCACCTTTCGCCTTGTGCTCGACGAAGGGCTTCCGGTCACAGCGAACGCGACAGCGGCGCAGTTCCGCGTACAGGGTTTCGAGGTGACGCACAGACAGCTTCGCGATCGACATCGAGCCGAGAGCAGACTTGATCGTGCGCTCGATGTAGCCCAGGTAGGTCTCGCGGGTGCTGTCCTCGTGCTCGGCAACCCTCAGCCATTCCTCAATCACGTGATCCAGCGAGATCACCGAGGACGGGCGACGTGCCTTCCCCGCTTGGGCGATCAAGCGGTTCAGGGTTCGCTTGGCCGTGCGGCGGGCCGCGTCGTCGGTGCCGTGCACCGTCTCGCGGAGGTACACGGGCTTGCCGGTCACGGGGTCGACGCCCGCGTACACACGGATGCGTAGGGAGTCGCCACGAGCTTCGATGTTGCCCTGGGGTCGCTCGCTGCCACGCCTCGGACGCGCTGCGCTCATGCTCACAGCGTAACTCATGCCCAAACCCATGCCCATAGATCAAAGATCATGATCCTAATAAGACCATTTTGGCTGCTAGAAGCGGTGGGGCGGGTGGGACTCGAACCCACGACCTGACGGATTATGAGTCCGCTGCTCTGACCAGCTGAGCTACCGCCCC